>CAMCNL010000028.1 GCA_945876205.1 Candidatus Sulfopaludibacter sp. SbA3
TTTGCCTTCGTCCAAGACCAGCCGGACGGCGCCTTCCTTGAACTCGTCAGAGAACTGCCGGCGGGGGCGCCGGCCACTGCTGCTTCGGGACATGCGGGACATCGTATCCACCTTTCGGAACGTGTCCACGAAAGCGGATCAAGCACAGACGCAAGCCGGACGAGACAGAGACGCATTGCTCGCCTATCACCATGCGAAGCCGCTCATAGTCCGCGATGGACATGATGACTTGCTACGTCGCGGTCTTGATCGCGGATCAGGACTGGCGCTCGCTGCGACTCATCCAATAGGGTTTCAAAATGAGTGTGCGCCTCCGCGGTGGTGATGGTCCTCACGGTCCTTCTCTCACGCCGCGCGACGGCGCCTCGGTGACTTGATGGGAGCCAGGCTGAGCTTCAAACCAAAAGGCTCAAGCAGGCGATTTAAGGTGCCTTGCGTGGGATTGTGACGTGGGTTGAGCGTTCGCAAGAGATTCGGGCTGGCCATCCCTACCTTGGCGGCGAATTCCTTGACGCCCATAGCTCGAACAACTTTGCCCAGCGCGACCTGAAGCGGAACCTCTTCGTCGATCGCTCCGAGTAGAAATTCTCGGGCGAACACCGGATCCCGAAGATCCTCCGCCAGCCCAACATTCCAGTCTTCATGTCGCCTTGCCATGCCTTTTCGCCTCCAGATAGTCGCGCCAGAATCCTCGTGCCCGCGCGATGTCCTTCGCTTGAGATCCCTTGTCGCCGCCGACTAGCAGGACGATGATCGAGTCGCCGTCCTTGCCAAAGTAAATCCTGTAGCCAGGGCCGAGCATCATACGAGCTTCCCAGACGCCCTCGCCGACGTTCTTGTGGTCGCCGAGATTGCCAAGCTCGAAGCGCTGGACTCGCAACTGAATTCGCGCCCCGACTGCCTTCGTCAATGAGCGAACCCATTCGAGAAACGGCCTCTTTCCGTCGGCGGTCACGTACTGTCGAATGGTCAGGGCCATCCGGGACTCGCCACTAAGGTATCATACGTGATAATAATCATCCGAGGCCCACCATGGGTAATTGGTCCGGCGGGAGAGAAATATGGGCAAACTGACACGGTCTCTCGCGGCTGAGACGGAGGCGTTGAGGGAAGCATACGCCGCACTCAACCGGATCGATATCAGGAAGCTCGTCCTACTTCTTTACGGCGGATTTCGCAGCGAGTGTTCCCTTTCTCTCGCTCTCTCGTACCCGTTTTGGAGTTCCCAGGATTCAGTGGACAGTCGTTTTAGCATCCGCAGCGGAGGGGGATGCCAATGTCCACAAAGCCAGGCACCGGGCGAGTCCGCTCGGCGTACGAATTCATCAAGGCCCATCGAGACCAGTACAGCGTGCAGACGATGTGTCGCGTCCTCGGCGTCGCCCCGAGCGGCTACTACGAGTGGCTTCTGCAGCCGATCTCGAACCGCGGGCAAGAGGACACCCGGCTACTGCGCCTGATTCGGGCGTCGTTCGTCGCGAGCCACGGCATCTACGGCGCTCCTCGCGTCTTCCTCGATCTGCGTGAAGCGGGAGAGACCTGCAGCAAGCATCGCGTCGCGCGGCTGATGCGCGAAGCCAATCTCCGCGCGCTGCATGGCTATCGCATCCGGCGCTGGTCGGTCGGCAAGCCGGCGGTCCTCATCCCCAACCTCCTGCAACGACAATTCACGGTGACGCGGCCCAACAAGGCGTGGGTCACGGATATCACTTACATTCGGACGTGGCAGGGATGGCTCTACCTGGCCGTCGTCATGGATCTGTTCTCGCGCAAAATCGTGGGTTGGTCCGCCGGCCCCACCATGCACGGTGACCTCGTGCTCAATGCCGTACTCATAGCGGTGCGGCGGCGACGACGACCGCGCGGCACGTTGATTCACTCCGATCAGGGAACCCAGTACGGCAGCGACGCGTGGCGGCGATTCTGCCGCTCGAATCATCTCGAGCCGAGTATGAGCCGGAAAGGCAACTGCTGGGACAATGCGGTCGCCGAGTCGTTCTTCAGCAGCCTGAAAAAGGAGCGGATCAAGAAACAGATCTATAAGAACCGAGAGCTGGCGACAGCTGACGTGGCGGACTACATCGATACCTTCTACAATCGAACGCGTCGCCACAGTCATCTACGCGGGCTGAGTCCTGAACAATTCGAAGCGGCCCACCAGCCGCACCGACAGCGTCTCCACTAAATCCTGGGAACTCCAACCTCGCGACCAAGCTTCAAGAGCGTCTGTGCGAGTTGAAAAACCTTCCGGTGAGGCCCGACACGCGCCTTACCCCCTGCCCGGTCGATGGCATTCCCGAACTACCGCATTGTCGCTTACCGAACGGCGACGACAATTAGGCGCCCTCCTGTCGTGTTCAATACGGAACAGCGAGGCGAGAAACGACGCGGTATCGTCCGGCTATACGAGCGATGTCCGCTCGACGGAAATCTGAGAGGCGTGCGCCATGAACATACTTGTTGTGCTGATCGTGCTTCTGTTGTTGTTCGGCGGCGGCGGTTTCTACATGGGTGGCCCGATGGTGGGCGGTAGTCTTGGCGGGATCATTCTCCTCATCCTGATCGTCATGTTGCTGACTGGCAAACTGAGGTAGCCGGGCAGGAGACCACGCGCGCCCTTGCTGATCGCTCAGGGCTCGAGCTCGAGCGTCAGTGCGGCGAGCGAGAGGTTGATGTCTCGGAGGAATGCGATCAGAGCGCCGATCAGTGCCGCGATGCAGCCGATGAAGAGCGCGGCGACGAGCGGCCCGACTTCAAGCGCGAACACCGCTGCCACGAAGAGCGTGATGATCAGCACCGCGGCGAGCAGGGCGCTGCCGATCGCGAGCGTGATCGCGTGACGAATGACCCGCGCGCGCCGCATCAGAATCTCGATCTGCTGCAGGGCACGGTTGCGATCACCGGTGCCGGCCCGCAGTTCCATCCCGAGCATGCGCGAGCGATCGATCACCCGTCCAAACCGGGTGGTCATCGACAGCAGGAGCAGCCCGACGCCCGAGACCAGAATGACGGGGCCGATCGCGACCTGCAGGCTGGGGGTAAGGTCGTGCAGGGTGAAGGTCATCTGCCGAGTGTACGCCCGCAGCCGGCTCGATTGCCCCGCATCTGCGTGGAGACGTGGTGCTCTCCGATGCTGGAGCCTGGGCGGTATAGTTCGACCAGATGCCTTCAACCCGCCGGCGGTTCCTCGTAGACAGCGGTCTGATGATGGTGGCGCAGGCGCTCGCGCCGCTGGGGGTGCGCGCGCAGTCGGCCGCAGGCCTTCGCGAACTGCGCCGGGGCGTGGGCCTGTTCGTGGGGCCGGGCGGAACCATGGGCTGGCTCGCCACGCCGGACGGCGTGGTTGTCGTCGATAGCCAGTTTCCGATGACCGCGGACACGTGCATCGCCTCGCTCCGCGAGCGGACGCCCGCGGCCATTCAGGCGCTCATCAACACGCATCACCATGGCGATCACACCGCCGGGAACGTGACGTTCAGGCCCGTGGTCAGGCAGATCGTGCAGCACGAACGGTGTGCGATCGCCCATCGTGCGCTGATCCAGGCGCAGGCCCCGGCTGCCCAACGCGGGCTCGCCGACGTGACCTTCACGGACGCGTGGAACGTGTCGATCGGCGACGAGCGCGTGTCGGCGGTGCACGTCGGCGCCGCTCACACCAGCGGCGATGCCCTGGTCTTCTTCGAGCGCGCCAACGTCGTCCATCTCGGCGACCTCGTCTTCAACCGCATTCCGCCGTTCATCGATCGGCCATCGGGTGGATCGATCGTGAACTGGTTGACCGTGCTCGAGTCGGTTGCGAAGAAGCACCCGGACGCACTCTTCATCTTCGGCCACGGCAAAGACGACATGTCCACCGGCACGGTGAGCGACGTCAGGTATTTCCGGGATTATCTGACCGCGGCGCTCGACCACGTGCGGAAGGGGATTGCGGCGGGACGATCACAGGCCGAGATCGCAGCAGTGCCGGCGCTCCCCGGTTTCGCGGATCACGCCGACCTGGTCAAGAACTACGCGTCGCCGATTCCACTATTCACGCTGAACCACGTCCTGACCATCGCCTATCAGGAACTGACGACGCGTTAGCGTTAATCCTGGCATCGATGCACGTACGACCCGCGCGCGCCGTCGAAGCCTGACTTGCGGCCGCGTATATACAAGCGTATCCTCCGCCGGAGCGACCAAGGGAGATTCCTTCGCCGGATCATTTCAGCGCGCAGGAGCAATCGTCGTGAGCGAAAAATCTACGAGGAAGCAGTCGATTGAACCGAAGCGCCCGAGTCGTGGTTGGGCGGATCTATCAAGGCTTCGCAAGATGACGGAAGCGGACATTCGCCGTACCGCGCCACCAGAGCTGGCTGACTTGCCTGAGGATTTTTGGGACGACAGCGAGGTTGTGACGCCAGTTTCGAAGCAGGCCATTTCGTTGCGCGTTGATGGGGACGTACTGGACTGGTTCAAGGAAACAGGGCCGAGATATCAGACGCGCATCAATGCCGTTCTACGGTCATACATGGCTCGGACGCAGAAGCGCGAGGCGCCTTCGCCGACGAAGCGTCGGCGCCGCGGGGTGGCGTGAGAAAGCGCGAATTTATTGGACGGTTCGCCGGGTGATGGCAGTCCGGTCAAGGGCTCGATGGGGTAATATCGCCCGCGCAGGAGGACAGGATGGTCCGGATCACGGTGACACGCGTTGTGCTGACGGTGTGCGCGCTGCTCGCGCTCGGCGCCCCGGCGTCCGCTCAAATCGACCTCAACGGCTCGTGGGACACCCGCCTGCACGAAGACTGGATGGAGCGATGCTGCGGCCGCGATCTGGGCGACTACACCGGCATCGCCCTGAATGACGACGCCCGCGCCAAGGCGCTGTCGTGGGACGCGTCGCTCAACTCGCTGCGCGAGCGCCAGTGCCTGCTGTTCGCGCCCTGGACGAACCAGTTTCAGCCGCGCGGCGTCCGCATCTGGAGCGAGATCGACGACAAGGGCGAAGTCCTCGCCTGGAAGATCGGCGGCAACGTCGGGCGGGACGTCCTGACGATCTGGATGGACGGGCGCCCGCATCCGTCGGAGAACGCCTTTCACGACTTCTCCGGCTTCAGCACCGGCAAGTGGAACGGCGACACGCTGACGGTGACGACCACCCACATCAAGGCCGCGGCGACCCGGCGATCCAACGGCATGCCCAAGAGCGATCGCGCGACGACGACGGCGCACCTGATTCGGCACGACGACCTGCTGACGATCATCACCATCGACGAAGACCCGGTCTATCTGGCCGAGCCGCTGTTCATCAGCCGCACCTACCAGCTCGACCCGCGCGGCAACATCGGTTTCTGGGAGCAGTGCAACGCGGTGACCGAGATCCCGCGGCTCGAAGGCTCGGGCATCGTGCCGAGCTATCTCGCCGGCGAAAACCCGAACAAGACCTACATCGCCGACACGTACCACATCCCGCAGGAAGCGGCGATGGGCTACGCCGAGACGCTGTATCCGGAATATCGCAAGAAGCTGAAGGACGCCTACAAGGCGCCCGAGGCCTGCGGACGGTACTGCTGCGGCTGGCTCTCGGTGGGCGGCGGGTCGGCTAACCCTGCACCGACGCTGACCTGCAACGACGCCGGCGAGGGCAGCACGGTCGCTGAGTCTGGCAGATAGGCTGAGCGCGCGTTCTTTAGGTTAGAACTTCGCCGAGCACGGCGCCGGGTCCCACTTGGCGCCGTCCGCTTCCTTCCTGAAGTGCACGGACGTCACCCACGGCGTCTGCAGGTTTGCCGCGTCGTCCACCGTGTTGGTGACGACTAGCCACTGACTGCCTGCGGGACCGGGCACGATATCCCAGAACTCGGTGAAGACCGTGTTGGCGCTATACGGCACGCCGTTCTTGCGCAGGTAGCCGGGGCGCAGCCGCGTCGTGACCGACTTCATCGAGCCGGGCCGCGGCCCACGGCCGCCGCCGCGCGCAGAGAAGACCCACTGCGCGGTCGTTACCCCCTGCATCGACGGGGCAGCGGTCGCCGCTGTGCGTGGCGCGCGGAACTGCAGGAGCCGCGTCTGCATCCCGTAGTCGGTTTCCAGCTTCACCGTCGCATCGTCCAGCCAGGTGATGTGCAAGCGCGTCGGACCACGCATCACGCCTGGGGCGCCGTAGGCTTTGCACTGCTCGCCGGCCGCTTCGTCCTTGGCGGGATCCCAGGTGTCGGCGAGATTCTTTCCCGCGACGTTGAGCGGAATGCTCGCGTAGTCGCCCTTGGGCGGCGTGACCATGCGCCAGCGCCAGTCCTCGGAGATGACGGCCACCCAGTAGCCGGTCAGGTCGATCGGCGCCGTCGCCCGCGGCGTCGGCGGCGCGGCTGGGGCAGCGCCTCGGCCCTGGGCCTGCGGCAAGGACGTCATCAGGTACACGGAGACGGCAAGCGCGGGGACGATCGCGAGACGACGTAGGGTGAGCACGATCAGAAGGTCCTCGACGGCGTGAGTTGGTTGTAAACCGCTGTAACGAACATGTCGGTCGTCCAGGCACCGGTGTCGGCGCCGTAGCGGTTGCGGTACCCCTGCGTGGGATTGGCGGCCTTCACCTGGTCGAGCGTCATGCCCTTGTTCTTCATGCTCTGAATCCGGTCGCGGATGACGGTGACCATGTCGCGGTACTCGACGATCTCGGCCTGGTCCGAGACGCGGCCGTGACCGGGGATGACCCGCGTGCGGCCTTCCTTGTAGATCAGCGGCATCGCAGGAATGGCGAGTTCGAGCAGCGCATTGAGGGCGTCGAGCTCGCCCTGGACGCTGCCGCCGAGTGTGGCATCGATCACGGGAAACGTCCGCAGATCCATGATGTCGCCGGTGACGACGACGTCTGCGCGGCGGAAGAAGACGACGCTGTCGCCGTCGGAGTGCGCGGCCGGATGGTGGATCACCTGGATGCCTTCGTCATTCAGGTACATCGACTTGATCCTGGAGATGTAGGTGTCGGTGGGCCAGCTCCCGACCGGAAACGTCGACTGCTGTCCCGTGGGGGCACTGACGCGGTTGAGGACGTTCTCATGGGCGAGCGCCTCGGCGCCCGGCTCCACGGAACGGGGATCCAGCCTGGCGCCCTCGCGCGCAATCCGCTCGTTGCCGCCAATATGATCCGCATCCGCGCTGGTGTTGATGATCAGGCGGATCGGCGCCGTGCTGATCTTCCTGACCTCGGCGAGCACCTGATCGGCCATCGCCGCCGAGCCGGTGTCGACCAGGATGACGCCATCCTCGCCGACGTGCACCACGATGTTGCTGCCCGCGCCGAAGATCGCATACACGGAGGGGGGCCTGATCGCGATCGTTTCGAGCGCCGCGCCGCCGGACGGACGAGGCTGAGCGACCTGCCCCTGTGACGGCTGGCTCATTGCCAGCGTCACAGCGAGCACGGCCAGTGCGCGGAGCGTCGTCATCACGGGCAGAGTTGTACCTGTTTCCATATTAGAAGTCGATCTGTGCGCTGATCTTGGCGAAGCGCGCGAGCAGGATCGATGTCGGGCGGAGCCACGAGGCGTCAAAGGCGCGCTGGGTCCCCATCACCGTGTCGGTGTTCAGGGCGTTGAAGATGTCGATGCCGACGTTGGTCCGGGTGCGGCCGAAGCGGAAGATCTTGCCGACGCGAAGATCGAGCTGGTGCAGCCGCTCGTTATACATGCTGCCCGGTTGCACGAGGTTGATCGTCTGGTTGGCGGTGCCACCGGCCAGCGGGCGGCCCAGCGACGGTGCGATCGCCGCACTGGTCACGACGTACTCCGCATACTGCACGTCACCAGGCACGTCCTGGAACGCCGCGCCAAGCTGGATGTCCACCTTCGGGATGACGTAGCTGCCAACCAGCTTCACCTGCGTCAGAAAGGGCGTCTTGATGTGGCAGTACCCCTGCGGCTGGGTGACACCGGCGGCGAGAAATCCAAAGACCTCCGCGTTCACCAGCGCCTCGGGCACCTTGGCGACCACCTCGCAGTTGTCAGAGACCGTGCGGCCGGTGCTGACGCCGCCCTGCAGGAACACGCCGCCGCCCGGACGAAGGTTGAGCGCCACATCCATGCCCTGCCAGCGCTCGTACTGCTTGCCGAAATTCCCGGCCGGCGAGATGAGAATGTCAGCCGGCACGTTGAATTTGTCGGGTTTGACGTCGAGCCCCGACACGACGTAGCCGCCGCCGCCCGGCAGCCGCGGATCTCGCGGCGCGGTGATCGAGAAGCTGTCGAAGTCCTGCGGACTCAGCGCCCGGTTGTCGGTGACGAGGAAGTTGCTGTACGACTTCCGGAAGTAGCTGACGTCGATCGCGGCCGCCCGCCCGAGCTGTTGCTGGATGCCGGTGGAGAACTCCCAGTTGTACTGACGGTTGCCCCATCCGTGCGTGAGCTTGCGATCGATGGCGGTCGTCTGGCGTGCATTGCCGAAGTTCGGATCGGCCAGCACACCGCATTCGCCGTTGGCGGCGGGGTTGAGCAGGTCGCAGTCGGGCACGAAGTTGGTGTTCCGGTCGGCCCAACTGCGCGTCGTCGAGGTGACGACGGCGAGCCCGGGGTTCTGCGACTCCCACAACAGCGGATGGCCCGGGGCCAACTGGTCGAGATAGCGGCCGAGGCTGAACTTCACGGCGGTTCGCTGCGAGCCGAACAGGTCGTAGGCGCCGCCGAAGCGCGGCGACAGGTCCTTCAGCGCGACGATGTCTTTGCGGCCCGGGATCGTGACATTGCGGTTCGGCGTGAGCGGCGTCGGTCCCAGGACGATGTCAGGGTACCAGCCGGTGAAGATGTCGAATCGCAACCCATAGCGCAGCGTCAGCCGGTCGTGGGTCCACACATCCTGCGCGAACGCGCCGCCCCACGTGCCCCGGCTGTCCACCAGGTTGAGCGCCCTCATCGTCAGGCGATTGGGCACGCCGTTGTTGAACCGGTATTCCACCGGCTGCACCGTGAACTGACCCTGGACGTTCCGCCCCATGTCGAGGTTGGCGCCCGCCTTCAAGGCGTGGCTGCCGGTCACGTACGACACGGCATTCCGCAGGTGCCAGGTCGAATTGAATCCGGTGCGGTAGTTCGGAAACGCGCGATACCGGTTGTTGCCCTGCTGTTCGAGCACCGAAATCATCTGGGAGTTCAGGTCGGTGGGCGGAAGCTGGTTGCTGGCGCCGTAGTTGCGCGAGACGCCGGCCTCGAGCAGGAGCCGATTCGAGATCGGGAAGGTGTAATCGGTCACGAGCAGACTCTGCGGCGTCTGTTCGCCCCGGTAGCCCGCCTCGGGCTGTCTGAGCGCGCTCACCGTGCTGGGGCACTCGCAGTTGGCTTGCCGCGAGAAGGTGACACCGAACTTCTGCCGGCGCGTGGCCTGGTAGGTGACGCGCGACTCAACGCCCTTGGACGACGCCTCGTTGTAGCCAGGCTGGGCGAGATCGGGGACGTAGGTCCAGAGATTCGGATTGTTGGCGTTCTTGTTCACGAAGGAATCGGCCGCGTAGTTGGCGGTCGACTTGATCAGCGCCGCGCCGAAGAACCACACCTTGTCCTTCAGAATGGCGCCGCCAAAGCCGGGATTGACGTCGTAGTTCCGCTTGATCGAGTCGGGCGTGCGCAGCCCCTTGTCCTTCAAGGCCTGCGAGAAGTTGCTGCCCTGCAGTGAGCCATTGCCGTAGCTGGCATAGAGCGCCCCGTGAAACTGGTTGCTGCCCTCGCGGTTGACGATGTTGACGCGCACGCCGCCGGTGGCGTACTCGGCGCCGACGCCGCCCGTGTCGAGCACCAGTTCCTGCTGCGCGACCATATTGAGCTGGGTGCGGGAGACGAACCCCGAGGTGGCCGACGCCGTGACCAGGGTGCCGTTGCGCAGGAAGATCTGATCGGTGGCGCGGCCGCCATGCAGGCGCAGGCCAACCGTCATGCTGACGGTGTTGCCGCCGATGTCCTGGCTCTGGACGCCGGAGCTGCTCGCGGTCGTCATGCCGGGAATCAGCGCGCCGAGCGTCTGCGTGGTGCGCCCGGACGGGATGTTCTCGAGCACCTGCCGGTCGAGCACGCGCTGTTGCGTCGAGCTCTGGACGTCGACCATCGGCGCCTGGCCAGTCACCGTGATCGTCTCGCTGACCTCGCCGACGCGCAGATCGGCGTCGATGGTCGCGTTGAAGGTGCCGGAAATCTCGATGCCCTCGCGCTTCACGGATCCGAATCCGGGGAGCGTGAACGTGACCGAGTAGGTACCGGGCGGCAGCGTCTCGATGCGATAGAGACCCGCGCTGTTGGTGACCACCGCACGGGTCCTCTCAATCAGCGCCGGGCTGGTCGCTTCGACCGTCACGCCTGGCAGGAGCGCGCCGGACGTATCCTTGACGGCGCCGGCAATGGTTCCTTGCGCGTGTGCGGCCGCTGGCACGACGACGCACAACGCGGCCACGATCACGACGTATCGGAGACATCTGTTCATCGAGCTGTCCTCCTCGGGAAGATCCGAATCGGGGGGAGTGTGTGCTGGGGACGCGCAACAGTCAAGCGAAGGCTGTAAATCGCGTAGACTCTGGACTCTTAAGGGAGATCTGCCATGACACGCACGTGGACCGTTCGAGCCGGAGGCCTGATCGTTGCCGCCGCGATGGGAGTGTTTCTCGCCTACGGCGGCTGGCCGGCGCAGGCGCAGACGGCGCCTCGCTACAAGTTCGATCCCGATTGGCCGAAGCCGCTGCCGAACAAGTGGAAGATGGGCGGCGTCACGGGGCTGGCGGTCGACAAGGACGACAACGTCTGGGTGCTGAACCGGCCCGACGACCTGCGGGATCTCGAGCTGCACGCCGAGCTCACGCCTCCGACCGCGGACTGCTGCGTGCGGCCGCCGTCGATGATTCACATCGACAAGAACGGCAACGTCATCGGCTCATTCGACGCGCCGCAGGGTCACGGCATGGACGTCGACAGCAAGGGCTTCGTCTACATCGGCCAGGACACGGTCCGGAAGTACGACCCGAAGACGGGGAAGCTGGTCGCCGAGATCGCGCGCGTACCTGAAAGAGAACCGGGGCAGGGCGGCGGGACGACGGGCGCCGACGTGTATGTCGCCAGGCCGCCGCGTGTACCTGGCCGCGGCAGTGCCGGACCGAACGGGACGTTTCCGGCGCCACCCGCGCGGGGTCCTCAGCCGGATCCGGCCGCCCGCGCCGCGGCGATCGCGGCCTATCGCGCCACGTATCCGCCGTCGACGCCGATGATCGTCGGCGGCATCGAGGAGATCCGGATCGACGAGGCGGCTGGCGAAGTGTACGTCGCTGACAATTACCTCGCCGGACGCGTCCTGGTGTTCGACCTCAACACCCTGGCGTTCAAGCGCGGCTGGGGCGCATACGGACATGCGCTCGCCGACATCAGCACCAACAACGCGGACCACCGGTATACGCCCAACGGGCCGATGCCGAAAGAGTTTGCCGGGCATCTCACGATCAATTTCTCCAACGACGGCCTGGTCTACGCCGCCGATCGCAACGCGAATCGCATCCACGTGACGACCAAGCAGGGGAAGTTCGTGAAGGAGTTCATCCTCGCCCCGTCAACGGGGGAGGGCGGTTCGACCGGCGGCGTCGGCTTCTCGCCCGACAAGGCGCAGAAGTACCTGTTCATCTCGGATCTCACCAACAACCACGTCTGGTTCCTGAATCGCGAAGACGGCAAGGTCGTCGGCCAGATGGGCAGCATGGGCGAGAACGGCGGCCAGTGGTACGGCCTGCACATGATCGCCGTCGATTCGAAGGGCAACATCTACACCGGGGAAGTGTTCAACGGCGAGCGGGTGCAGCGATTCACCCCGAACTGAGCGCCGGGTCCAAAAGGACCCGGCCTACGGGAGGCTGAGTTTCACCTGACACGGAGCGCCGGCACGCTCGCGGCACTCCTGGAAGAACTTGTGGGTCGTCGTCACCCATGTGAGTCCATCGGCGACTGACCCCCAGCCCGGAACGCTGCCGAACGCGTTCGGTTCGTTCTGCTTGTCGCGGTTGAAGTAGTCGGCGACAGTGCGCTGAATCTCGGGCGTGAGTGTGTGAATCGCTCGGCCGTTGCGATTGGTTCGCGACAGCACGACTTTCGAATCCAGCCCCTTCTCGTCCTCCATCAGCATCAAGCCGACGATGACGCCGCGCACGAGGGTGCCACCCGCGATCGCCGGTCCGAGTACCAAGGCATCGAACGGATCGCCGTCATAGGACACGGTCTGCGGCACGAATCCATAGTTGATCGGGTAGCCGCCGACATCCTCGGCGATTGTCCGGTCGATCGCCAGCGCGTTGGCGCCCATGTCGAACTCCCACTTGCGCCGGTCGCCTTGAGCAATCTCCACGTAGGCGTTCACCGTGTCGTCGGGATTGATCGACGCGGTGTCGCGCCACACGTGCCGTGGATGTGTAGACGCCTGTTTCAGGCTTGTCGAGAGCTTGGTGGTCGCCACGGCTGGCAGCGTGTTCCTTGGGTGGGTCAGGTCCTGACCGGCGATGGCCCACGGAAGCAAGGCGATGAGCAGCGCCGGACGTATTCTCACGAGTCACTCTCCATCATTCTCAACTACAGGAGCAACCACTGACGCCAGCGTAATACGGCTGAGTTTGATGCCGTTTATCCCCTTCTGACGACTATACGTTGGATTCTCGTGTTGCGGCGCCCTGCAGGAGCTCGCGTACTCGCGGCGCGACTTTCGTCCCGAACAGCTCGATGCTGCGCATCGATTTTTCGTGGGGCAGGGTGCCGTTGCTGTATTTCATGTTGAACCGCGAGAGGTCCAACGATCGCACGGTGTTGGCGATCTTGGCGGCGACGGTCTCAGGGGCGCCGGCGCACAGCGCGCCGTGAGGGCTGGCCTCACGCTCGAACTGCGCGCGCGTCGGCGGCGGCCATCCGCGTTCTCCGCCGATGCGCGTCATCATCGCCTGGTAGTGGGGCCACAGATCATCCTTGGCCTGCTCGTCCGTGTCGGCGACGTAGCCAGGTGAGTGCACGGCAATCGGCTGCCGGGGATGCCCAAACTTCTCCAGCGACTGGTAATACAAATCGACGTACGACCTGAAACGCTGCGGGCTGCCGCCGATGATCGCGAGCGTGAGCGGCAGGCCGTAGCGCGCCGCGCGGACGACTGACTCAGGGCTGCCGCCGACACCGACCCAGGTGCGAAGCGGGCCATTGTCGATCGTCGGATACACGGTCTGACCCGTGACCGGTGTTCGGGTGCGGCCGCTCCAGTTCACCGGGCCGCCCTTCAGCAACTCGGCGAAGAGCGCCAGCCTCTCTTCGAACAGCTCGTCGTAGTTCTGCAGGTCGAAGCCAAACAGCGGATACGACTCCGTGAACGATCCTCGTCCAAGAATCACTTCAGCGCGGCCGTTCGATACGGCGTTCAGGGTAGAGAAGCGCTCGAACACGCGGACCGGGTCATCGGTGCTGAGCACGGTCACCGCCGATCCGAGCAGGATGCGCTCGGTCTTGCCGGCGATGGCCGCCAGCATCACCTCCGGTGCCGAGATCGAGAAATCGGCACGATGGTGTTCGCCGACGCCGATCGCATCGACGCCGACCCGATCGGCGAGCATCGCCTCGGCGACGACGTCGCGAAGCGTCTGCGCGTGAGACTTCAGCGTGCCGTTCGAGTCGAGGGTGACGTCGCCGAAGGTGTCGAGACCGAGCTGGAAGGTGTGCGGCACGCTCATCTCCTTGCCGTCAGCGCAGGCCCGCTCGCCGCAGCGCCGGCAGCGCGTTGTAGGTCAGCGAGACAATGCTCAGCCTTCGCTGCGGCAGTGCACCCTGCCGGCCGACGGCGTTGGTGATGAAGACGGATGCGGCAAGGTCCTTCGGCAGCGCGTAGGTCGCCATGCCGTAGACGCGCCGGCCGATGGTGAACCGATCGCTATTGAGCGCGCCGTATGCCGGATCGATTCGCGCGTAGCCGCCGTTGACGTCCAGCCTCTTGGTGACCGCCTTTTCCATCGTCACTGCGAAGCCTGACGCCGCACTCGCATTGGTGCGCTGATAGTTCTCGAGGATCACGGAATCGATGACGCGGGCCTCGCGGATGTTGAGTCGCATCGCCTCGCGCCACGTCCGGCGTCCGGTCTCAATCGTGTAGTCGGCAGAGACGGCAACGCGCTTGCCGACGCGCTTTGCGAGCAGAAACTGCTGGTAGTTGGATTCGTCGATGTGCCTCAGCCGCTTGCTGACCGCGACGTGCTCGATGCTCGCCGTGAAATACGCGTTGGTCGCGGAGATCTCGTCGAAGAACAGCTCCGCAGGACGCCGGATGCGCAGCCGCTCGCCGGTGATGTAGCCATCCTCGTCGTAGCTGGTGATCTCTGTCGATTCACCCCGCGCGATGTAGAGGCCGCCCGCCTCGGCGTCGACGCCCTCGACCGGACGAGCCGCGACGTAGAGCGCCCGCACGGCCAGGTTCTTCTGCGCGTCGTTGATGCCCCAACCGGTATTGTCCCAACCGCCGGAAAACCTCGGGCCGGTGAAGAGACCGAACGTCAGCGCGTAGCGTCCGCGCTGGTCGAACTTCAGGCGTCCCCTGAGCGTTTCCCGATGCTGAAGCTGGTTGGCCGTGACGACGCCGGCGCTGCTCGTCGCGTCGCGGTGCCGGATGGCGACGGTCGCGCCCTGTACGTTGAGCCATCGCGCGAGGAAGCTCTCCTCGGCGGAAGGTGGCGTCTGCGCGCCGGCGGGTGACATCGCTCCGGCGAGGACGAACAAGAGAAGGGCAGTGCCCGTGTACTGAAACTCTGGTGTCGGCAATCGAGACGGTCAGTGTACCCTGCCCGTCTCGACTGCACCAAGCGCCGCTGAACGCTTATCGGCCGCCGGCCATGACCGGCGCGAACTTCTGGATGCGCTTCCCGGTATCGACTTCGCCCGTGTAGATGTTGCCGCGCGAGTCGGTCCGCACGGTGAGCCTTTGACAGAGGCGACGCCGCCGCACCCGCGCGCGGGCGTGTTGGGCGAGACCATGATGTCCTGCAGCCACTTGCCGTCGGTGGTGAATACCTGGATCCGGTTCTGCCCGCGCTCGCCGATGTAGACCTTGCGGTCTTTCGAAATCTCGACGAAGTGCAGCTCGGGCACTTCAAGGACAACGGATATCTGATCCCATGTTGCACGCGCGACATCGATCAGGTTGGCCCCGCGGAGGACGAGCGTCATGTCGTCGTCCTGCGCCCCCGTGTCTCGAATGGTCGATTCGGGCATCACAAGGACGGGCATGAATCCGAATTCTGCGATTTCCAGTCCGCCAGGAATGCCAGCCGATGCCGGGGCAACGCCGCGCGCGGTCCGCCTCGAAAACTCGTGCATGAGATCAGTCGGTCGTCCGGGCACATCGTGGCACGCTTAGCGGAGTGCGCGGAGCGCCGACTCCAGCAGGGGCCGAACGGCCTCTGGTGGCATGCGCGCCAGCTCCGCAAGCGACCGGCCCTCGCCCAGCTGCGCCGCCACGCGATACCCGAGGTAGTAGCCGGATCGGGCCGGGATATCCATCGCGCCACCGAGAAGATATCGCGCGTAGTCCGCTTGCCGCTCGCTGTCCAGCTGTGACAACAGCTCCGGAATCAACGTGGGCATAGCGGCGGTCACCGCGGGGACGTCCGGCAGACAACACACCTGCGTCTCGGCCACGTCTGGATTCAGCCGACGACTGACGTACGTGGCGAGGCCTTCTTTCCACACCGCCCAATAGAGCCGGTCCGGAGCGTTCGGGACCACCGCGTTGTGGTGCAGATGGAACAGCTCGTGGACGACGAGGGGCGTCAACCGCTCGCCGTGGACCTGGGCGATGACGTCTAGGCCGAAGAGCAGCGCGGTACGGCCGCCGACCTGACGCGTCGCCCCGTCGAACGCGCCTGCCGCAAACAGGAAATAGACTGGCGCCGTGCAGCGGAAATCAGGGAACGACTCCCTGAACAGCGCTAACTGGCGCGGCAGATCCGCCGCGAGCTGGTCGCTCAGCACACGCACGGTCGGCTCGACGGGCCGCATCAGCCGCATCGCCCGTGGAACGAGCTCGTCCGCGTTGATCGGTAGCCCTCGCAGAATGCTGTCATACACTTCTGCGTTGGGCGCACCCAGCATCTGGGTGAAAAGACGATATTGGTCGGTGGGCTCGGCGTCTCGGGCCGCCTCCCAGTACGGCCAGAACGAGGGCATCAGATCGGTGACGCGGCAGTCCGCCGTGGGTTGAATGGGCTGCGCTCCCGCGGAAGCTGTGAGGCCCATCGCGATCGCGACGGCGGCCCGCGTGATCCAAGTCATCGGCATCGTCGCCGTACATCCCTTGTCGTCATCGAGTATCCCGTCCCTGTCAACCGACGCCCCAGAGCGCTTCATCGTTCATGAGCATCCTGCCCACCAATATGTCCTGGCCGAGCCGGTCGGTGCCCAGGCGGCATAACGCTCGCAAATGAGCCGCGCGGACGCGGCGGCATGATCGCACAGACAGCGGCCCGCGTCGGCCTCCATTTGCTGGTCAGGCGGTCGGTCCCGATTCGAGCTCGCCTTCGGTTGGGGCTTCAAGAATCTTCTCCACCCGCAGCGGCAGGAATGTCGGGCTCCAGCCACCCGGCCCGCGCGTCAGCCGACATTAGGCGCTCACGCGAGTAGAAGCGAAGGAGTACGTCCCTCTCGGCCACGGGGCCATCGAAGAGTCGAGTCACGCGCTCAGCCAACGGCATTGTCGATGGGCAGGCGTCGTAAGACGCCGACAGCAATTGGACGTACGCTCTGGTGATGGTTTCGTGATAGCCGCGGGTGGCAGAATTGGGCGTCCCGTGGCTTTCATTGAGACTCCGAATGCCCGTTCGTAGCTTGGCCAGCGCCTCTGCTGTTCCATACCGCTGCACATGCCACATCCCGACCGCGAGATGCGTGCGATGCGTCCACTCTTCTGGAGAAAGACGACACGCAGTGAATCGCCAGGCGATGTCCTCCAAATCTGCGAAGCGTGCCATCTTGTCCTTCGATGGTGGTGGTAGATTCTTGCCGTCGCGGATGCCCGTGAATCCGTCTAACTTCTTTCTGAGTGGACCGCGAGGCCTGCTTGCGGCCATCGCCGAGCACTGAGCGGGGATTGTTCTCCGAAAGCGGGACCGGAACGACGATGGGACTCTGAGGAGCATCGGCCACAAGGCATGTCCCCAGCGAACTGCGTACCAGTGCAGGCGCACCGGGATGGCCGGGTGGATCGCCGCGTGGGGCCCCACACGTTGCCGTTCATGCCACCCGCGGACCTGTCACGCATCGCAGAATCTGCCATGGTGGGATGTCGGCAGCCAGGCCCAGTACGACCTGTGCCACCGGCATCCCAAACACGGTCGAGACGACGTCATCACCGCGAAGGTCCGGCTGTTAACTCGCGCTCCATCCGGCTCGTGACCTGACGGGGCGCTGAGCTACCGACCCGCCATGACCGGGGCGAATTTCTGGATGCGCTTCCCGGTATCGACTTCGCCCGTGTAGATGTTGCCGCGCGAGTCGGTCGCGACGGCGTTGGGGAAGTGGAGCTGTCCGGCCAGCCGGCCGTTGCCGCCGAAGTTGCCGAGCGTCTTGCCGCTCTGGCGATCGATCATCCAGATCACGAAGTTGTGGCCGTCGGCGACGAAGAGATACTTCTGCTGCGGGTCCTTGGAAATCGCCAGCTTGTAGGTCGTCCCGCACGGTGAGCCTTTGACAGAGGCGACGCCGCCGCACCCGCGCGCGGGCGTGTTGGGCGAGACCATGATGTCCTGCAGCCACTTGCCGTCGGTGGTGAATACCTGGATCCGGTTCTGCCCGCGCTCGCCGATGTAAACCTTCCGGTCTTTCGAAATCTCGACGAAGTGCAGCTCGGGCACGAAGTTCTTTTCCTCGGGCGGCGGCCCGCCGGTCCACTGGTAGCCGGGGATCGGCATGTTCGACACCTCGCTGAGCGGCATCCCGTGCCCGCCCCAGCCGCGCTTGAACGCGCCGGTGGACGCGTCGTACACCACGACGCGCTTCTGCTGAATGATGTAGAGCTCGTTGCCGACCTCGTCGAGCTGGAAGCGGCCCTTGTTCACGAGGAAGGCCGTCTCCTGGTTGTTCTCCGGCATCTTCGCCTGCTCGGGCGTTGGACGATGGCCGAAGTCCCAGACAACCTTGCCGTCGCGGGTGTACTTGATGATGCTGTCCTGCGGCTGCGTGCCGCTGATCCAGATGAAGCCCTTCGAGTCGGCGATCACCGTCTGCAGCCCGGCGGGCCACGACGGGTGCTTCGCGCCGCCCCACGAACTGACGACGTTGCCCTGCTGATCGAGCTCGATCAGCTCGGGACCGCGAACGCAGCACAACTGCGGCATCGGCGTGCCGTCGCCGCCAATCTCGTCAGGCTCGGGCAAGTTTCCGCGGTTCAGAAACCAGACGTGGTCCATCGAATCGACGGAGATGCCGGTGACCTGCTGCATGCTCCACCGGTTGGGGAGCGGTTTCGGCCAGAACGGATCGACGCGGTATTGCGGCGTGCCGCCGGTCACCACATGTCCGGCGACCACCTGCGCGCGTACGGTCGCCGCCGCGGCGACGGCCACAATCGACCCGATGACGAGAGCGAGTTGTAGTGTCGTTTTCATAAGAACGCTCCTCTGACGGTATTTACGCAATGGACGGGCGCCGCTTGCCGAAGCCGGTCGCCTCTTCGAAGGCGTGCGCCATCTGCAGCACGCTGAAATCCTCTTTGTTGCGGCCGACGATCTGGATGCCGACGGGAAGCCCTTCAGGCGTGAAGCCGGCGGGCACCGAGGCCGCGGGGTTTCCGGTGGCGGAGATGTACCAGCACGACTTCATCCAGTCGATGTAGCTGTCGAACTTCACCCCCGCGATCTCCATGGGGTAGGGCATGTTGATGTCGAAGGGCGGCACCTGCGTCGTCGGCAGCACGAAATATTCGTACTTCTCGAGGAACGCCTGGAAGCGCCGCCAGAGCAGGGCGTGGGCGGTTTCTCCGCGGGCGACGTCGCTGCCCGTCAGTCGCAGGCCTTCCTCGATCTCACCCTTGAGCACGTCCTTGAACGCGTCCGGATGTTCGCGAAGGCGCGCGCCGTAGGCATTCGCCGTGTTCCATGCGCGCAGGATGCGGAAGGCGATCTCCGCCGGCGCGAAGTCGGGCTCGGCCTGTTCGACGCTGCAGCCGAGGGATTCGAAGGTCTTGCGATGCGCGTCGATGACGGTGCGGACGCGCGGATCGAAAGGCGCGCCGCCGAGATCTTTGAACCATGCGACGCGGACGCCTTTGAAGCTGCGACCGAGCGGACGCGCGAAGACGGCTCCCGGTTCGTTGATCGAGAGTGGCGACCGAGGGTCGGGACCGGCGACCGTGCTCAGCGAGAAGGCCAGATCCTCCACCGAGCGCGCGAGGACGCCGGAGGTGCTCAGCGTCAGCCACGCAAACGCCGCCTTCGGATTCGGCACGCGGCCGACCGACGGCCGGAAGCCGACGACGTTGCAGAACGCGGCGGGGTTTCGCAGCGAGCCACCCGTGTCGGAGCCGCTCGCGACCGGTACCAGTCCGCACGCCAGCGCCACGGCGGCGCCGCCGGACGATCCGCCGCAGGTCTTGGTCAGGTCGTAGGGATTGCGTGTCGCGCCGAACACGGTGTTGAACGTCTGCGATCCGGAACCGAATTCCGGCGTGTTGGTCTTGCCGATAATGATTGCGCCCGCGCGGCGCATTCGATCGACGAGGATGTCGTCCTCGGTGGGGATGTAGTCCTTGTAGAGCGGCGATCCAAAGGTCGTGAGGATGCCGCGCGTCTCGAGCAGATCCTTGTGCGCCACGGGCAGGCCGTGCAGCGCACCCAGGGTCTCGCCACGCGCCTGCATCTCGTCGGCCCTGGCAGCCGCGGCGGCCGCCAGCTCCGGCACGAGCGTGACGATGGCGTTGACCTTCGGGTTGACGCGAGCAATCTGCTCGAGGTGCGCTGTCAGCGCTTCACGCGCCGACAGCTTCTTCGTGCGAATCAACCGCGCCATCTCGACGGCGCCGGTGAAACAAAGCGATGAGGAGGACGTTTGAGACATCAGCGTTCGTATCAGGAGCGGTGCGGCCGCGAGTCCCAGCAGGACGTCGCGGCGGGTTGGATCGGTGACGCTCATGGCGGTGCCGTCTACTTCGCCGCGAGCGCCGCCTCGCGCTTCCAGAGCTCCCAGCCGCGCATCACGTCGCCGGGCGTCTTTTCGACCGCCGCGGTTTCCTCGTCAGAGACGTAGGTCACCGGACCGCCCAGGCTCAGCGCGGCGAGCAGCAGCTTGGCGTTCACTTCCGTATAGATCGCCTGCCGTACGGTGACCGGGATGTTGGGCCCGACCACGACGTTGCCGTGTCCCCGGAGCAGCGCCACCGGCCGCTTGCCCAGCGTCGCCGCCAGCGACTTGCCCATGGCGGGCGTGCGCACCAGCAGCGCGGCCGCCGCCGGCTCCTTCACCGAACGCGAATCCCACACCGGCACGGCGCCTCCACCGACGCCGAGAAGGGTCGCCATGTGGAAGACCGGCCGCAGCGGTACGTTGGTGATACTGAAGGGCACCACCGACGGCGCATGGCTGTGGATGACCACCATCACGTCGGGCCGCGCCTTGAAGATTTCGCCGTGAATGAACCGCTCGAGCACGGCGTTGCGCCCCTTGGGGTCAATCGGCGTCGAGTCGAGGTCGAACTCCATGATGTCGGCGGGCGTCACCAGGGCGGGCCCGAGCGAGCGCGACATCAGGTAGCGATTCGGGTTGCCCGGGTGCCGCACGCTCACGTGACCGTAGCCGTCGATGATGCCCTGGTTGGCCAGCACGCGGTAGGCCGAGGCGAGATCCTCGAGCAGCGCCGGATCCACCGGCCCTCCGGACGTCAACGCGGCCTGCGCGGACGTGGCTTGGGCGGAGACAGTGTGTCCGGCGCTGCCGGCGATAACGATCGACAGAGCGGCGACAGCGGCGATACAGACTGAGCGGATCATGGTTCTCTCCCTTGAGTGGCGCTTTAAGTGTGGCGACGCGATTCTAGCGTCAACGGAAGGCGATTGTGCAGGGCGTTCGCGTGGGCAGGATTTCGCCGGTCGGCGTGAGCCGGCCCGATTGCTGGTTGACCCGAAAGGCGACCACTGAATCGCTCGCCTGGTTGGCCGCGTAGAGCGTGGCGCCGGCCGGATCGAGGCCGAAGTAGCGCGGCGTCATCCCTTGCGTGGACTCCCAGCCGACGGGCGTCAGCGTGCCCGTCGCGGCGTCGATCGCGAAGATGACGATGCTGTTGTGCCCGCGATTGGAGGCGTAGACGAAGCGTCCGGAGCGCGTGACGGCGATCTCGGCGGCTGTATTGGCCCCTGTGTGGCTCGCCGGCGTCGTCGGAACGATCTGGATCGGCTTCAGCACCCCGCGGCTTGAATCGAACTGATACGTCGTCATCGTCGAGTCGAGCTCGTTGAGGACGTACGCGTACGGCTTGCTGGGGTGGAAGTCGACATGCCTCGGTCCGGCGCCGGCCCGGGCCACCACCCAGGGCGGGTCGTTCGGAATCAACTTGCCCGCGGCGGCGTCGAGACGGAAGACGAAGACCTTGTCGAGCCCCTTGTCGGGCACGACGATGAACGTGCGGCTCGGGTCGAACGGGCAGTGATGAGGGCGCGAGTTGGGTTGCTCGACCCGGTGCGGTCCCGGTGTGCCGGGCAGCGTTGCGAGATCGCTGAGCGCGGCGAGCGAACCGTCGGCGTTGATCGGCAGCGCGGCGAGCGTGCCGGTCGCGTAGTTGGCGACGACGAGCACCTTGCCGGTGGCGTCGATCGCCAGGTGGACGCCGTTCTTTCCACCGGTCGGCTGATGATTGATGAGCGTCAGGTGGCCGGTGGCCGGATCGATCCGGTAGGCGCTGGCCTGATCGCCGTCGCTGTGCACCGTGTAGAGGTGGCGTTGCTGTGCATCGATGATCAGGAAGGAGGGATTCTCGAGATCCTTCACGCGCTGGATCTCTGCCCAGCGGCCGGAGGCATTTCGCTGATAGACGATGATGCCGTCGCCATGTCCGCGATCGGCCGCGGTGAAGCTGCCGACATACATGAACGAGGGCGCGGCCTGAGCCGCGGCTTGGGCGGACACCTTTTCGAATTGCGCGGCGGCGGCGACGCCGGCCACGGTCCACAGGAAGTCGCGGCGCGCGATGGTCACGCCTCGCCTCGGCGGATCTTCTCCAGCTTGGCGTCGCGCTCGGAGGCGAGCCGCTCGCGCTCGCGCCGGAACTGGCGGCCGATCTCGTCGAGCTCTGTGGGGTCGGCGGCGAGGTGGGCGTTCATCGCCGCCTGCTGCAGGATCTCCTGCTCGGCGAGTTTCGCTTCGTAGATGCTTCGCACCTCGGCGAGCGCCGCCTTCTGCGCGTCGGTCATCG
>CAMCNL010000029.1 GCA_945876205.1 Candidatus Sulfopaludibacter sp. SbA3
ACGGCAATGGACCTCCTGGTACCGGGCGGCGTCGGCGCGAAGCACCGCGTCGGTGAGCGCATCGGCGCCGCCGGCTTTGATCAGGTCGGCTATCTGGCGGGTGGTCGGCTTGGGCTTCCCGAGATCGAAGAGAAGTGGCGCAGATTCCACGCGAATCAGATGACATTCGCCATATGTTCGCCGCGAAGTCTATCACAGCGCCGAGGATGAACGACGGTCAGGAGTGGGGCGGTCGCGCGACTTCGGCTCGCCAGTATTCCAGGAGGTCGTCGAGCATCTGGTCGAAGCCAATCACCGGAGACCACCCGGTGGCGGTGTGGAGGCGGGTGGAGTCGCCAACGAGGATGGCCACGTCATGCGCACGGACGCGCTCCGGATCGGTCTCGACCGGAATCTTCGTCCGCGCGCGGGCGATGAGTCCATCCAGCACGGCGCGAATCGGGCGCGCCATGCCTGAGGACACGTTGTAGACCTCTCCCGGGGTCCCGGCGTTGGCGAGCAACGCGTACGCGCGAACGGTGTCGCGAACATCGGTGAGGTCTCGCTGCGCATCGAGGTTGCCGACCTTGACCGCCGCCTGCGCGCCGCGCTCGACGAGCGCCACCTGCTTCGCCATTCCCGGCGCGGCAAA
The DNA here is from genome assembly GCA_945876205.1 of Candidatus Sulfopaludibacter sp. SbA3. Classification (GTDB taxonomy): domain Bacteria; phylum Acidobacteriota; class Vicinamibacteria; order Vicinamibacterales; family UBA2999; genus CANNDT01. The sequence goes on from CAMCNL010000029.1 coordinate 632, forward strand.
GTCGGCGCTCTGGCGCGGGCCGGTGTGGTTGAAGGACCGCGTGACGATCACGTCGATGCCGTCCTCGCGGACCGCGCGCACGCCGAGCTGCTCCTGCGCCAGTTTGCTCAACCCGTAGGGACTCGAGGGGCGAACCGGATGCGCCTCGGTAATCGGCGTCGTTGACGAGGCGTAGACCATCGCGGATCCGGTGATCAGCACGCGGCATTCGACGTGGGCGCGTCGCAGGCTGTCGAGCAGGTAGTGCGTGGTGAGCACGTTGCTCGACAGCGAGTCGGCCGTGTTCTGCCAGGAATGAGAGACGTGCGGCGCGCCGGCGCAGTGATAGACGACCGACGGCTTGAGCTTCGAGATGGCGTCGCGAACGGCGTCGCGGTCGAGGAGGTCGATCCTCCTCCACGAGGCCATCGACGCGATCGATGCAGGAACCGCGTTGCGGGTCCACGCGACGAGAGGGCCGCGCGCCGACAGGTGCTCGATCAGGTGGCTGCCAGCGAATCCCGCCGCACCCGTGACAAGCGTTGGGCCCGTCACCGTCTATGTCGTGCGGCCGTACTGCGCCTGGTAGTACGCCTTGAAGGCCGGATCGTTCTCTTTGATCGGCCGCCACCACCATTCGTTGCGGCGGTACCACTCGATCGTGTCGCGCAATCCGTCTTCGAACGGCACCTGTGGCTGCCAGCCCAGCCCTCGCAGCTTGGTCGTGTCGACGCAGTAGCGGCGATCGTGACCTGGCCGGTCGGCCACCGGCTTGATCAGCGACGCCGGCTTGCGGAGCCCGTCGAGGATGCGGTGCGTGAGGTCGACGTTCATGACGTCGTTGCCGCCGCCGATGTTGTAGACCTCGCCGCTGGTACCCTGCTCGATCAGCAGGTCGATCGCGCGGCAATGGTCGTCCACGTGCAACCAGTCGCGGACGTTGCGGCCGTCGCCGTAGAGCGGAACGGGGATGTCATCGATCGCGTTGGTGACAAACAGCGGGATGACCTTCTCGGGAAACTGGTACGGGCCGTAGTTGTTCGACGCGCGCGTGACAATGACCGGCACGTCGTAGGTGGCCCAGTAGCTGTAGGCGAGGCGGTCGGCGCCAGCCTTGCTCGCCGAATACGGATTCCGCGGCTTCAGTTCGTCAGTTTCACGGCTCGCGCCGCTGGCGACGCTGCCGTAGACCTCGTCGGTCGAGATCTGCACGAAGCGTGTCAGCCCGGCGGCGCGCCGCGCGGCCTCGAGCAGCACGAAGGTTCCCTCGACGTCGGTGCGGATGAATTCACCCGCCGCCAGGATCGATCGATCGACGTGCGTCTCGGCGGCGAAGTGGACGACGATCGCGGCCTTTTCGACGAGAGGTCCGCTGACGGCCGCATCCCCGATGTCGCCGTGCACGAAGGCATGGCGCGGGTTGTCCATCACGTCGTGCAGGTTCTCGCGGCGTCCGGCGTAGGTCAGCTTGTCGAGCGTCGTGATCCGCCAGTCGGCGTGCGTCGCCAGCGCGTAGCGGACGAAGTTGCTGCCGATGAAGCCGGCGCCTCCGGTGACGAGGACGTCAACCATCCTTGCGCGTCCAGTCGTAGGGGAGCGTCTCATGCGGCGCCAGCCGGAATTCGTCGGGATCCGCGTAGCTGTACGGCTCGGTCGGCACGTTGATCACCATTGCCACGTCGGTGCTGATGCACTTCCACCCGTGGTAGACGAGGTTGGGGACCTCGACCAGCGTCGGGTTCTGCGTGCCCAGGTAGAACTCATTGACCGCGCCATTGGTCGGCGAATCGGGACGGGTGTCGACCAGCACGAGCTTCACCATGCCGGCGACACAGGCGAAATGATCGATCTGCTTCTTGTGGTAGTGCCACGCCTTGACGACGCCCGGGTAGGTGGCCGACATGTAGACCTGTCCGAACTTGGTGTCGAACTCGGTGTCGTCGACCCTCAGGATCTCCATCAGCCAGCCCCGCTCGTCGGGAATGAGACGGAGCGCCTTCGTCTTCAGGTCGTGAATCCGCGGGTGCTTCACGACCGTTTCCGTGTATGCCGTCGGCTTGCTCATCTCACCACCTGATTCCCACTTCCGAATTGTCTCCCAGCATGAAGCGGTATGCGCTTGGCTTGACGGGTTCCCGGTAGATCCGCACGTTGCGGCCGATCAGGCTGTCGATCACCCGATTGGCCAGGTCACGGACGCAGGAGCCTTCGAGCACGATGCTGTGCTCGATCTCCGAGTCCTGGATTTCCACGTCATTCATGATCGAGGTGAACGGTCCGACATACGCGTGCACGATGCGTGCGTTGCGTCCGATGATGGCCGGGCCGCGAATGACCGATCGCTCCACCACCGCGCCCTCTTCGATCACGACCTTGCCTTCGACGCGGCTCGCCGCATCCACGGATCCGTCGATGCGCCGTTCCAGCGTATCGAGGATCAAGCGGTTGGCCTCGAGCATGTCTTCGAGCTTGCCCGTATCCTTCCACCAGCCGTCGACGATGTGGGGCCGGACGGTGAGGCCGCGGTCGATCAGGTCCTGGATCGCGTCGGTGATCTCGAGCTCGTTGCGGAAGCTCGGCTTGATGCGGTTAACCGACTCGAAGACCTCGGGACCGAACATGTAGACGCCGACCAGTGCCAGGTCGCCGATCGGCTCTTTCGGCTTCTCGACGAGCCTGACGACGGTGCCGTTGCGGAGCTCGGCGACGCCGAACATCTGCGGGTCCGGGACGCGGGCGAGCAGGATCTGCGCGGCCGGTTTCTCGCGCGCGAACTCCTCGACGAAGTGGGTGATGCCCTTGTTCAGCAGGTTGTCGCCCAGGTACATCACGAATGGATCGGTGCCGATGAAGGGCTCGCTGATCTTCACGGCGTGCGCGAGTCCGCGAGGCGCGTCCTGTTCGATGTAGGTGACGCGAACGCCCCACCGCGAGCCGTCGCCGACGGCGGCCCGGATTTCCGCGTGCGTGTCACCGACGACGATGCCGATTTCCTTGATGCCGGCCGCGGCGATCGCCTCGATCCCGTAAAAGAGCACCGGCTTGTTGGCGACCGGGACGAGCTGTTTGGCGCTGGTGTATGTCAGGGGACGCAGGCGCGTCCCTTTACCACCACTGAGAATCAACCCTTTCACGTTACGGTCCTACTCCCATCAGTCCACCGAAGGCACCGAAGAAATTCGAGAAGGTGCCGAGCCCGGCGAGCACAAACGATACGTTGAAGCGGCGATCCGACGAAATCGGACCAATGTTCTGAGGATACTTGTACTTCTGAAAGTCTGCCTGGATGCCGCAGCACTGCGCAAGGTATGACAGCGAGACGGCCTGGTTCAGCAGCGCGGACTGTGCGAGATCCCACGTCAGCGAGTAGCCGCTCTTCACGCGTCCCTGCAGAAAGCTCAGGACCGTGCCCCCGCCGAACGACCCGGTCGACGTCTTGCTCGACTCGGGCCGGTTGCGGCTGAAACTGACAGTGGCGGTGCTGGTGCCGGACGCGGCGCTGCCCCAGAGCGCGCTCAGGCCCGTGGTGATGACCTGCAGTCCCTTACCCTGGACGTCGTATTCGAACTTGGTGTTGGCATCCATGCCGTTCCTCGGCGTGACCCGGACGTTGAGCGCCACGTTGGAGAGGTCCGTTGGGTTGCGGTGATACGACGAGCTGACGTAGTTCGAGTCGGTCAGGCTCGACAAGGGATTCGAGTAGTACGTCTGCTGAATGCCGACGCTCAGGTAATTCACGGTTGAACCGGGCGTGCCGTCGGTCGTGCGGGCCCGGTAGAAGAACCGGTTGTTCAGCCCGTAGGTGAAGCGGCCCGAGCCACCGATGACGCGGTCCGATGCGTCACCCACAATCGGCGTGCGCCCGCCGTTGGCGAAGTTCGTGACGTAGTCGACCGTGAACGCCGGCTCGATGACGTGCTTCATACGCTCGCTGAAGCCGCTCCCAGGCGTATCCCAAATCTTCGCGAACACCGGTCCGATAATGTCGGAGCGCATCGTCATGAATCGGCGCAGGAACGGATCCTTCGCATCTGTGGTGCGGCTGTAATAGGTGGTGCGATACGAGACCGTCGAGTTCACGGTCAGGAAGCTGAGCCTCGAGAGCGCCATCTGCGCCGCCGGCGCCAGGTCCATACGCGCGAGGCTCGTGTCGGACGTGACCTGGCCTTTCTCGATCCTTCGATAGGGCAGGTAGGCGTATTCGCTGTTGACCGATCCGTAGAGAGGCAGCCCGAACAGGCGTCGCGGCGCGAGGGCGGCGGTGATTCGCGGGGTGCTCCCATAGAGCTGCGAGGTATCTACACCGGTGAACGTTTCGGTGCGCTGAAACAAGGCGCTCGAGCTGAGGCCGCCCCACGTGCCAGACAGGCCGGCTTCGACGTTGCGCGTCGCATTGGAGGCCTGGTAGATGTTCTGTTGATAGAGCTGCTTGGTCACGAGGTCCGACGCGTAGTCGACGCGTTCGTGCATCCGGATCGTCTGCCCCAGCGCCTGGTTGCCGGTGCCGACAATCTGGTACGAGATCTGCGACGGCAGCACGTTGACGCGGCCATCACCCTGCCGGAACTCGGCCTGGTGCTGGTCAAGGCGATAGAACTTCACATTGCCGTACGACCCCTGGCCGGCGACGTAGCGGTATTCCGCGCCCGCGCCTTGTCCGGTGTTGGTAAACCAGTCATGGAACAGCGTGACGTCCTGGCTGCGGCCGAGCGCCCAGAAGAAGGCGTTGCTGATCGCCTGTCCCCGCAGCGTTGAATTGCCGTAGGTGGGCAACAGGAATCCGGTGGCGCGTTCGTCATCCTTGATCGGGTAGTAGATGAGCGGCAGATAGAACAAGGGCACGCCCTTGACCCGCAGCAACATGTTGCGTGCGATGGCGTAGTCATTGAGGTTGAGCACCACCGATCCGCTGGTGACCTCCCATCGCGGCGTCGGCTGCACGCAGGTCGTGAAGCCGCCGCGCGTCACCTTGTACGAACGCTGGCTGACTTTCTCGATCCGCTCGCCGTAGAAGTAGACGTCGGGCTCCTGCCCGGCGAAGAGGGATCGGTCAACGGTCGGCCCGAGCGACATGATGCCCGCGGCCTGCTCGAAGACCCCGGTGCGTTCGATCACGTTGAACTCGACGCTCTCGGCCGAAATGCGCCCCTCGGGATTCGTGAAGACGACGTTGCCGCTGGCGACGAGACGGAGATTGGGATCGGTGAAGACGTCGATCTGGTCGGCGGAGAACTTCATCTGCGGGCCAACCTGCATCTCGACCTGCCCGATCCAGCGGTAGTGGTTGGCGTCGATGACTTCGAAGCGCCAGGCGTCGGATTGATTGATCAGGGAGATCGGCGTGTTCGGAATGGTGATCGGCGGGACGGCACCCGGGGCGGCCGGCGCGGTCTGCGCGAAGGCGGCCACCGACGAGAAGACAAGAAGACACGACAGAAGAAAACGGGTCACCATCAGAAATGTTGGGAATCACCGCAGGATAGCACGCCGCTTCAGGGCGTCGCGAACCGCGCCGGCGAGGAAAATCGACCCCGCCACGCACACCGTATTGCCCCTCGTGAGCGCCTCATCCACGGCCGCGAGCGGGTCTTCTTCCGCATCAACGCTCTGCCTCGTCCGCGGCGGGTCCGTGAGCGCCGCACGGCACGCGTCGATGCGCGCCGCGAGCTCCTGGGCGGGCATCGCCCTGGGTGTATCGGGCGCCGTCGCGATAACGGACGAGGTCACGGGCAGCAGCGCCTCGAAGATACCGTCGACATCCTTGTCCCGCATGACGCCGGCGACCAGCGGCGGCCGTTCGGGGTGCCACCTTTCCAGGTAGGCGGCGAGCGCGCGGGCGCCTTCGACGTTGTGCGCGGCATCGAGCAGCACGCGTTGGCCGTTCGGCAGCTCCAGCAGCTCCAGGCGGGCGGGCCACTCTGCCGCACTCAATCCAGCCTCAATGGCGTCCTTCGACACGATCCACCCGTGATCCTGCAGCGCCTCGAGCGCGCGCACCGCGACCAGCGCGTTCTGGATCTGATGTTCGCCACGCAGGGCAAGCTGCACGGGCCCATAGCGATCGACTGGTGTCTCAATCGTCACGATCGCCTGCCCATTGTTCATCTCCGTCTCGAGGTGGACGCCGTCCGACGCCTCGATCAGGCGCGCGCCGCGCTCTTCAACGACTCGCCGGACTGTGCTCATGGCTGGCGCCGGAAGCGAGCCAGTGATGATCGTCATGCCTGCCTTGATGATGCCGGCCTTTTCAAAGGCGATCGCTTCGAGTGTCTCGCCGAGGTACTGCTGGTGATCGAGGCCGATCGAGGTGATCACGCCAACAGGCGGCGCGAGCACGTTGGTGGCGTCGAATCTTCCGCCGAGGCCCACTTCCATCACCCCGACTTCGACCAGTGCCCGTCGGAACAGCTCGAAGGCGATGGCCGTCGTGGCCTCGAAGAACGTGGGATGCACACCGAGGATGCCTTCGGCTCGCAGCCGGTCGGCGCAGGCGAGGACGTCCGCGGTTACCTCTTCGAGCGTCGGCGCATCCACCGGGTCGAAGCCGATGACGAACCGCTCGGCCAGGTCCACCAGATGCGGCGACGTGTACCTGGCGGCGCGGACGCCGTCGGTGACGAGCGCCGCGTGGATCATCGCCGTCACCGAGCCTTTGCCGTTGGTGCCTGCGACGTGGACCGAGGTGAAGCTTCGCTCAGGGTTGCCGAGCGCGGTGCAGAGATGGGTGATGTTGGTGAGCCCGAGCTTGATGCCGAACGTCTCGAGCGCGAACAGCCGGTCGACTGCTGTCAGTTCTGCCGCTCCGGCTCCACCGCGCCGGCGACCACCAGTATCTCGGCATCCGGTGTCCCGGCTTCGACCGGCGCCGGCTGGGCGCGCATGAACCGGAGGGCGCGCGCGAGGGCGGCCTTCAGCTCGCGGCGGTCGATCACGAGGTCGATCATTCCGTGATCGACGAGGAACTCGCTGCGCTGGAATCCCTCGGGCAGTTTCTGCCGAATCGTCTGCTCGATGACGCGCGGACCGGCAAAGCCGATGAGGGCCTTCGGCTCGGCGATGTTCAAGTCGCCGAGCATGGCGAAGCTGGCCGTGACGCCGCCGGTCGTCGGATCAGTCAGCACCGAGATGTAGGGAAGCTTCGCGCGGTCGAGCCGCGCGAGCGCGGCCGAGACCTTCGCCATCTGCATCAGCGAGAGCGCCCCTTCCATCATGCGCGCGCCGCCCGAGCACGACACGATGATGACCGGCTGACGACGGTCGACCGCGATCTCGATGGCGCGCGTGATCTTCTCGCCGACCACCACGCCCATGCTGCCGCCGATGAAGGAGTACTCCATCGCGGCGATGACCACGTCGAGACCGTCGAGGCGGCCGGTCGCGATGATCACCGCGTCCTTCAGGCCGGTGCTCTTGATGGAGGAGCGCAGGCGATCGCGGTACGGCTTGGTGTCGGTGAACTTCAGGGGATCGTTCGAGGTGAGGTCGGGGAAGTGCTCGGTCCAGCGGCCAGCGTCGAAGAGGCTGGCCAGGCGCTCAGCGGCGCCGATGCGGAAGTGGTGCGCGCACTTGGGGCAGACCGCGAGGTTCTTTTCGAGATCCTTGTTGTAGATGACCTGCCCGCAGCCGGGGCATTTCACCATCAACCCTTCGGGCACCCGGCTTGGCTTCTCCGCGGTGGAGGATGCGAGGGGTTTCTTGGTCTTTTTGAACCAGGCCATCAGCCTCGAACTTTAGCATGTGGTCAGGTTCGGGGCACGTAGTAGCGGGTGCCGCGATTGAGCGTCCGAATCTGGCGGATCAAGTCGTCGACCGCCTCGTCGCTCGACTGCAGATCCAGCTGGGAGGTCTCGACCACCAGGAGCGGCGTCGCCGAGTAGTGGAAGAAGAAATGCTGGTACGCCTCGTTCAGCTCACGCAGGTATTCGGCCGACGGCACGAGGAGAGGTGGGTCGGCATTCCTGGCGCGGTCGGTGAGCCGCCTCAGCAGCACCTCGGTCGGCGCCTGCAGATAGATGACCAGGTCGGGTGCCGGGACGTCAGCGGCCAGCAGATCGAACAGCCTCTGGTAGATGAAGAGCTCGTTATCGTCGAGGTTCAAATAAGCAAAGATTTTGTCCCTGTCGAACAGGTAGTCTGCAATCGTGGTTTGCGCGAAGAGATTGGCTTGCCGCAGCGTGAGCTGCTGGCGATGACGGTTCAAGAGGTAAAAGAGCTGCGCCTGCAGCGCTGCGCCGGGGCGGCCGGCGTAGAAGTCGGCCAGGAACGGGTTCTCGGTGTCCTCGAGCACAGTGGTCGCGTCGAGACGCGTGGCGAGCCGCTCGGCAAGCGAGCTCTTGCCGGCACCGATCGGGCCTTCGATGGCGATGTACTGAAAGGACATGTGCTCGGAGACAGGCGCGCTGTGCTCGAATGCTATCATCCCGAAAGCGACGCACGATGAATCGATTTTTATGTCTGTGCCTTGGCGTCTCGGCCTTGAGCCTCGTGGCGTGTGCGACCGCCCCCCCGGCGCCCCAGGCGGCGGTGACTCCTCCCGTCATCACGTGGGAACAGAAGCTCGGATGGATGATGCGCCTCGAGGATCAGCGCATCCTTCGCGATCCGAACCCGCCGCCGCTCGTGGTCCTGGTCCCTGCCACGCAGACTCAGCCTCAAATCGTCGCCCCTCCGCCCCCGTCCGATCTGATCCGCCTGCTCAACGACAGCGAGGCGCGCGTCAGGCGCCGTGCGGCGCTGGCGATTGGGCGTGTCGGGCTCGCTGAAGGCGTCGAACCGCTGTCGGCGCTCCTGACGGATCCGGAATTCGAAGTGCGGCAGATGGCCGCGTTCGCGCTCGGACTGATCGGCGATCCCTCCGCGCGCCTTGCTCTCGGCGGGGCATTGAAGGATGCGGATCCGACCGTGCAGGGGCGTGCCGCCGAAGCACTTGGCGCCATTGGCGATCGCGCGGATGCGCCGCTCGTGAGCGCGATGGTGCAGGCGCACGTGAAAGCTGGCGCCTTGATGGGTATCGCGCCCGACGACCTCACCTATCCGTTGGCACCGCCTGCGGAAGCGGCGCGGCTCGGCCTGTACGCGCTCGTGAAGCTCGGGTCGTACGATTCGCTGGCCGCGGCGGCTGTCGACGGAGGAGGGCAGCCTGTGTCGTCCTGGTGGCCGGTTGCGTATGCGCTGCAGCGGATAGGCGATGCGAAGGCCGTCCCGGCGCTGCTGACGCTGCTCAAGACGCCTGGCCGCTACGCCGCCGCATTTGCGGCCCGAGGACTCGGCGTCGTGAAGGCGCAGGAGGCGGCCGCAGCCCTGCGCCAGATTGTGGAAGAGCGCCGCGGCGATCCGGCCGTCGTGATCCAGGCCATACGCGCGCTTGGCGCGATTGGCGACGCGGCCGCGCTACCCGTGCTGACGCGAATCGTGGCCGACGGGGAAGCGACCCAGACGCTTCATATCGAAGCCATGGCCACGCTCGGCACCGTGGCGCGTCCCGACAACATCGATCTGATGCTCGACCTGCAGTCGGATACCTCGCCCGCGATTCGCGGCGCCGCGATGCGCGCGCTGGCTCGTCTCGACGGCGACACGTTCCTCGCGACCTTGTCCGGCCTCGACCCCGACCGCGATTGGACCGTGCGGACCGCGCAGGCGGCCGCGCTGGCGTCGCTCCCCAACACCCAGGGTGTGGCGCGCCTGATGATGATGTTGAGCGACCGCGATCAGCGGGTGATTCCGGCGGTGCTCGCCGGACTCGTGACCGCGAAGGCCCCCGGGGTCGACAAGGTCCTGATCGATCGGCTCAAGGCTGACGATTTTGTCGTGCGCTCCGCGGCGGCCAACGGGCTGGCAGAGCTCAAGGCCGCGGCCGCGGTGCCCGCACTGATCGAGGCGTTCCGCGCGACCAACGGCGACAGCACCTACTCGACGCGGGCCGCGATGCTCGTCGCCCTCAGCCGCATCGAGCCCCTAGCGGCGCGTCCGCTGCTCGAGGAGGCGCTGAAAGACCGCGATTGGGCCGTGCGCGTGCGCGCGGCGACGCTGATGCGGGAACAGGGCTATGCCGCGGCGGCGGTGGACGCGGCCATGCGGCCAGCGCCCGTGGGCCGGCCGATGGAAGAGTCGGAGCGCGAGCCGCTCATCAGCCCGGCGTTCTCGCCGCACGCCTACATCGAGACGGATCGCGGCACCATCGAGATCGAGCTCGCGATTCTCGACGCGCCGTTGACCGTGGCGAACTTCATCGCCCTGGCGCGAAAGGATTTCTTCAACGGCGTCGCCATCCACCGCGTCGTCGCCGACTTCGTCGTCCAGGACGGCGATCCACGCGGCGATGGGGAAGGCGGCCCGGGCTACACGATTCGCGACGAGATCAATGAGCGGCCCTACCTGCGCGGCACCGTCGGCATGGCACTCGACTGGGAAGACACCGGCGGCAGCCAGTTCTTCATCACGCATTCACCGCAGCCACACCTGGATGGGCGCTATACGGTGTTCGGACATGTGGTGGAGGGGATGACGGTGTTGGACCAGATCCAGCCGTGGGACATCGTGCGGCGGGTGCGCATTCGCGACGGCTCGACGCCGTAGCGCGCGGCCTTCAGGCCGCGCGACCGTACATAAAAAAAGGGGGCGGAACGTCACGCCCCCTTTCGTGGCGAAACGGCGGTTAACGCTTCTTCGCCGCCTTCTTCTTCGCTGCCTTTGCTTTCTTCGCCATCTGTAATCCCTCCCTTCACGTTGGTTTGGATCTGCGAGTACGCGCCCCACGATCCGGCGCACTCTGCCGCCTGGCACGTCGGCCCGGATGTTGGCGACCCCTCGCTTCGCGGGCTCACCCCGGCCTCGATTGCACGGGGGAGCAGCAACTCAAAAAAAAGGGGTGCTCATCAGAGCACCCCAAAAGCCTTCTGAAGAACTACCGCTTCTTTGCGGCCTTCTTCTTCGCGGCCTTAGCCTTTTTCGCCATGGTTTTCTCCTTAGGTTGTGCGACTCAGCCTCCAACGGTCGGGTTGACCGTCACAACGGGTGGGCTGAGCCATCCACCCTCATACCAGATGTAGATTATGGGTGAGATTTTTTTGATGTCAAGCATAAAAGCAACGCGCTTGTCAAAAAAACGCGCGTTGGAGCCACGTCCAATCGCTCGCTTGGTGTCAAGTCTCGCCACATGATGAACGTGTCGGTTGAAGACGCGCGTATCTGTAGCGCGCGGAGGGAGAAAACGCGCTCAGCGCGCGCGTGTGGGGTTGTTCAGGCGCGCGAGCGCGCGCTGTGCGGCGTCGGTGGTGGCGCGCTCGGCGCCGACGACCGTGCTCACGTTTCGATAGAGCTCGATGGCGCGATCGCGTGAGCCCTGTTCCTCGTGCAGGCGCGCGGCATCGACGCAGGCCGCCGCGTAGATCGAGGGTGGGACGGCAGCGCCGGCGATCATCACGGTGTCGAGCAGGCTGATCGCCGCGGCGTTGTTCTTCTGCGCCTTGAGCAGGCGCGCCTGGCGGTACTGCGTCACGAGATCGCCAGGGCGCAGTGCGAGCGATTCAGTCAGCGCTCGCGCCGCCTCATCAATAGCCCCGCGCTCGAGCGCGCGCCATCCCTCGAGCGACAGGCGATACGCCCTCGCGGTGGTCGCGTTCGGCGCGGTCTTGAGGCCCGCGCGGGCGCGTTCAGCAATCCGCAGTGGATCGGCCGCCGTGGTTGCGGCCAGGGCCGCGCGGTAGGCCGCGGTGGCCTCGGTGCGATGGCCAAGCCGATCCAGCGCGAGCCCGAGCTGGAGCTGCCCCTGCGCCACGGCGCCGTACGGCGCGGTCGGCTTCGCCGCAACCACCGCGCGCAGGTGCTGGATCGCGATGTCAGTTTCGAAGAAACGATCCAACTGCAGGGCAATGCCCAAACGTGCGACGGCTTCGGCCATCGAAGGATTCGAGACGCGACGGTTTCGCGCCGCGTCGAGCAGCGCCTGCGATGTGCTGAGGCTTCGCCCGATCTCGTGGAGGTAGACGTCTTCGACCTCGGCGGTCAGCTGCGCGAAGTGCGGATTTGCGGGATGCCGCTGGCGCAAGCCGGCGAGCAGCTCGAGGGCGTGCTCCGGCCGCTTCTCGTACCAGAGGTCGATGACCTGCAGCTGGTAGTCGGCTTCACTTCGCAGCACCTGGCCGTTGTCGCGAGCGCGCAGCATCTCCTGCATCCCCTTGACGCGGTCGCCTCCGGGGAGCAGCAGCAGCCACCGGAGGATCTTTGCGGCGGCGGGCGCGATGTCCGCGTAGTAGTGGTACAGCCCGATGCCGAAGTAGGCGTCCTGCAGCCCCGGGTCGAGCGCCAGCGCTCGCTCCAGCGCCTCCTTGATGCGCTTGCCGTCGCGCGCGGCCGCCAGGCGTTCCTTGCGAAGCACGCTCCATTGCACCCGCACCCCGTACGCGCCGCCAAGGTAGAACCAGGCCTCGGCCCGCTCTGGCTCCCGCAGCGTCCAGGCTTCGGCCGCGCTGATCGCCGCGTCGGCGTGTGATTTGAACTGCGCGTCGCGGCTGGTGTTCAGCGGGTCAATCTGGATTTGCCACCAGAGCGACAGCGCGCCGATGACCTCGCAGGCGGCGACGGGGAGTGGAGGGCACGTCTGTGCCAGCAGCCGCGGAAGTTCTTCGAAGCGGGCATCGAAGATGGCGTTGTACGCGCGAACAAGCTGCGGCGCGGCAGTGAGCCCCTTGGTGGGCTGCGCAACGAGAGGCGGCGTGGCGAGGAGGATGAGCGCCAGCACCATCGCACCGCCGCACCATCGCACCCTCGCGCCGGCGCTCATGTAATGCTGGTCCGAAGCTGCTGTTTTTCCGCGTGCCGCTCGAGGGCGAGCGTAATCAACCGATCCAGGAGTGCCGGATACGAAAGGCCTGAGGCTTCCCACATCTTCGGATACATGCTGATGATCGTGAAGCCCGGGATCGTGTTGACTTCGTTCAGAAAGGTCTCGCCCGTGTCGCGCGACAGCAGGAAGTCGACCCGCGACATGCCAGCGCCGTCCACCGCGCGAAACGCCTCGACCGAAAGCCGGCGAATGGTGGCGATCTCCGCCTCGGTCAGCTCCGCGGGGATGACCGCCCGTGATCCTTCGTCGAGATACTTGGCTTCGTAGTCGTAGAACTCGCGCGACGGGATGATTTCGCCGGGCACCGATGCTTCTGGGTCGTCGTTGCCCAGTACCGCGCACTCGATTTCGCGTGGGTTCGGCACCGCCGCCTCGATCACGATCTTCCGGTCGAACTGGAGCGCCATTTCCATGGCGTCGCGAAGCTCCGCGTCATTTCGCGCCTTCGAGATGCCGACGCTCGATCCGAGGTTGGCGGGCTTGACGAAAACCGGATACCCCAGATCGCGGCCGACCAGCGTGGTCGCCGCGGGCGCGTCGCGCTCCCACTCACGCCGCATCACCACGAGATGCTTGACGATGGGGAGGCCCGCCGCTGCGAACAGCGTCTTCATGACCGCCTTGTCCATGCCGACTGCGGATCCGAGGACCCCGGCACCGACGTACGGGACGTTCACCAGCTCCAGAAGACCCTGGACGGTCCCGTCTTCGCCATATGGACCGTGCAGAACCGGGAAGACCACATCGAGGCCGCTGCCCGTCACCGCGGCGGTGGGTTCGATGGTCTCGAGCGCGGTGACGTTCCCCTGCGCGATGACCTCTCCAGCGGAGATAGCCGTGGGCGCGCTGGCCGCAAGCGCCCATCGTCCGTTCTTCCCAATCCGGATCGGCACCGCGTCATAGCGGCTTCGGTCGAGATACTTGAAGATCGAGGCAGCCGACGCGACCGAGACCTCGTGCTCGCCCGACCGTCCGCCGTAAATCACGCCAACCCGGAGTTTCTTCAATGTACTAATAGTAACGTGTTGCCCTTCCGCTTCACGTTGAGAAGCACCGACGGCGCCGCCCGCCGCGGGGAGTTTGCCACGCCGCACGGGGTGGTCCAGACGCCGGCGTTCATGCCCGTCGGCACGCAGGGCGCGGTGAAGGCGATCCTTCACCGCGACGTCGAAGAGCTCGGCGCCGAAATCATCCTCGGCAACACCTATCACCTCTTTCTTCGGCCCGGCGACGAGTTAATCGCCCGCCGCGGCGGCCTGCATCGCTTCATCGGCTGGAATCGGCCGATTCTGACCGACAGTGGCGGCTACCAGGTCTTCAGCCTTGCCTCGCGGCGCGTCATCAGCGAGGAGGGCGCCGACTTTCAGTCGCACCTGGACGGATCCCGCCATCTGCTGACGCCGGAGCGCGCGACCGACATCCAGGCCCGGCTGGGATCGGACATCGCCATGGTGCTCGACGAGTGCCTGGCATTCCCCGCCACGCGCGAGGCGGCGGCCGCCTCGATGACGCGGTCGGTGCGATGGGCCCAACGTAGCCGGGAGCGCCTGGCGCTCCTGCGGACCTCCGCGGTCGATGGCGTCACCGTGTCCAATCCGGGGCAGGCCCAGTTCGGCATCGTCCAGGGCGGTCTCTTCCAGGATCTGCGGGACGAGAGCGCCGATGCGACGGTGGCGATCGGATTCGAGGGGTATGCGATCGGCGGCCTTAGCGTGGGCGAGCCCGTTGATCAGATGTATGCCGTGGCCGGCGATACCGCCCGGCGCCTGCCGGTCGATCGGCCGCGCTACCTCATGGGCGCCGGCACCCCGCAGGACCTCGTCGAGTGCGTCGCCCGCGGCGTCGACATGTTCGATTGCGTGATGCCGACCCGCCACGCGCGCAACGGCCAGCTCTTCACGAGCGAGGGCCGTCTCAACATTAAAAACGCCCGCTACGCGGAAGACGATGGGCCCCTCGATCCGCAGTGTGGGTGCTACACCTGCCGCCACCATTCGAGGGCCTATTTGAGGCATTTGTATCTCGCCGGTGAGATGACCGCAGGTGCCCTTAACACGTTGCATAACCTGAGCTTTTACCTTGACACGATGCGGAGGATCAGAGACGCTATAGCGTTTCGGACCTTCGATATCTTCAGGCAGGAGTTCCTACGTTCGGCATCCCGCCTGTCACCGGATTCATGACCATTTTCGATCATTTATTGCTGGCCATGGGTACGCCCGCGCAGGGCGCTCCCAGTCCGTGGGTGCAGTTGCTGCCCTTCGCGCTGGTCCTGGCTATTTTCTACTTCGTCATCCTGCTGCCGATGAAGCGCAAGCAGCAGAAGGTCCAGACGTTTTTGGACGCCCTCAAGGCCGGTGACCGCGTCGTCACCTCTGGTGGCATGTACGGCACCATCACCCGCGTCGGCGATCTGGCAGTGCAGCTCCAGGTGGCAGACAAGGTTCGCATCGAGGTATCCCGCAACGCGATCGTCGGATACCAGGGGCAGGAGCCCGTCGCGCCAGATTCCGGACAGGCCTCATGAACAAGAACATTCGCTGGAAACTCACCTTCATCCTCGCCGTCCTCGTGCTGTTCTCGGCGGTCGGCGTCTATCCCATTCTCGCATCGCAGTACGGCCTGCCGATACCCGGGTGGCTCGCGGAAAAGCAGCTGAAGCTCGGGCTCGATCTCAAGGGCGGCGTGCATCTCGTGCTCCGCGTCGAGTCGGAGGACGCGCTTCGTCTCGAAACGGAAACCGAGATGGAACGGCTGCGCGAGGCGTTGAAGACCGCGGCCGTGAACGTCATGAGACTCACTCAGACGAGCTCGACGCAGTTCACCGTGCAGGGCGTCCCGCCCGAACAGGATGCGCTGTTCCGGACGGCGGCGACCGAGGCCGACACGAACTTCAACCGGACGGCGACCAACGGCAACTACAGCTTCACGATGAAGCCGAACATCGCGGTCGCGCTTCGCACCGAAGCCGTGACGCAGGCGCGCCAGACGATCGAGCGCCGTGTCAACGAGCTGGGCGTCGCTGAGCCGAGCATCGCGCAGCAGGGCGCCAACGGCGACGAGATCCTGGTGCAGCTGCCGGGCGTCACCGACGTCGACCGCGCGAAGGGCATCATCCAGTCGACCGGGTTGCTCGAGCTGAAGATTGTCGAGAACGGTCCCGCGGCGACCCGCGAAGAGCTGATGGTCGGCGGGCAGGTGCCGGAGGGAATGGAAATCCTGCCGGGCGTGTCCGATACCTCGCTTGGTGGCCCGGCGACGACGGTCTACTACCTTCTCCGCAAGGTCGCGGCCGTCAGCGGCCGCGACCTGCGAACTGCCCGGCCCTCACTCGACGAACGAAATCTTCCGGCCGTCAGCTTCACGCTGAATACCGACGGCGCCCGCCGGTTCGGCAATGTCACCGAGACCAACATCGGACGCTACCTCGCGATCGTGCTCGACGGGCGCGTGCAGTCGGCGCCGCGCATTGAAGGCCGCATCACGACGGACGGCCGCATCTCCGGCGCCTTCACGCAGCAGGAAGTGCAGAACCTGTCGCTCGTGCTGCGTTCCGGTGCGCTGCCCGCACGGCTGACTTATCTCGAGGAGCGGACGATCGGACCGAGCCTTGGCGCCGACTCGATTCGTTCCGGCGTGCTCGCCTCGGTCGTCGGTCTCGTGCTCGTCGTGCTGTTCATGGTCGCCTACTACAAGCTCTCGGGGGTCAACGCGGTCATCGCGCTGATCTTCAACCTGATCATCCTGCTCGGCCTGATGGCGTATATCGGCGCGGTGATGACCTTGCCCGGCATCGCGGGATTCGTCCTGACGATGGGTATAGGCGTCGACTCGAACGTGCTGATCTTTGAGCGGATCAAGGAGGAGCTGGCCGCGGGCCGGCCGGTGCGCACGGCCATCAATGCCGGGTTCAGCCGCGTGTTCCTGACGCTGCTCGACACGCACATTTCAGCGTTGATCGCCGCGCTCTTCCTCATCCAGTTCGGCACCGGTCCGATTCGAGGCTTTGCTTACACGCTGATCATCGGTCTGGCCTCCAACCTGTTCACTTCGACGTTTGTCTCGAAGACGCTCTTCGAGCTGGCGTTGGGCCGCCGCCACCAGCCGCAGCAAGCGGCGACGCTTTCCATCTAAGGCACGACGATGCGCTTCTTCACCAATCCAAATTACGACTTCCTGCGGTGGCGTTGGCACGCCATCGCGCTCTCGTGGATCGTCATCGTCGCCGGCCTTGGGGTCATCTGGACCAAGGGGATCCCCAAGGGCATCGAGTTCGCGGGCGGCACCTCCGTGATTGCGCAGTTTGACCAGCCGGTCTCCGTTGAAACGGTCCGCAGCGCGCTGAATCAGAACTATCCCGGCGGCGGCCAGAACGCGGTCGTGCAGCAGTACGGCGACCCGTCGATGCGCCAGGTGATGGTGCGCGTGCCCGAGGTCGGTGCCGAATCGGGCACGTCGTTGAGCATCACGGCGAAGGCCGTCGAAGACGCGCTCCGCAAGGGCGGTCTTCCGAAATTTGCGGTCATCGGCACGGAAATCGTCGGGCCGGCGGTCGGCGAGGATCTGACCAGGAAGGGCACCTCGGCGATGGTGCTATCGCTGCTCGGCATCCTGGCCTACATCGCGTTCCGCTTCCAGTTTTCCTTCGCGCTCGGCGCGGTCGTGGCGACCATCCACGACCTCCTCGTCACCCTCGCGTTCCTGGCGTTCTTCCAGTACGACATCACGCTGAACGTCATCGCCGCGATCCTGACGGTGACCGGCTATTCGACCAACGACACGATCGTCATCTTCGACCGCGTCCGCGAGAACCTGCGGTCGATGCGCAAAGAGTCGCTGCACACGGTGATTAACGCGTCGCTCAACCAGACGCTCAGCCGAACCATCATCACGGCCGGCACGGCGCTGCTGTCGGCGATCGCGCTCTTCCTGTTCGGCGGCGAGGTGTTGCGCGGGTTCGCGTTCACGATGATCGTCGGCATCATCACCGGCACCTACTCGAGCGTGTTTGTGGCCGCGGCGATCGTCACGTTCTGGAACCGGAAGAGCGCGCGGATGACCTCCGTCGCATCCGAGGCGTCGCCGACGGCGGCCAACCTGCCGCCGCGCCGTTCGAAGGCCCAGCGCAAGGCGAAGGCCTCGTAACCGTTTCGGGTTGACATACCTCGTCGCGGCGCTGCTTGGGGTCATCCAGGGGCTGACCGAGTTCCTGCCGGTGTCCTCGACGGCGCACCTGCTGATAGCCGGACGTCTCCTCGGGTTCGAAGATCCGGGCGACGTGTTCAAGGTGATGATTCAGCTCGGTTCGATCCTCGCGATCATGTGGATTTACCGGCGGAAGATCGTCACGGTCGTCTCTGGTCTGCCGTCGGATGCCGATGCGCGACGCTTCGCGCTGGTCATCGTCGTGGCATCGATTCCGGCGCTTGCGGCGGGGGCGCTGCTCTCCGGCTACGTGAAGACTGTGCTGTACAACAACCTCTTCGCGATTGCCGCGGCGTTCGTCGTCGGCGGGGTCGTGATGCTGGTCGTAGAGAGGGTTCGGCCGCACCCGACCATCCTCGATGCCGAGCACATTCCGGTGTCGAAGGCGTTCGGCGTGGGGTTGTGCCAGATGCTGGCGCTGCTGCCTGGCGTGTCGCGCTCAGGGGCGACGATTGTCGGCGGGATGGCGATGGGCATTGATCGGCCGGCCGCCGCGGAGCTCTCGTTCTTTCTCGCGATGCCGATCATGATTGCGGCGTTTGCCCACGATCTGCTGGAAGTGAAGGATTTGCTGTCGCCGGAGCGCGGGATCGAGATCGCGATCGGGTTCGTGGCGGCGTTTGTCGCCTCGGCGCTGGTCGTCCGGCCGTTCCTGGGTTTCATCCGGCGGGCCGGGTTTGCGCCGTTTGCGTGGTACCGGATCGCACTGGGGATCGCGTTGCTGGGGGCGTATTACCTGGGCTGGGGCCTGAGTCCCGAGGCGTAAGGCGTTGATACTGTGGCTGCGCCGGCGGTTGATTGCCGGGTTTTTCGTGATGGTGCCGCTGGTCATCAGCGTTGCGGCGCTGGTGTGGATATTCGGTATCATTGACGGTTTCACGGCGCCGGTTTCCGAGCGGATACTGGGACGGAAAGTCCCGGGACTCGGTATCCTGCTCACGCTGCTGGTGGTGCTGGCGGCCGGGATCCTGGCGACCAACGTGATTGGACGGCGGGTGCTGGCGCGCACGGAAAGCTGGTTGATGCGCGTGCCGGTGTTCCGCACGGTCTACGCACCGGTGAAACAGCTCGTGGTCGCGTTTTCGCCCGACAACGAGTACGGGTTCAAGCGCGTGGTGATGGTGGAGGATCCGAACCGCGGCATGCTGATGGGAGTCCTGACGAAGGAATTCACCGTCGAGCGCGGGACAGGTCCGGAGTCGCTCGTCGCGGTCTACGTGCCGACTAACCACCTCTATCTGGGCGATATCGTGCTGTGCCCGCGAGATCGCGTGTTTTTCCCCGACCTCACCGTCGAGGAAGGTATTCGGATCTTTCTGACCGGGGGGATGTCGCTCCCGGCGCGGATTTCGAACAAGGAGTCATGAGCGTGATGAGCGAGTCGTTGAGAAGATTCTTGCGGGCGGCCTTCGCCCTGTCGGCGTTGCTGATGGTGCTGGCGTCGCCCATCGCCCTTCTTGCGCAGCAGCCCGAGGTGCTGGCCCCCCAGGGGCAGGCGGCCCCGGTCGAGCGCGCGCCGGGAGGCGAGGCGAACCTCGTGCTGCCCGACCTCAGTCAGGTCAGGGTGGGCGGGTACGACAGCCGGATGCTGCTGATGATCGGACTCGTCGTCTGCGCCATCGGACTGGCCTTCGCGCTCCTGATCATGAACCAGGTGAAGAACCTGCCGGTTCATAAGTCGATGCTGGAGATCTCCGACCTGATTTACGAGACCTGCAAAACCTACCTGGTTCAGCAGGGCAAGTTCATCGCGATATTGGAGATCTTCATCGCCGTGGTCATCGTGCTCTATTTCGGCCTGCTCTCGGGGCTGGATGCGATGCGCGTCGTCATCATCCTGCTGTTCAGCGTCATCGGCATCCTGGGCAGCTACAGCGTCGCGTGGTTCGGCATCCGCGTGAACACCTACGCCAACTCGCGCACCGCGTTCGCCGGCCTCGAGGGCCGGCCGTATCCGGTCTACGCGATTCCGCTCAAGGCGGGCATGAGCATCGGCATGCTGCTGATCAGCGTCGAGCTGTTCATCATGCTGTTCATTCTCCTGTTCATTCCGGGTGACTACGCCGGCCCCTGCTTCATTGGCTTCGCCATCGGCGAGTCACTCGGCGCGGCGGCGCTGCGTATCGCCGGCGGCATCTTCACCAAGATTGCCGACATCGGCGCCGACCTGATGAAGATCGTCTTCAACATCAAGGAAGACGACGCGCGCAACCCCGGCGTGATCGCCGACTGCACCGGCGACAACGCGGGCGACTCGGTCGGCCCGAGCGCCGACGGCTTCGAGACCTACGGCGTGACCGGCGTCGCGCTCATCACCTTCATCATGCTGGCGGTGCCGCAGGCGGCCACGCAGGTCGAGCTGCTCGTCTGGATCTTCGTGATGCGCATCATGATGGTCATCGCCAGCGGCGGGTCCTACCTGATCAACGAGGCGGTGGCGAAGGCGCGTTACAGTACGGCGGACAAGATGAACTTCGAGGCGCCGCTGACGTCGCTCGTCTGGCTGACGTCGATCGTCTCGGTCATCCTCACCTACGTCGTGTCCTACGAGCTCATCGCCGAAGTCGGCGACGGCACGCTGTGGTGGAAGCTCTCGACCATCATCACGTGCGGCACGCTCGCCGGCGCGATCATTCCCGAGCTGGTCAAGGTGTTCACCTCGACCGAGTCGTCCCACGTCAGAGAAGTCGTCGCCTCCTCACGCGAGGGCGGCGCGTCGCTGAACATCCTCTCCGGGTTCGTCGCGGGCAACTTCAGCGCCTACTGGATCGGACTCAGCATCGTCGCGCTGATGTCGATCGCCTACTTCGTGAGTGCGTCGAGCACGGCAATGTCGGAGCTGATGCTGGCGCCGGCGGTGTTCGCGTTCGGTCTCGTGGCGTTCGGCTTCCTCGGCATGGGTCCGGTGACGATCGCCGTCGACTCCTACGGCCCCGTCACCGACAACGCGCAGTCGGTGTTCGAGCTGTCGGTGATCGAGAGCATCCCCGGCATTCACGCTGAGCTGAAGCGCGACTTCGGGCTGACCGTGAACTTCGAGAAGGCGAAGGACCTGCTCGAGGAAAACGACGGTGCCGGCAACACGTTCAAGGCCACCGCCAAGCCGGTGCTCATCGGTACCGCGGTCGTTGGTGCGACGACGATGATTTTCTCGATCATCGTCGACCTGACGCGCGGACTGACGGAGAATCTGGACAAGCTGTCGCTGCTGCACGCGCCCTTCCTGCTCGGCCTGATCACCGGCGGCTCGATCATCTACTGGTTCACCGGCGCGTCGACCCAGGCGGTGACGACCGGCGCCTATCGCGCGGTCGAGTTCATCAAGGCGAATATCAAGCTGGACGGCGCGGAGAAAGCGTCCGTCGCCGACTCCAAGAAGGTCGTCCAGATTTGCACGGAGTACGCGCAGAAGGGGATGTTCAACATCTTCATGACCGTGTTCTTCGCGACCCTGGCGTTTGCGTTCGTCGAGCCGTTCTTCTTCATCGGCTACCTGATCTCGATTGCGCTCATTGGTCTCTA
>CAMCNL010000030.1 GCA_945876205.1 Candidatus Sulfopaludibacter sp. SbA3
GGGGCGCGGTGTCGAACTCCTTTCGTCAGGAGATCTCGTCCAACAATTCGAGGCCGCCTGGACGCCTGTCCAGTTGGCCACGCACCGGGCGGCGTCCGAGTCGCTCTACCGGATCAAGGATCGGGCATTCTCAGCCGCGGCGAAAGCTGTTCGCGACGGACGGGCACTATCCGAGTACGATCTCCAGTTGCAGATGGTGGACTGGTTTGCGGAAGAAGGGCTCATCAGCGATTCCGCCCCGGTCGTCGCGGTCGACGCGAACGCCGGAAACCCGCACTATCTGCCGACCGCCGAGCGGTCGTCGCCGATTACGGCAGACCAGGTGCTGCTCCTCGACTTGTGGGGCAAGAAGACCGAACCGGGCGCAGTGTTTGCTGACATCACCTGGGTTGGGGTGACAGGACGTACCGTACCGGCCGAGGCGGCCCGGGCGTTTGCGGCGATCGCCGGAGCCCGCGATGCCGCGGCGACGCTGGTGGAAGAGGCGGCGCGCACCGGACGTGACCTGCGTGGATTCGAAGTCGATCGCGCCGCGCGCGCGGTGCTGCACCAGGCCGGATACGGGGAGGAGATTCTTCACCGCACCGGTCACAGCCTCGGCGAGAGCGTCCACGGCAATGGGGTCCATCTCGACGACTACGAGACACACGACGACCGGCGCGTGCTGCCGGGAACCGGGTTCACGATCGAGCCCGGACTCTACTTCGAGACCTTTGGGGTGCGAACGGAGATCAACATGTTCCGCGGTGAGCACGAGGCGCTCGTCACGGGCCCGCGTCAATCGGAGATTTTGAGACTGCTCTAGTCGGAGGCATAGACAGGTAATGTCCAACCGTAAAACCACGTTCTTCTACGCACTGTTGATCGCGATCGCGTCGCTCGCGGTCGGCATGGTGCTCGCGTCGCGTCTCGGCCTCTCGTCCGAGTCGTCGGCGC
This sequence comes from Candidatus Sulfopaludibacter sp. SbA3, assembly GCA_945876205.1. Lineage (GTDB taxonomy): Bacteria > Acidobacteriota > Vicinamibacteria > Vicinamibacterales > UBA2999 > CANNDT01. The sequence continues at coordinate 937 of CAMCNL010000030.1, forward strand.
AGAGTGTGAACACCACGCGTGGCAACAGCGCGCCGATCACCGGCGGTGTCAACGCCACGACGTTCCGCGATGTCGCCAAGCAGGTGACGCCGGCCGTCGTGAACATCCGCACCGAGTCGCGCCAGAAGACTCAGGACCTCAGTGACTTCTTCGGGGGCGGCGGCCAGGGCGGCGGCCAGGGAGGCGGCCAGGGCGGCGGCAACGACCTCTTCGAGCGCTTCTTCGGGCAGCCGAATCCCAACCAGCGCGGCCAGCAGCCACAGCGCCCGCGCGAGCAGGTCGTCCAGGCGGCCGGCACCGGCTTCATCATCGACAAGGCCGGCTTCATCCTGACCAACAACCACGTCGTCGAGGGCGCCACCAAGATTGAAGTGTCGCTCTACGGCGAGGATGACGACCAGGAGTACGCGGCGCGGGTCGTCGGCCGCGACCCGCTGACCGACAGCGCGCTGATCCAGTTGACCGAGATGCCCACCCATGGGCTGCCCGAAGTGAAGTTCGGCGACTCCTCGCAGATGGAGCCGGGCGACTGGGTGATGGCGATCGGCAATCCGTTCGGCCTGGCGCACACCGTCAGCGTCGGCGTGATCAGCGCCATCGGCCGTCCCTTCCCCGTCGCCGAGCAGCGCTCGACCAACGTGCTGCAGACCGACGCGGCGATCAACCCGGGCAACTCGGGTGGTCCGCTCCTCAACCTGCGCGGCGAAGTGATCGGCATCAACACCGCGATCATCAGCGACTCGCGTCAGTCGGGCAACGTCGGCATCGGCTTCGCGATGCCGATCAACTCCGTGCTCGACCTGCTGCCGCAGCTGCGCAGCGGCAAGATCACCCGCGGCCGCATCGGCGTGGCGATCGGCCCGATCCCGCAGAATGCGGTGGACGAGTTCGGCCTGAAGAATCGCAACGGCGCGGTCATCATGTCGGTCTCGCCGAACAGCGCGGCGGCCAAGGCCGGCCTCGAGCCGGGTGACGTCGTCATCGCGTTCAACGGCAAGCCGATCAAGAACCGCGACGAGCTCGTGGCGATGGTCGTGGCGACGCGGCCGGGCATGACCGTGCCGGTGCTGATCGTTCGCGACCGCGGCGAGAGAACCCTCAACGTGACGGTGGACGAGCTCGATCTCGAAGCCGAGACGCAGACCTCGCGCGCCGGCGGCGGCAACGACAACCCCGACAACCCGCCGCAGGAATCGAGCGCCGGGTTCGGCATGACGTTGAGCAACATCACACCTGATGTGGCGCAGCGGCTCCGGCTGGATCGCAACACCCAGGGCGCGGTGGTGGTCGACGTCGATCAGGACAGCCCGGCGGCGCGCGCCGGCATCGCGGGCGGCGACATCATCGTGCGCGTCGGCCGGCAGGCGATCTCCAGCGCGGCCGATGCTCGCCGTGAGCTCGAGAAGATCAGCGCCGGCGGCACCGTGTTCCTGCGGATTCTGCGCAACGGGCAGGAAACGTTCGTCACGGTGACTAAGGAGTAGGCCTCAGGCTTCTAGCCTCGGGCTTCGTAAAGGCCTCAGGGTGTGACCCACCCTGAGGCCTTCGTGTTTGTGATAGAACAGGCCTCTGCGGAGGCCGACGTGACGCTGATGATTGAGCGTGAAGTCAAGCTTCGGTTCGAGAGCCCCGAGCAAGCCCGCGCCGCGATTCTCGCGACCGGCGCTACCCCACTGAGATCCCGGCGGCTCCAGGAAGATGCCCTGCTCGACACAGACGATGAGGAGCTGCGCCGGCGCGGGTGCGTGCTTCGCATTCGCACCGAGCCAGGCAAGAGCCTGCTCACGTTCAAAGGGCCGGTGCAGCCGGGCACGATGAAGATTCGTGAAGAGTACGAGACCGTCATCGGCGACGGAGAAGTCCTGCAACGCGTGTTCGAGGAGCTCGGTCTTCACGCGTGGTTTCGCTACGAGAAGTATCGCGAGGAATACGCCGCCGAAGACGCGACGATCGCGATCGACGAAACGCCGGTCGGCACGTTCGTGGAAATTGAAGGCGGAGAGGAAGCCATCCTGAAGATGACCGAAGCCATCGGGCGATCGTCGTCCGATTTCATCCTCGACTCGTATCGCGGCTTGTTCCTCCGACTCCGCGAGGGCATGGGGCTGCGCAGCGCTGACATGATTTTCGACCAGGAATGATCCCGGCGCTGGTCCTCACCGCGGGGCACGCCACCCGCCTTCGTCCGCTCTCGTTCGTCCGCGCCAAGGCAGCCGTGCCCGTGGCCGGCGAGCCGCTCGCCCGCCGCATTCTGCGCGGACTCGCGGCAGCGGGGGTCACTGACGCCGTCCTGAACCTGCACCACCTTCCCCACACGCTCACATCGCTGATTGGAGACGGCGCGGATGCCGGCGTACGCGTCCGCTACTCGTGGGAGGTGCCGCTGCTGGGGTCGGCAGGAGGACCGCGCCGCGCGCTTCCGCTGCTCGGTGCTTCCTTCGTTATCGTGAACGGCGACACACTCGCCGACATCGACATCGCGGCCGTGGTCGCGGACCACCGGCGGTCGGGCGCGCTGGTGACGATGGCCGTCGTGCCGAATCTCGAGCCGGAGAAATACGGGGGCGTCATCGTCAACGCGGAGGGTGTCGTCACGGGCTTCGAGTCACGCCGGCGTTCCGTCGCCCCGTCGCCCCGTCGCACCCTCGCACCGTCGTTCCATTTCGTGGGCGTCCAAGTGGCCGAAGCCGAGGCGTTCGCAACGGTGCCAGATGCCACGCCTTATGAATCGGTTGGCGCGCTCTACCCGGCGCTGATGGCCCAGCGTCCGGGGTCGGTGCGGGCGTGTGTCACGAGCGGAGGGTTTCTCGACATCGGCACGCCCGATGATTACCTCCAAACGTCGCTCCTGCTTGGCAGCCGCGAAGGCCGCACGACGCACGGCCGGAATACACGCGTTCATGCCTCGGCACGCGTCGAGGACTCGGTGTTATGGGACGATGTCGAGGTGGGCGAAGGAACGCTGCTGCGTCAATGCATCGTCACCGACGGCGTGCGGGTGCCGGCTGACACGTCATGGATCGGCGTCACGATGCGGCAGCCGAACGGCGAGCTCGCTCCCGGCGAGCGCGTGATCGAAGGCCTGGCGATCTCTTCATTGTGATGACCGAGCGCAGAGCTCCCGACGACGTCAGGCCCCGCATCGATCAGTTCCTGTCGGAATCCGGCCTCGCCCGCCGTACCTCGAAGGTCGTGCCCCTCACTGGCGACGCGTCGGATCGACGCTACTTCCGGGTCTTGATGGCCGGTGAACCGTCGCAGGTACTGGCGGTGCACCCCGAGTCGATCGTCTTCGACACGCTCCCCTTCGTCAACGTGTGCAAGCTGTTGAGCGAGATGCCCCTGCCGGTGCCGGCGATCCTCGGCCATTCGGATGAGCTCGGCATCATCGTCCTCCAGGATCTCGGGGACGTGACGCTGCAGGCGCACCTCGGCGCGTCGTCGCCAGCCGAACACGCGGCGCTCTATCGCCAGGCGGTCAGCTATATCGAGACGTTGCAGCGGCGCGGCCGCGAGCTGGAATCGGCCGAGTACGTGCCGTACGGGATCGCCTTCGACGTCGAGAAGCTGACCTGGGAGCTTCAGTTCTTCGTCAAGCATTTCCTGGAGGCGTATCGGGGCGCGGCACTCAGTGCGGCGTCGCGCGAGGCATTGACGCGCGAGCTTGCCTTGATTGCCGAAGAGCTCGCCGCCGAGCCGCGCGTGCTCTGCCATCGCGACTATCACAGCCGGAACCTGATGCTGCACGAGGGCAACCTCCACATCATCGATTTCCAGGATGCGCGGATGGGACCCGACACCTACGACCTGGTGTCGCTGCTGCGCGATTCCTACGTGGACTTCACCAACCAGCAGGTGGAGGAGCTGATTGCGTTCTTCCTGGCGCTGCGCCGCGGCACCGACGGCGAGGATGCCGAATTTCGCCGCCGCTTCGATCTGATGGCGCTGCAGCGCAACCTGAAGGCGCTCGGGACGTTTGGATTCCAGACGACCTCCCGCGGCAACACGGTCTATATCCAGTACATCCCGCGCACGCTCAACTACGCCCGCGCCAACCTCACGCGCTACGACAGGTTTGGCCGCCTCCAGGAACTCCTGGCGGAACACGTCGACGAGCTTCGATAAGCCGATCTCTGCCCCCCCACGCGCCACCCGCCTCCGCCAAGGCTTCGGCGCGGCAAGCGACGTCCGCTTGGTGCGCCGTAGCCGTAAGGCGAAGGCGACTGTCTCTGTGGCTTGTAATCGCAACGATGTTGGTAGAATTGCTGGTTGGCTTCATTCGGTATTTCCACGCATCTGTTCCACGAGCAGCGCTTGTCGCGCGAGCACCTCGTGCATATCGCGGCACATGGCTTCGAGACGATCGAGGTCTTCGCGTCGCGGTCGCACTTCGACTATCACGACGCGGAGGCGATCGCGCAGCTCGGCGAGTGGATGTCGGATACGCGGCTGCAGCTCCACTCGATGCACGCGCCGATCATCGAAGGCATCCGGGGCGGCAAGTGGCTGGGCTCGTTTTCGAACGCGTCCGGCGACGAGGGGCGCCGCAAGGCCGCCATCGCCGAAACCCAGGCCGCGCTGCGCGTCGCTGAACAGATCCCCTTCCAGTATCTCGTCGTCCACCTGGGCATGCCGTCGGGTGAACAGGTTTCTCCCGGCGACAATCAGCCCGCCGCGGCACGCCGCAGTGTCGAGGAGATCGTCGAGCTCGCGAGCGCGGTCAAGGTCCGCGTCGCGCTGGAGGTGATTCCCAACCAGCTGTCGAGCGCCGCGGCGCTCGTGCGCCTGATCGAAGAGGACCTCGAAGGCATCGACGTCGGCATCTGCCTCGATTACGGCCACGCGCACCTGATGGGCGACCTCGGCGAGGCGATCGAGCTGGTCGGCGGTCACCTGCTGACGACGCACGTGCATGACAACGGCGGCGCGCGGGACGACCACCTGCTGCCGTTTGCCGGCAGCATCAACTGGGACACGGCGATCGTCGAAACGCAGAAGATCGGCTACGACGGCGTGATGATGCTGGAAGTCGGCGACGGCGGCGGCGACCCGGTCGACGTCTTGAAGAAGTCGGTCAAGGCGCGTGAGCGCCTCGACAAGACATTTGTGACGTTTTAGAACGTGCCGCTCTAAAAGGCACCGCTCTAAAAAGCAGCGTGTCCCGGCGTGCGAGGGAACGGGATGACGTCGCGGATGTTGGCCATCCCGGTGGCGTAGATGATGGTGCGCTCGAGGCCGAGCCCGAAGCCCGCGTGCGGCACGGTGCCGTAGCGCCGCAGGTCGCGGTACCACCAGTAGGCCTGCCGATCCAGATTCAACTCCGCAAGCCGGCGGTCGAGATAGTCGAGCCGCTCCTCTCGCTGTGAGCCGCCGATGATTTCGCCGATGCCGGGCGCCAGCACGTCCATCGCCGCCACGGTTCTCCCGTCGTCGTTCATGCGCATGTAGAACGCCTTGATCTCCTTCGGGTAGTTCATGACGACGAGCGGCGCCTTGACGTGCTCCTCGGTCAGCCAGCGCTCGTGTTCGGACTGCAGGTCGATGCCCCACGCGACGGGGAACTCGAATGTCTTGCCGCTCTTTTCGAGGGCCGCGATCGCATCGCTGTAGGACATCCGTTCGAATGCGGAGTTCACGAACGCCTCGAGCCGCGCGATGCACTGCTTGTCGATCCGCTCGGCGAAGAACTTCAGATCGTCACCACGCTCGTTGAGCAGCGCCGTGAAGATGTACTTGAGAAACGACTCCGCGAGGTCGGCGTCGGCCGCGAGATCGGCAAACGCGATCTCGGGCTCGACCATCCAGAACTCGGCGAGATGGCGGCTGGTGTTGCTGTTCTCGGCGCGAAACGTCGGCCCGAAGGTGTAGACCTTCGACAGCGCGCAGGCGTAGGTTTCCACGTTCAACTGGCCGCTCACCGTGAGGAAGGCTTCCTTGCCGAAGAAATCCTGGCTGAAGTCGGTGCGTCCGTCAGGCGTGCGCGGAATCGCCCCGAGGTTCGCCAGGTCGAGCGTGCTGACACGGAACATCTCGCCCGCCCCCTCGGCATCGCTGGCGGTGACGATCGGCGTGTGGATCCAGAAGAAGCCATGCTCGTGGAAGTAGCGGTGCACCGCCATGCTGAGGCAGTGGCGCACGCGGGCCACGGCGCCGAGCGTGTTCGTCCTGGGGCGGAGGTGCGCCACGTCGCGCAGAAATTCGAATGAGGCGCGCTTGGGCTGAATCGGGTAGGTGTCGGGGTCGTCCACCCAGCCGACGACCTCGATGGTGTCGGCCTGCAGCTCAACCGCCTGGCCCTGTCCCTGGCTCGCGGCGAGCACGCCGCGGGCGATCACCGAGCAGCCGGAGGTGAGTTTTTTTATTTCGCTCTCGTAGTTCGGCAGGGCGGCGGGGGCGACCACCTGGAGGGGGTCGAAGCACGACCCGTCGTGGACATGGACAAATGACAATCCGGCCTTTGAATCGCGCCGTGTTCGCACCCATCCGCGAACGGTGACCGGGATCCCTGTCGCGACCTTCCCCTTGAGCACCGACGAGATGTCGACATGGTCAACGGTAGACATATCCGTTCGACGATTATCCGTCGAGTATCCTTAGTGGACGCTACATGAAAATTGGGATGATTTCGCTTGGCTGCCCGAAGAACCTCGTCGATTCCGAGGTGATGCTCGGGTTGGCCCAGCAGGCCGGCCATCAGCTCACGCGCGACGCGGCGGACGCGGACGTCCTCGTCGTCAACACGTGCGCGTTTATCGACAAGGCCAGGCAGGAATCGATCGACGCCATCCTCGAGATGGCCGAGCACAAGAAAAACGGCAAGTGCCAGACGCTGGTCGTGACCGGCTGCATGGCAGAGCGCTACCGCGACGAGCTGCGCGCGGAGATCCCGGAGATCGACGCCGTGCTCGGCACTGGCGAGGTGCCAGAGATTGTGGCCGCGCTCGGTGGGTCCGCCGGGTCCGCCTCCGCCTCCGCCTTCGCTCACGCTACGGCGGACAAGTCGCGGAACCCGCCCTACGTGCAGCTACTGCGATCCAACGGAGAACCCATCGCACCGTCGCACCGTCGCACCGTCACACCGTCCCCCCCGTCCTTACCGACCTACATCTACGACGCCGACACACCGCGCCTGCTCGCGACGCCGCGTCACTATGCCTATGTGAAGATCGCCGAGGGCTGCGACTACAAGTGCGCGTTCTGCATCATCCCGACGCTGCGCGGCAAGTACCGGAGCCGTCCGGCCGACTCAATCGTGCGCGAGGCGGAGATGCTGGCGGCCGGCGGCGTCAAGGAACTGCTGCTCATCTCGCAGGACACGAGCTTTTACGGCAACGATCGGGGTGAGCGGGGCGCCCTGGCCCGCTTACTGCGCTCTCTCAATCGCGTTGACGGCCTCGAGTGGATCCGGATGCTCTACCTCTACCCGACCACGATTGGCGACGACGTCCTCGACGCGATGGCTGAGAGCGAGAAGGTGTGCAAGTACATCGATCTGCCGCTGCAGCACGCGTCCGACGCCGTCCTGAAGCGCATGAAGCGTCCCGGCACCCGCGCCAGCTACGAGCGGCTGCTCGACCGCATTCGCACGAGGATTCCCAACGTGGCGCTGCGGACCACCTTCATTGCCGGGTTCCCTGGTGAAACCGACGCCGAATTCGAAGAACTGCAGAGCTTTGTGAAAGACACCCGCTTCGACCACGTCGGCGTCTTCACCTACTCGGACGAAGTCGGCACGTCCGCGCACGACCTGCCCGACGACGTGCCGGCGCGGACGAAAAAACAGCGGCAGTCGCGGCTCATGAGCCTGCAGAAGAAGGTGGTCGCCCGTGCACAGAAAAATCGGGTCGGACAGCAGGTTCGGATGGTGATCGACGGTCCCTCGTCGGAGCATGAGCTCGTCATTCGGGGCCGGCTGGAAGGCCAGGCACCCGATATCGACCCGGTTGTCTACCTGACGGACTGCGATCCCTCGGAGTTTCCGGCCGGCAGCTTCATCGACGCTGAAATCGTCGGCTCGCGCGAGTACGATCTCGTGGCCAGACCGACCCAGGCCTGAGAGTTTCCACTGTTGAGCCGTTGCCTGTAACTGCAGCGGCGTGATAGGCTTAAAGGTCGCACCTATACGGAGTCGTACTCCAGGTGGGCTCGTGCCCACTTTTTTTATTTGTGGAGCCGCTGGAACACATTCGGACGATTGCGGCACGGGTGGCCGCGTCGCGCGGGCTGGAGGTCTGGGACATCCAGAGCCGGCGCGAGGCGCCCGGTCACGTCGTGCGCGTGTTTATCGACCGGCCGGGGCCCGCGGCGACGCCGGAAGAGAGCGTCAGCATCGAAGACTGTGCGGAGGTGAACCGCGAGATGAGCACGATTCTCGACGTCGAGGACCCGCTCCCCTTCGCGTACACCCTCGAAGTGTCATCGCCGGGGCTGGATCGGCCGCTGCGCGACGCGAAGGATTACCGGCGCTTCAGTGGACGGCTTGCGAAAGTGGTCGTCCGCGAGGCGGTCGACAATCAGAAGGCGTTTGAGGGTCATCTTCGCGGTGTCGAAGGGGATGACGTACTGCTCGAGGCGCCGAACGGACGGATGCACCGCCTGCCGCTGCGACTGATCGCGCGCGGACGGTTAGAAGTGGAATTTTCGCGGCTAGTTTTCAACAGCCGGGGTGGAAACTACAACCGGCTTTCGACCGAGGATTTCCGGCCGCGACAACGGAGCGGCCGGTCGTACTGCGGGAAGGACGCACCACAAAACATATGCAGCACAACCCGTTGATGCAGACGATCGAGGCGCTTGCCAAGGAAAAAGGCATCGAGCCCGAAATGATCATCACCGCGATCGAGGACGCCGTCCTCACCGCGTCGCGGAAGTACTACAAGACAACCGAGAACCTGAAGACCCGGTTCAACCAGGAAACCGGCCAGGTCGACCTGTTCGCTGCCAAGCAGATCGTCAACGAAGTCACCAACCCGGCGACCGAGATCTCGCTGAAGGAAGCGCAGGAGCTCTACGGCGAGGAAGCGGAAGTCGACATGGAGATCGAGTTCCCGAAGCGCACCGACGTGCTGGGCCGGATCGCCGCGCAGACGGCCAAGCAGGTGATTTTCCAGAAGGTCCGCGAAGCCGAGCGTGAGCACATCTACGGCGAATACAACGACCGCGTCGGCGAAGTCATCAACAGCATGGTGAAGCGCTTCGAGAACGGCGACCTGATTGTCGAAATCGGGCGCGTCGAAGCGGTGCTGCCCCGCAAGGAACAGTCGCGCGCCGAAAGCTACACCCCGGGCGAGCGCATCCGCGCCGTCATCAAGGGCGTCAACCGCGGCGCCAAGGGCCCGCAGATCGTGCTCTCGCGCACCGACCCTGCCCTGCTGATCAAGCTGTTCGAACAGGAAGTGCCGGAGATTTACGACGGCACCGTGATGATCCGCGGCGCCGTGCGCGAAGCCGGCGACCGGGCCAAGGTGGCCGTCTACTCGCGCGAGCGCGACGTGGATCCGGTCGGCGCCTGCGTCGGCATGAAGGGCACCCGCGTCCAGGCAATCATCCGCGAGCTGCGCGGTGAAAAAATCGACATCGTCGAATGGTCCGATGACCCGATCGTGTTCGTGACCAACGCGCTCAGCCCGGCGAAGGTGCAGCGCGTGTCGATCGTCGACGACAAGGACCGCGTGATGGAAGTGGTCGTCGAGGACAAGCAGCTGTCGCTGGCCATCGGCAAGAAGGGCCAGAACGTCAGGCTCGCGGCGAAGCTGACCGGCTGGCGCATCGACATCAAGAGCGAAGAAGAAAAGCGCCGCGAGGTCGAACTGCAGTTCGGCGAGCTCGAGCTCGGCGGCGAGGAACAGGCCGAAGGCGAAGGCATCCAGGAGCCTCAGGTCGACGGAGGCATCGAGGCTTCCGACGTTGTCGAGGGCGAACAGCCTGAGGCAGTCGCGAAGAGCGACGAATAAAGAGGAATCAATTTGGCAACGGTTCGGATTTATAGGGTCGCGGAGCTGCTCGGGACGACGAGTCAGGAAGTGCGTGCGCTGTTGAAGCGCGATCACGGCATCGAGCTCAAGAGCGCGTCGAGTACCGTCGAAGAAGTCGTGGCGCGCTCGTTCGTCGACAAGCTGGCGCGCCAGCGCAATATTGCTTTGCCCGGCGGCGACATGTTCGCCGAGACACCGGCGCCCGCGAAGCCCGGCGCGAAAAAGGCGGCGACCACCGCGAAGAAAGTCGAGCCGCCCAAGCCGGCGGCCCCCGTCCTCGGCCCGCCCCGGCTCGTCAAGGTTGCCCGGCCGGTCGCGCCCCCTCCCGAGGAGGCGCCCGTCGAAGAAGCCGAGCCCGAGCCGATCGAGGAGCCAGTCGAAGAGCCTGTGATCGCCGCACCGGCGCCGGTCGCCGCTCCCGTCGTCGAGCCGCCGTTGCCCGCGCCCGTCGCGGTCGCGACGGAACCACCGCCCGTGGCGGTTGCGCCAGCGCCTCCCGTCGAGGCGCCGCCGCCCCCGCCGGTTGAAGAACCCGTGGTCGAGGCACCCGTTGCCGCCGCGCCACCGCCGCCGCCGGCACCGCCCGCCCACGCGCCGGGCCGGTTCGTGCCTCCGACGCTGCGCCTGCGAATCGAACAGCCCGGACAGACGCCGTCGCCGACGCGGCCACTCGCACCGGCGAAGCGTCCCGCGGTGTCGCAGCCGCGCATGGTGCAGCAGCCCTCCGCGAATCCACCCGTCGCCACGAAGCCCGGAACGGGCGCTCCCGCACGGCCCGGTGCGCCGCCGCGTCCGGGTGCCCCTGGCTCACCGCGACCGCCGTACCAGGGACCGCCGCGGCCGACGACGCCGAGCATGCTCGGCGGCCCGCGGCCGCTGCCCTCTCAACCCATTCGTCCGGCGCCGCCGGCGGGGCGTCCCGGCATGCCGCCGCCACGGCCGCCGTTTGGCCAGCGGCCGCCGATGGGCGGCCAGCAGTACCGGCCCGGCCAGCGTCCGGTCACGACGAGGCGCGAGCGTCCGTCCGCGCCGTCGATGCCCGCGGCCCCGGCGGCACCGCCGCCGATCACCCGCATCATCACCCTCGCGGAGGGCATGACCGTCAAGGACCTCGCCGACAAGCTTGACGTGCGCGTCAAGGACGTCCTGGCGAAGCTGTTGATGAAGCGCATGATGATGACCATCAACACCACCCTCGACGTCGAGGTGGCCAAGGATCTGGCGCGCGAGTTCGGCGCCGAGATCGAGATGCGCAGCTTCGAACAGGAGCTCGTCTCGGCCGAAGTCGAGGACGCCAAGCCCGAGGACATCGGCAGCCGCGCGCCGGTGGTCACGGTCATGGGACACGTCGACCACGGCAAGACCTCGCTCCTCGACGGCATCCGCGAAACCCGCGTGGCGGAGCGCGAAGCCGGCGGCATCACGCAGCACATCGGCGCGTATCACGTTGATGTCGGCTCCGGCCGCAGCATCGTCTTCCTCGATACGCCAGGCCACGCGGCGTTCACCCTGATGCGAGCCCGCGGCGCTAAGGTGACCGACATCGTCGTGCTCGTCGTGGCGGCCGATGACGGCGTCATGCCACAGACGCGTGAAGCCATTGATCACGCGAAGGCGGCGGGCGTGCCGATCGTCGTCGCCATCAACAAGATCGACAAGCCGGGCGCCAATCCCGACAACGTCAAGCGCGAGCTGGCGGAGCTGAACCTGGTGCCCGAGGACTGGGGCGGCTCGACTGTCATGGTGCCGGTGTCGGCGAAGAAGCGGCAGAATCTCGACCAGTTGCTCGAGATGATCCTGCTCTCCAGCGACATCCTGGAACTGAAGGCCAATCCCAAACGGCCCGCGTCGGGCACCGTGCTCGAAGCGAAGCTGGATCGCGGACGTGGCCCGGTCGCGACGGTGCTGGTGCAGGACGGCACACTGCACGTGGGCGACAACTTCATCGCCGGCCCCGTGGTCGGCAAGGTTCGCGCGCTGATCGACGATCGCGGTCGTCCCGTGAAGTCAGCAGGGCCGTCGACGCCGGTCGAAGTGCTCGGTCTTACGAGCCTGCCGCAGAATGGCGATCCGTTTCAGACGGTCGCCGACGCCGCCAAGGCGCGGCAGATTGCGACCTTCCGCCAGACTCAGGCGAAGGACAAAGCGCACGCCTCCAGGGGCGGGCGGCTCACGCTCGAATCGCTCAAGGAGCAGATCGCCGAAGGCGGCGTGAAAGAGCTGCCGCTCATCGTCAAGGCCGACGTGCAGGGTTCGGCCGAAGTGCTGGCCGACACGCTCACGAAGCTGTCGGACGACAAGGTCCGGATCCGGATCATCCGCTCGGGCGTCGGCGCCATCAACGAGTCGGACGTGCTGCTGGCGTCGGCGTCGAACGCGATCGTCATCGGCTTCAACGTGCGGCCCGATCGCAACGCGGCCGACGTGGCGGAGAAGGAAGAAGTCGACATCCGCCTGCACTCGGTCATCTACAACGTGACCGACGAGATCAAGAAGGGCATGGAAGGCCTGCTCGATCCGACCTTCAAGGAAGTGCGGCTCGGCGTGGCCGAAGTGCGAGAAGTCTTCAAGGTGCCGAAGATCGGCGCGATCGCCGGCTGCATGGTCACCGAGGGACGCATCACGCGCTCGGGCGACACCACCGCGCGGCTGCTGCGCGACAACGTCGTCATTCACGAAGGCAAGATCGGGTCGCTGCGGCGCTTCAAGGACGATGCGGGTGAAGTGAAGTCCGGCTTCGAGTGCGGCATCGGCCTCGAGAAGTACAACGACATCAAGGTCGGCGACCTGATCGAAGTCTTCGTGATGGAACGGGTCAAGGTTTCGGCATAACCGTGGCCCAGGGCCATCGTCCAAATCGCGTCGCCGATCAGATCCGCGAGGTCGTCAGCGAGCTGCTGGCTCGCGGCGCTGTGCACGACCCGGGGATCGGCTTCATTACGCTCACCCGCGTGCAGGTCTCTGCCGACCTGCAGACGGCGCACGTGCTCTACACCTCGCTTGGCGATGCCAAGGCGCGCACCGAGACCGCCAAGGCGCTCAAGCGAGCCACACCGTTCTTCCGCCGCCAGATCGGCGAGCGCATGCGGCTCCGGCGCGTGCCCGAAGTCGATTTCCGCTTCGACGAAGCGATCGCGCACCAGGACCGCATCGAGCAAATACTCCGCGACCTCCACGAGGAGGACGCGAAGAGGAATGTCCCCACTGACGATGAGCACGACGGCGACTGAATCGGCCACGGTCGCGCAGGTGGCCGCGGAAATCCGCACGCGACAGCGCTTCGTGCTCACCTGCCACGTTCGTCCTGACGGCGATGCCATCGGCTCCGAACTGGCGATGGCCTACGCGCTGCGTCATCTCGGCAAGCAGGTGCGCGTGGTCAATCGCGACGCCGCGCCGCCGCCGCTGACCGTGTTTCCGGGCGTCGGCGACATCGAGATTGCCCCACAGGTGGACGATCCCGGCGACGCCGTGATCGTCATGGAGGCCGGGAGCCTCGACCGCACCGGGGTTGGCGGCCTCGACCGCGGGTTCGTGATCAACATCGATCACCATATCGGCAACTCGCTCTACGGCGCGGTGAACTGGTTCGACGTCTCGGCCGCGGCGTGCGGAGAGATGGTGTTCACGCTGATCCAGGAGCTCGGGATACCGCTCAGCGTCGAGATCGCGACGCACGTTTACATTGCCATTCTCACGGACACCGGTTCGTTCCACTACTCGAGCATCTCGCCGCGGACCTTCGAGATCTGCAAGCTGTGCGTCGAGGCGGGTGTCGATCCTCCGGCGGTGGCCCGCAGCATCTTCGACAGCAATAACCTGGGACGACTCAAGTTGTTCGGGGCGCTGCTGAACGACATGGAGCTTGACGAGAGTGGCCGGCTCGCCACGCTCATGGTCGACGAGACGCTGGTAACCGCCAACGCCGGCACCTACGAGGACACCGAAGGCCTGATCAACCTGCCGCTGACGGTGAAGGAAATCCAGGCTGTGGTGTTCTTCAAGGAACATGGCCCCGATGACTGGCGCGTGAGCATGCGGTCGAAGGGCAACATCGACATCAACGCGGTGGCGAAAGAATTTGGCGGCGGCGGCCATAAGAACGCCTCCGGCTGCAGCGCCACCGGACGCCTGGCCGATCTCAAGAAGACCTTCCGCGAAAAAATCCTCGAACAGATCGACAAGGCGCGCTGATGGATGGCGTGGTGGTCGTTGACAAGCCCGAGGGCCTGACCTCGCACGACGTGGTGTCGGCGGCGCGCCGACTGCTCGGCGAGAAGCGCATCGGCCACACCGGCACCCTCGACCCGCTCGCGACCGGCGTGCTCGCGCTCGTCTGCGGCCGTGCGACGCGCCTCGTCCGCTTCCTGAGCGCCTCCGACAAGGACTACGACGCGACAATTCGCTTCGGCCTTGCCACCGACACCTACGACATCACCGGCGAGGAGACGAGCCGCACGGGCGCGGCGCCCAGTCGGGAGGCGCTGATGAAGGCGCTCGACGCCCTGACCGGCGAGTACCTGCAGATGCCGCCCGCGTACTCCGCGAAGAAGGTCGGCGGACGCCGCGCCTACGACTTCGCGCGGAAGGCGGAGACCGTGGAGCTGACGGCCGTCCCCGTCCGCGTCTCCGGCGTGAACCTGAAGGGGTTCGAGGGTGACACAGCGACGGTGTCGCTCACCTGCACGGCGGGCTTCTACGTACGGGCGTTCGCCCACTCCCTCGGGGAGATCGTGGGGACCGGCGCCTGCCTCGCCGCGCTCAGGCGGACACGAAGCGGCGAGTTTGGACTGGACGGTGCCGTGTCGCTGGACGACCTCAACCGGGACGACAGCCGCCAGGACCCCTCGAGCTTGCTCGGGGCAGGCCAGCTTGCGAGCTGGGTAATCCCCATGGAGCAGCTCCTCCCGGGCCTCCCCGCCGTGCATCTCACCGGCGAGGGCGTAGTCCGCGTCTCTCATGGACGGGTGGTCGAGGCCGCAGACCTCGTTTCGCCGGGTCCTGTGGACCAGCCGAAGTGGGTGCGGCTGCTCGATCCGGGCGGCGCGCTGGTGGCCCTGGCCACCCCGGGCGCAGCCCCGAGTTCTTTGCATCCATCCGTGGTCCTGATTTAGAATGTAAGTTCTTCGAGGATCGATATTTAGCCAGAGTACGGCGGCTTGGTGCACCGGGGGTCCGGTCGCCTCTGAGCCGTTCGTGGAGGAACCATCGTGGCGTTAGACAAGGATCGTAAGACCGGGATCATCGGGACGTACAAAACTCACGACAGCGATACCGGATCACCGGAAGTTCAGGTCGCGCTCCTCAGCGAGCGCATCAACTATCTCACCGAGCATTTCAAGGTCCATGCAAAGGACCACCATTCCCGTCGCGGCCTGCTGAAGCTGGTGGGCCAGCGCCGCCGGCTGCTCGATTACGTCAAGAGCAAGGACTCTCAGCGTTACGCCGAGCTGATTCGCAGACTCGGCATCCGCAAGTAAGCGACGTTCCTTCAACTTTTATGCACAACGTCAAACTGCACAAGCGCGAGGTCCAGATTGGATCACGCACGATTTCTCTCGAAACCGGCAAGCTGGCCAAGCAGGCCGACGGCGCCGTCGTCGTCCGATCGGGCGACACGGTCGTGCTCGTCACCGCCTGCCACGCCGCTAACCCGCGGGAAGGGATCGACTTCCTCCCGCTGACCGTCGACTACCGGGAATACACCTACGCCTCGGGGCGCATCCCCGGCGGCTTCTTCAAGCGCGAGGGCAAGCCACCTGAAAAGGAAGTGCTGACCAGCCGCTTGATCGACCGTCCGTGCCGTCCGCTGTTTCCCTACGGCTGGCGCTATGAGACGCAGATCATCGCGCTGCTGCTCTCGGCGGACCAGGACAACGACTCGGACGTCCTCGCCATCACCGGCGCCTCGGCGGCGCTGGCGCTGTCGGAGATTCCGTTCGAGAAGACGATCGCCGGCGTCCGCGTCGGCATCGTCGACGGCGCGTTCATCGTCAATCCCACCTACGCAGAGCGCAAGAACAGCACGCTCGACCTGATCGTCGCCGGCAGCGCCGACGGCATCCTGATGGTCGAAGCGGGCGCGCTGGAAGTCTCCGAACAGCAGGTCGTCGGCGCGCTCGATGCCGCGCTTGCGGCGATCAAGAAGCTGGTCACGGCGATTGACGAACTGAAGGCGGCGGCCGGCAAGAAGAAGCTGACCATCGAGAAGAAGGAAATCGCGCCCGAGTTCGTGCGCGAGGTCGAAGGCAAGGGCTACGCGCCGCTCGCCGAGGCGATGCGCATCCGCCAGAAGATCGAGAACTATGCGACCGTCGACAAGGTCTCGGCGGATCTGCTCGCGCTCTACGCCGAGGCGGAAGACAAGCAGAAGGCCGAAGCGAAGAGCATCCTGAAGGGCCTGAAGGAGAAGGTGCTGCGCGACGAGATCCTCGAGCGCGGTGTCCGTCTCGACGGCCGCAAGTTCGACGAGATCCGTCCGATCTGGACGGAGGCGACGGTCCTCCCGCGCGTCCACGGCTCGGTGGTCTTCACCCGGGGCGAGACGCAGGCGCTCGTCACCTGTACGCTCGGCACGGCCGATGACGAGCAGAAGATCGAGCACGTGAGCGGCGAGTTCTACAAGCGCTTCATGCTGCACTACAACTTCCCGCCCTTCTCGGTGGGCGAGACCGGCCGGTTCACCGGGCCGGGCCGCCGCGAGATCGGCCACGGCGCGCTCGCCGAGCGCGCACTGGCGCCGGTCGTGCCGGGCGAGGACAAGTTCGCCTACACGATTCGCCTGGTGTCGGACATTCTCGAGTCCAACGGATCCTCGTCGATGGCGTCTGTGTGTGGCGGCGCGATGGCGATGATGGACGCGGGCGTGCCGATCAAGGCGCCGGTGGCCGGCATCGCGATGGGCCTGATCATGGACGAGAAGACCGGCAAGTACGCCGTGCTCTCGGACATCGCCGGCGCCGAGGATCACTACGGCGACATGGACTTCAAGGTCGCCGGCACCGCCCAGGGCATCACCGCCCTGCAGATGGACATCAAGGTCACCGGCATCAACTCCGAGGTCATGAGCAAGGCGCTCGACCAGGCGCGCACCGGCCGCCTCCACATCCTCGGCGAGATGGCCAAAACGCTGAATGCGCCGCGCGGCGCCATGTCGATGTTCGCGCCGCGGATCATCACCATCAAGATCCCGGTGGACAAGATCCGCGACGTCATCGGACCGGGCGGCAAGATGATCCGCAGCATCATCGAACGCACCGGCGTGAAGATCGACGTCCAGGACGACGGCCGCGTGAATGTGGCGTCGGCCGATGGCGAATCGGCGAAAAAGGCGATCGACATCATCCAGGAACTGACCGCCACTCCGGAGCTGAACAAGACCTACATGGGCAAGGTCCAGCGCATCACGGACTTCGGCGCGTTCGTCGAGATCATGGCGGGCACCGACGGCCTGTTGCACGTCTCGGAGATCGCCACGCACCGCGTCAAGGACGTGCGCGACGAGCTCAAGGAAGGGCAGCAGATCCTCGTGAAGGTCATCGCCATCGACCCCACGGGCAAGATCCGGCTGAGCCGCAAGGCACTGCTGGCCGAGGAAGGCGCACCGGCGGCGGAGCCGACGGTCACCAAAGAGTAGGCTAGACGGACCTTTCCGCCTTCGCCAAGGCTTCGGCGGACCAGCCGTAGCCAAAGGCGGAGGCTGGTGGGTCCGCCTGACCGTCTAAATCAGTATGGAATTTTCGCGACGAACGGCTGGGCTGGTGCTCATCGGGGCTGGTGCCGGCCTTCTGGCCGGCCCGTTCGTCGCTCGCCTCTTCGCCCAGGACCAGGCGCCCAATCGCCCTGAGTTCACCATCGTCGCCAGGGATTTCCACTACTCCCCCGAGCGCATCGAGGTCACGCAGGACGACCTCGTCAAGCTCACGGTCCGCAGCGAGGATCTCGCCCACAGCTTCGCGATCGACGAATACCGCATCGTCAAGCGCGTCCCGGCCGGCGGCTCGATCACATTCGAGTTCCGCGCCGACCGGGCCGGCACCTTCCGCTTCTACTGCAATCTCACGAGCGAAGGCGGGCATTCACAGATGCACGGCGAGCTCGTCGTCCGCTCCAAGTAATCCTCCGTAAATCGGTTCCGGCTTCCTTGGGCGCCGAAGCCGCCCAGCGGCGAAGGCGGCAGCCGGACCCTGAGGGTAACCGGTCGGGACTATACGGGCGGCCGCTTCCCATGGCTGAGTGGCGGTCTGGCCTGACAGTTCCTGGATCGCGCGTTTACGGCCTGATTTCGCATGGCACTCACCGCCGAGCCGGTGCATCGAGAATTGCACTGCTGTAGAGCGTGAGAGAACCCAAGGTCGCCGCCATCATCCTGTCGCTGCTATTCACGGTCGGTTGTTCCGGTATGACCGGCATGGTGCCGACGGGGCCGTCCGCGTCCCTGTCGATGTCACAGTCGGTGTTTTCACTGCCGCCATCGGCTGACAGTGGGCCCACCCCCACCCCGGGGCCCGCGCCGCAAGTCGTGACCGGCACGGTGGCCCCGCTCGCGGCCGGGGGGCCCCGATGCTACCTGGGGCTCTATTCGTGCGAGGTCTATAACTTCTCGCTCGCGTCGAGTGGCGGGGTTGACGTGACGCTGGCGTGGGACGGTGGCGACCGCGACATGATGGTTCAGCTCTACCGCGCGGACGTGGGCCTCATACACGAGGACGTCGCGCCCCGGGGCGGCGCGTCGCGCATCACCTTCCGCCGGCCGGACCTCGCGGCGATGAACTATCAGCTCCGTGTCGTCAGCCTGCAGAAGGATGCCGCCATTCCCTTCACGCTGACCTACGCGCCGTTCGAGAACTTGACTAGGTAGCTGGGTGGCTGGGTCGCTAGGTGGCTACCCAGCTACCTTCCGCAGCCGCGCCAGCAACTCCACGAAGTCGGGAGGAAGGGGCGCCTCGAATCTCAGTGGCCGTCCATCTGCGGGATGCCGGAATCCCAGGACACGCGCGTGCAGGGCCTGCCGGCCGAAGACAATCGGACGCAGCGTCTCCGGCCCAAACGTATACCGCCGCTCCCCCACCAGCGTGTGACCGCGAAGCCGGGCCTGGATCCGGATCTGATTCCGCTTCCCCGTCTGCAGCCTCACGGCTATCAGCGACGTATCCCGAAATGACTCGACCACGCGGTACTCGCTGATGGCCTCGGCGCCCTGCGGATCCCGCGAAGACGTTTCCTTCTGAATCAGCGCCTTCGTATCCCACACGAGATGGTCGCGCCAGATACCGGACGGCGGGTCCGGATGGCCGTAGACGACGGCCCAGTACTCGCGCTCTGGCTCGCGCCGGCGGAACTGTGCCTTGAGCGCGTCTTGCGTGCCGGGGTCTCTCGCGAACAGCACGAGGCCTGACGTGTCGCGATCGATCCGGTGCACCACGAACGGCCGCTTCTTGCCGTGTGACCGGAAGTACTCCTCGAGCTGGTCGTAGACCGACGAGGCGCCGGCCTTGCGCTCGAGCGGCACCGAGAGGAGCCCGGCGGGCTTGTTCAACACCATCAGCGCCGCATCCTCGTAGACGATCTCGAGGTCGCCGGTCTTTGCCGGCGACGCGCGCCGCGAGCTCCCGGGCCGATCCATCCAGACGCGCACGACGTCGCCCTCCGCGAGGCGCGCGGCCGCGTCGGCGACGGACTTCTCCTCACCGTTGAGAAAGACCTTGTTTCGCTCGAGCGCTGACACCGCGCGGCCCCTGGATTTCAGCCGGCTTTCCGCGGCGAGGTATTTATCGAGCCTGGTGCCGGACGCTGCGGCATCGACGATCCACTCCTGGTTGCTCACGATGACGGGGTGTCGCGGACCGTTAAGGTCCGCGCCGCATCAGAAGCCCAGGCTTGCGCAGCGGCGATGCGCGACGACATCGATGGGTGGGAGTGAAACAGCATCTCGACCAGGCGAGACGGACGCTCCTCGGCCAGGTTCTGCACCGCCAAGCGCTTCATCGCGGTGACGAACGCCTCGGCGTTCTTCGTCATCTCGAGGGCATAGCGATCCGCGCGCCGCTCGTGCGCGCGTGAGAAGGCGTTGGCCAGCGGCAGCAGCGCCACCGAGACCGCGCCGCCGGTCAGCAGCAACAGCGGCAGACCCGCGATGTCTGCCTTTCCTTCCAGCCCGAGCGGACCCGCGAACGCGCCGAGGACGCGGTCGGCCAGGTAGAAGCCCATCGTGATCAGCGCCGTCTCGAGCGCGATGCCCTTCCAGATGTCCTTGTGCACATGGTGTGCGAGCTCGTGCGCCAGGATAACCTCGATCTCGTCGTCGGAATGATCCGCGAGCAGCGTGTCAGACAGCAGGATCCGGCGCGTACGTCCCATTCCGGCAAGCGCCGCATTGGCCTTCCGCGTGCGGTCGCCGAGACGCCACTCGAACACACCCAGCACCTGCGCACCGGCGCGATCGGCCAGGCTCACGAGGCGCTGCACCAGCGACGGCCGGTCCAGCGGCTTGAACTCGTAAAACAACGGAAACAGCAGTACCGGCGCCAACTGCGCCAGGGCGATGAGGATGGCCGAAAAGGACACCGCCGCCAGCAGCCACCAGTATTCCGGCGCCCAGCGCAGCAGCGACCAGACGATGAGCGCGCCGAACAGTGCGAAGACGAGCGCAAGCCCGCCCGCCTTGAAATGGTCGCGCCACCACGAGCCCGTGGTCTGCGTCGACAGCCCGTAGCGGCGTTCGAGCGTCACGCCCTGGTAGAACGCCAGCGGCAACTGGAGCGCTTCGCTCAGTAGCGCGATCAGGATCACGTAGCAGACGATGGTGAAGAAGAAGGAATCGCCGACAAGAACGCGCGCGGCGTCGCGCAGGGTGGCTGACCACCCGGTGAGCACGAGAACGATCAGCAGCAGGGCGGCCAGCACCGTGCCGAGCAGCGAGGCACGGCGGCGCAGGCGATGGTACCGGGTGGCTTTGTCTTCATTCGCCACCCGGCGACTCAGTTCAATTGGACGGAGATCAGTTTCGAGACGCCCGGCTCTTCCATCGTCACGCCGTAGAGACGGTTGGCGATCTCCATCGTCCGGCGGTTGTGGGTGATCAGGATGAACTGGGTGCGATCCAGCATGCTCCGCAGCATCTCGACGAACCGGCTGACGTTGGCGTCATCGAGCGGCGCGTCGATTTCGTCCAGCAGGCA
>CAMCNL010000031.1 GCA_945876205.1 Candidatus Sulfopaludibacter sp. SbA3
GCCAAGGCCGAGTTGTTCGACTACCTCGAAGTGTTCTATAACCAACGGCGGCGGCACTCATCGGCTGGTCGGATGAGCCCCGCGGCGTACGAACGCAAGATGACTCACGCAGCGTAACTAAACCGTCCACCGAATCGGATCAAGCACAGTTCCTGTTACGCCATTAGCGCGGCGAACTTCATTTCGTCGGTAAGCACGGCCCAGATCGCTTCGCGTGACGAGACGACGGCGGTCGCGAGCGGCGGGTCGCCGTCCTGTAGCAGGGTCAGCACTTTCATCATCAGCAGGTCGTACGACTGCCGCAGCTCCGCGAGCGGCGGCTTCTTGCCCCGGTAATGCTCGGTGAACTGCTGCATCAGGTCGTCCACCTTGTTCTTCAACGAAAGCTTGGTGAAGACGCCGATGGCCTTGGTGGCCCTGAGCCGCGCCTTCAGCGCCTCGATGTCGAGCGGAGCCACGGCGGCGGCTCGCGGTGCTGCCACGGCTGGTACCGCGGGCTTCGGCGTGACCGCAACTGGCGCTGCAGGTTTGCGCGCGGTCTGCGTCACGGGCGCCTTCACGGGCGCCGGTGTCGTCGCTGCGACGGGCTTGTCAGCAGGCTTCGCTGCTGCAGGCTTCGCGGCCGTAGGTTGAGCCGGCGTGGGCTGAGTCGCGGCGACCTGCGGGGGTGGAGGCGTGGCCGTGGCGCACCCGGCGCTCATCACGAGCACCAGTAATGCGAAATACCTGCTCAATCAGAGCCGTCCGGTCAACATGAGGACCAGCAGGATCACGACGACGAGCCCAAGGCCACCACTTGGACCGTAGCCCCAGTTCCGGCTATGCCCCCACGTGGGAAAGGCGCCGAGCAGCATCAATACCAGGATCACGATCAGAATGGTCAACATGCGGTGAGTATGGTCGTTTCCCGCGAACCTGAATGTTCCAAACAGAACACTCGCGGATGAATTCCGCGCAGCGAGTGAGCGGGCGGGCACGCGCGTTGCTGCTGAAGTGACCAATGGACTGGCTCTTCTGGCTCATCGTCGCGGTTGTCATCGCCGGCCTCGCCGCCATCTTCGGCCTGCAACCGAAAGGCGGACGCAACGTCTCTCACACCAGCCTCATGGGCGTGGGTCGTGTCGTCCTGGCCATCTTCCTCCTCATCCTCGCGTACGCCGTCTATCGCGCGCGCTCCGGCGGCTGACCTCCGCCGCGCGTCGCAGGTAATATCTAGGTTCGGCCCAACACCCGATCCCGGAGGATACCTGTGGCGGAGACGATGCTGGCTGCGCTGAAGACCGCGCCAAGCACAACGGAGCTGCGTGAGTTCGAGTTGCCGGATGTTCCGCCGGATGCGGCGCTGCTGAAGGTCGAGGTCGCCGGCGTCTGCGGCACCGACGTCAGCCAGTACAAGCTGCCGCTGCGCGGCGCGCCGCTCATCATGGGTCACGAGAACGTCGGCTACCTCGCGAAGGTCGGACGAGATTTCGAGCGGCTCAAGGGATTCAGGGAAGGCGACCTCGTCTTTCTCGAGCACTACCTGCCGTGCGGCCATTGCGAGTGGGACCACATGGGCGAGTACCGCCACTGCGCCGCCACCGAGTGGTTCTACGACCCGAAAGCGATCCGCTACGGATACACCTCGGTCGCGACGGCGCCCTCGCTCTGGGGCGGCTTCGCCCACTACGTCTACCTTCCGCTCAATGCCGTGCTTCACCGGGTGCCCGACGGTCTGTCGCCCGAGCTGGCCGGCATTGCCACGCCGATGTCCAACGGCATCCAGTGGACGTTGATGGACGGCGGCGTCGGCTACGCCTCGACCGTTCTCATTCAGGGCCCTGGACAGCAGGGACTGTGCTGCGCCATGGCCGCCAAGCAGGCCGGCGCCTCCTGCATCATCGTCACCGGCACCTCGAAGGATGCGCGGCGCCTTGAAGTGGCGAAGCTTCTTGGCGCCGACGCCGTGATCGACGTGACGACAGAGGACGCACTCACGCGCGTCATGGAAATCACCGGCGGCCGTGGCGTCGACGTCGTCGTCGATTGCTCGAGCGGTGGAGGGACGAAGCCGATGTTGCTCGGCATCGAAGCCACCAAGCGCCGCGGCGGGACGATGGTGGTGCAGGGTGAAGGGAACGCCACGTTCCCCGACTTTCCCCTTGGCCGGCTGACGCGGAAAGGCATCACCCTCAAGAGCGCGCGCGGCCACTCGTATCGCGCCGTAGAGCTCGCGCTGCACGCCCTGGCGTCGAAGCGCTTTCCGCTGGAGCTGATGACGACGCACCGGTTCGGCCTGGCGGAGGTCGACTACGCGATCAAGTCGGTCGGCGGCGAAGGGGCGCCGGGTGCGATTCACGTCTCAGTGATGCCATGGAAGTAGCGCTGCTCGACGACCTCGCCGCCGCCAGCCGCATCCTCGCCGACCAGGGCGTGTTTGACGCCGCAGGCCACGTCTCGATGCGGCATCCCGACAACCCTGACCGCTTTCTGATGTCACGCTCACTTGCGCCGGCGCTGGTCACCGTCGACGACATCCTCGAGCTGACGACCGCCGGCGAATCGTGCGACGCCAAGGGACGCCAGCCCTTCATCGAACGCCACCTGCACGCCGGGATCTATCGCACGCGGCCTGACGTGACGGCGATCGCGCACGGCCATTCGCCCACCGTCATCCCCTTCGGCCTCGTTGACACGCCGATGCGCGCGACGTATCACAACGCCGCCTTTCTTGCCGCCGGCGTGCCGGTGTTCGACATCAGAGCGAAGTTCGGCGTCACCGACATCGTCATCAACAGTGCTGAACGAGGGACGGCGCTGGCGGAGGCGCTCGAGGATAAGTCGGTGCTGCTGCTGCGGGCCCATGGGTTCGTCGCGGTCGGGCCGAGTATCCAGGCGGCGGTCTTCCGCGCGATCTTCACCGAGATCAGCGCGCGCGTGCAGTTGCAGGCGGCGGTGCTCGGCGGCACGATGGCGGCGCTCGATGCCGAGGAGGGTCGTCTGGCGGATGCGATCAACCTGGCGACGGTCGGGCGTTCGTGGGAGCTGTGGAAGAAGCGAGTGACCCAATGAAACAGCAGCTCGTTGATGCGATTCGGATGCTCGAGCGCGCGGGGATCATCGATCACAACGGCCACTGCAGCGCGCGGCGGGATGCGGGATCGTTCTTCATCAACACGGGCGCCTCGGTGCGCGGTGCGCTGACGGTTGACGATATCGTCGCGGTGGATATGGACGGCAACCTGGTCGACGGCAGCGCCAAGCCGCCGCTCGAGTTTCACATCCACTCGGAGCTCTATCGCGCCCGGCCCGACGTGAATGCCGTGATGCACACGCATCCGCAGTGGTCGACGTTTCTCACCATGACGGGCGTGCCCTACAAGGCGGTCTACGCCCAGGGTGTGTTGCTCGGCGAACTTCCGGTGATGGATTCGCCGCTCTCGGTGAACACGAAGGCGATGGGCGAAAAGCTCGCGGCTACGATCGGGCGCAACCCCGCGGCGCTGCTCAAAGCCCACGGCGCCGTCACCGTCGGCGCCGACGTCGTCGAAGCGTTCGTCCTGGCCGCGTATCTCGAGGAGAACGCCTACCGCCAGTACATGGCGATGCAGATCGGCGAGCCATACGTCTTCAGCGAAGACGAGCAGAAGGCCTGCAGGGAGAAGCTCTGGTCGCCCGGCCTCTTCAAGAAGACCTGGGACCACTACTACTCGAAGCTAGAACGTTGATTCGACGAGGGCCCGCAATTCGGGCGTGACCTCGGGCTCGATGCCGAACCAGGCTTTCCAGGCTGGACGAGCCTGGTGGAGCAGCATTCCTAATCCGTCAACAGTCGGATTGCCCCGGCGCCGCGCGTCGGCGAGGAGCGGCGTCTCGAGCGGTGCGTAGACGATGTCGGTGACGAGGGCGCTCTTTGGCAGCGAGCTCAGATCGAGATCGAGCGGCGGATTGCCGACCATTCCCTGGCTCGTCGTGTTCACCAGCATCGCCGCATCCTCGAGCGCGTGGTGGCGCTCCTCCCACGCGACCGCCGCTACTGGCGAGCCGAACTCCTGCGCCAGCGTCTGCGCCCGCGGCAGCGTTCGGTTCACCACGCGAATCTCGCGCGCGCCGCGCTCGGCAAGGCTCCAGGCGACCGCACGCGCGCCACCGCCGGCACCCATGACGACGATCGGCCCGGCATCCGCTTTCCATGACGGCTGATGCTGCAGGATGTTGTGGATGAATCCGTAGCCGTCGTTGTTGGTGCCCCAGAGCGACCCGTCCTCGCGGACGGCGACGCAACTGATGGCCCCCATGCGCCTGGCGACGGGATCGATCTCGTCGACGATGGCAAGGGCGCGTTCCTTGTGGGGAATGGTCAGGCTGCAGCCGGAGAAGGCGAGCGGTCGCAGACCACGGAGTGCCCCTTCCAGGTCATCCGGCTTGACGGCGAGCGGCACGTAGGTGCCCAGCAGCCCGTAGTGGCGGAAAAAGTAGTTGTGGAGCACCGGTGAGCGCGAGTGCATCACCGGCCACCCCATGACCCCTGCCAGAAGAAATCGTTCGGCGTTGGACATATTGGCGCGCTACAGGATAATTCAGGGAGACACATGCTCAGGAAAGAACAAAACGATCTTCTGACACAGACCGGGCCGGAAACGCCGATGGGAAAGCTGTTCCGCAGCTCCTGGATCCCGGCCCTGCTGCCCGAGGAGCTGCCCGACAACGACTGCCCGCCGGTGCGCGTGAAGCTCCTGTCGGAGCGGCTGGTCGCCTTCCGCGACACCGACGGACGCCTCGGCCTGGTGGACGAGTTCTGCGCCCACCGCGGCATCTCGCTCTGGTTTGGCCGCAACGAAGACTGCGGCCTGCGCTGCCCGTATCACGGCTGGAAGTTCGACGTCACCGGGCAGTGCGTCGACATGCCGTCCGAGCCCGAGAGCTCCGGGTTCGCGAAGAAGGTCAAGCTGCAGTCGTATCCGCTGGTCGAGCGCGGCGGCGTGCTGTGGACCTACATGGGTCCGCCGGAGAAGCAGCCGCCGTTGCCCGAGTGGGAGTTCGCCACCGTGCCAGCGGCGCAGACCTACTCGTCGAAGCGCGTCCAGGAGTGCAACTGGCTGCAGGCGATGGAAGGCGGGATCGACTCGAGCCACGTCTCCTTCCTGCACCGTGGCGACATCAACTCGGATCCGCTCTTCAAGGGCGCGCGCGGCAACCAGTACAACCTCAACGACTCGCGTCCGGTCTTCGAAGTCGTCGAAAGCGCCGGCGGCCTCTACATCGGCGCCAGGCGCAACGCCGAGAACGGCAACTACTACTGGCGCATCACGCAATATGTGCTCCCGTCGTTCACCATGATCGCGCCGCGCGGCGGCCATCCGGTGCACGGCCACTTCTGGATTCCGATTGACGATGAGAACTGCTGGACGTGGAGCTTCGACTACCACCCGACGCGGGCGCTGACGGATGACGAAGTGGCGGCGATGCGCGCGGGCAAGGGCATCCACGTCAAGCTCATCCCGGGGACGTATCGTCCGATCGCCAACAAGGACAACGACTACCTGATGGACCGCGCCGCGCAAAAGGCGGGGAAGACTTACAGCGGCATCGAAGGGTTCGGGATGCAGGACGCGTCGCTCCAGGAAAGCATGGGTCCGATCGTCGCTCGCACGAAGGAAACGCTGGTCTCGACCGACAGCGGGATCATCATGGCGCGCCAGCGGCTGCTGCGCGCGGCGAAGGCGCTGGTGGAGGAGGGCACGACGCCGCCCGGCGTCGAGATCGCGCACCAGCGGGTGCGCTCGGCGGCGATTGTCCTGCCGCCGGATCAACCCTACAAGGACGGCGCGCGCGAAGCACTGATCGCGCATCCTGGCGTTGCGCCTGCTTCTGTCTGACCGTGACTGCACTCCCGACGACACACCGAGGCTCCGAGGCACCGAGAATCGTTGGTTAGCGAATCTGCTCGCGTCACGACAGCCGCCGAATCTCGGTTTCGCATTCAAACGCCGAATCCGACCTCGCGTGCGGTCAAGACGATCGTGCTCGACGCGGCGAGCGAGCGCGAGATCGCCAGGTTCGTTCAAGACAGCGCGTCGGCAGATCTCGTCGTGATGGTGGTCTCGGCCGGAGCCGATGCGCAGGCGGCGGCGGCGATTGGCAAGGCCTGCAGCGACCGCCGCATCATGACGACCAGCATCGTCATTCGCGCGGCGTCGACGTCGGATGAGGCGCTCTCGAAGACGCTGGCGCAGGTGCGCCCCTGGTCGTTGATGGTGGTCGTCGCCAGCGACGACGCCTACGTCGACGACATCCTCACGTCCTTCCGGTAATCTTCCGGCACGCCTCCAGCCCGGCCAGCGTCCGTGCCGGCGCCGGCATCAGGAAACCGTAGCCTTCGTCCACCGCCTTCTGCGCGTTCTTCTCGTCCACGTGCGGGTGGCCACAGACGACCTTGTGCTCGTTGCAGACGCGGCGGATGGCGGTCATCGCCTCGACGACGGCGGGATGGTCGTACTGCCGCGGATAGCCAAGGTTCTGCGACAGGTCGCCCTCGCCGATCAGCACCACGCCGATGCCGGGCACCTCTTTCAGGATGCGGGGAAGGTTGTCGATGGCGACGACGTCCTCGCACATGATCATCACGAGAATCTCGCCGTGCGGCGCCAGCGGCCAGACGTCGGCCTTGGCGTAGTACTCCTGCGGCGAGACGCCCCAGTAGCGCGCCGCCGCCAGCGGCGAGTCGCCGCGGTGTCCCGCCGGCTCGTACGCGGCGGCCGATTTCGGGCGCGTATACCGGCACGAAGCGACGGCGTTATACGCCTGCTCCACGGTGCTGATGCGCGGCCAGACGACGCCGTAGGCGCCGATGTCGAGCACCTGCTTCGCCATCCAGTTGTTCATCTCCTGGCCGTTGGCCGGGATGCGGATGATCGGCGTCACCGCCGCGGTGAGCGTGCCGCCGTCGGCGATCTGCTTGCGGTTCAGCATGTACTGCAGGCAGTGGCGAAGCGTCGTGATGTCGTAGGGATTGTGCTCGGCTTCGAAGACGACGCCATCGTACGGCGCGGTGGAGATGGCAACGGCGTTCTCGATCGAGGGAGGCACCCACGTCGCGATGGGTATCTGCCCGTGCTCGAGGGCGCGGATCACGTTGTTCAGTCGCGGCATGCTGGATAGTATTGCCAATCGGGTAGCTGGGTGGCTAGGTCGCTGGGTGGCTGGGTAGCTGGGTGGCTGGGGACGAATGACGATTGCGGCATTGCAGCAGATGAAGCGCGAGGGACGCAAGATCGTCGGCGTCGTGGTGTACGACTTCCAGATGGCCCGGATCGTCGACCGCGCCGGCGTCGACATCGTCTCGGTGGGCGACTCGGTGGGAAAGAACGTCTGGGGGCAGGAAAGCGAGCTCGACGTCACGCTCGACCAGATGCTGCTGGCGTGCACGGCGGTCAGCAGGGGAGTGCAGCATGCGCTGGTCAGCTGCGACCTGCCCTATGGACCGGTGCAGCAGGGCAACGACGTTGCGGTGAGGGCCGCGGCGCTCCTCGTCAAAGAGGGCGGAGCGGACATGGTGAAGGTTGACGCGGCCGCGGAGTTCCCCGAAGCCGTCCGCGCGATTGTGGATGCGGGGATCCCGGTCTGGGCGCAGTTTGGGGTGACGCCGCACACGCATAGGGGGCAGGGGGAAGGGGGCGGGGGGAAGGGGAGTGCGGGGCCTGATGAGCTCGTTGCGCAGGCCAGGCTTCTCGAGCGGGCGGGCGCCGTGATGCTCGACTTCACGCACTCCGGTCCCGTTGCCGGCCCCGCGGTCACCGCTGCAGTGTCGATTCCGGTGATCGGCGGTCTCGGCGGAGGGCCGTGGCTGGACGGCCGGGTGCGCGCGATTGGCAATGCCATCGGCAACCTCGCGAGCGCGCTCGACGACACCACGGAGCGCTATGCCAACGTCGCGAAAATTACGCTCGACGCGATGAAGATGTATTCGGACGACGTCCGCGGCGGGCGGCAAATACGGGGGAAGTAGCTGGCTAGATCTCCGGAAACAGCTCCTCGATCGTAACCGCGCGGGTGATGATGCCCTGCTCGAGGCTCTGTCGAATGATGGCTTCGAGCATCTGGCGGTTTGGCTCGACGCCGTACGGAAGCGGATCGCCGGTGATGTCCATCACGCGCCGGAAGAACACATCATCCGGCGTCGGCTGGTCGATGCGGCCCGACGCGAGGCGCTCGACGTAGAGACGCCGGGCCTCGGAGAATACGTTGACGATGTCCGCGCCCAGGTCGCGGTGCGTCCGCAGCAGCTCGTCTTTCACGACCACCGTGTGGTTGATCGGATAGAGGCCGCGCTTGCGCAGCGCCTCGAATCCCGCCTCGCGCGCGTTGGGAATCAGCCCCTTCACGTCCGGCGATTCGACCTGGACGCCAATCGCCGCGGGGATCTCGCCCGACACCAGCATCTCCTCGAGGTTCTTACCGGCCTCGAGCGGCACCACGTTGCCCGGCGGCTGATACTCCTCGACGTGCTCATCGCCCGACAGCACCCAGGTGATCCGGGAGATGTCCACACCGTACTGGTGCTGGAGGATGCTTCGCGCCCACAGGCCGGTGGTCACCGTGTATCCCCGGTTGACGCCGACCTTCTTCCCCTCGAGGTCCTTGGGATTCTGGATGCCGCTCTTGGTGTTGTAGACGATCGCCCCGTGATGCAGCGCGCGCATGGGAAAGATCGGCAGCGCCGTGAACGGCTTGCCGTGTGCCCGGGCGCAGATGTAGGTCGTGATCGCCATCTCGGAGATGTCGAATTCGAGCCCACGTACCATGCGACGGAACGCCTGGACGATGTTCGGCACCTCCTCGAAGTCGAACTCGAAGGTTCGGGGCTTCACGGTGCCGTCCTTGAGCGCCTGGGTGTGCCCACGGGTGACGAGTGCGGTCTTGAGCCTGAGACGATCCATAATTTCGGCCTCTCTATGATTACCGAAATCGTTCATGGTTGATGATCAGGAAAAGAGGCGGCCCCACAGCCTCGACGATCACCTCTCGGGCCTGGACCCGATGCACTCCCATGACGAGGGCGACGATGCCGATCACGACCACGACCACGACGACGTCGGCGGGGAGTACGACCCGACGACGACCAGCTTGTGGGCGCAGGACAACATCACCCTGCTCTCGGTGGGGATTGATATCGGATCGGCGGGGACGCAGGTCATCTTCTCGCGCGTCCAGCTGCGGCGGCTCTCCGAAGAGCTCACCAGCCGCTACTTCGTCGTCGCCCGCGAGACGCTGCACCAGTCGCCGGTCGCCTTGACGCCGTATCTCAGCGAAGAGCGGATCGACGACCAGGGCATCGGCACGATCATTGACGAGGCCTACGAAGCGGCGGGCATCCATCCAGACGACGTCGACACCGGCGCGGTGATTCTGACGGGCGAGGCCCTGCGCCGGGAGAACGCGCGGGCGATCGCCGAGGTGCTGGCGGAGGTCGGCGGCGAGTTCGTGTGCGCGACCGCGGGTCACCACATGGAGGCGATGCTCGCGGCCTACGGTTCGGGCGCCGCGAAGACGGGGCACGATCGCGGCATGCCGCTGCTCAACATCGACATCGGCGGCGGCACGACCAAGCTGGCCTTCGTCAACGAACGTGGAACGGTCGTCCACACCGCGGCGCTCCACATCGGCGGCCGCCTTGCGGTCGTGGACCACGAAGGACGGCTGACGCGGCTCGACCCCGCCGGCAAGCGCCTCGCGTCGCTGGCGGGCTGTGACTGGAGCCTCGGCGACACGCTGACTGAACCGGAGCTCGAGCGGGTCACGTCGTGGATGGCCGATGCACTCGTGGCCGCTCTCACGCAGGATTCACCGTCGCCAGAGGTCCAGAGTCTGTGGCTGACCGACCCCCTCGCCATCGGCGGCGGCGTCCCCTTCGACTCCGCTCGGGGCGTGAAGGGCGCGATGTTCTCGGGCGGCGTCGCCGAGTACGTCTACGGCCGTGAGGAACGGGACTTCGGCGATCTTGGCCTTCGTCTTGGCCGCGCGATTCGCGAGCGGCTCGACGCCGGACGCTTCCCGTTTCCGCTGCTGCCGGCCGGCGAGTGCATCCGGGCCACGGCGCTTGGCGCGTCCGAGTACAGCGTGCAGCTCTCGGGCAACACCGTGTCGGTGTCGAGCCCCCGCGAGCTGCTGCCCCGCAAGAACCTGCAGGTGCTCCGGCCGCCGTTGACGCTCGGCGATACGGTGAATCCGGCCGAGGTCACCGCGGCCATCCGCCGCCACTTCGAGCAGTTCGATCTCGTCGAAGGAGATGCCGAGATCGCGCTCGCATTCCGCTGGCGCGGCCTGCCGTCGCATCCGCGTCTCGCGGCGTTCGCACGCGGTATCGTCGACGCCGTGCCACGGACACTCGCGGCGGAGAAGCCGCTGTTCGTCATCCTCGACGGCGACGTCGCGCAGACGCTCGGCGGCATCCTGAAGGACGAGCTCGGCGTCGCCTCCGACGTGCTGGTGCTCGACGGCATCGCACTCTGGGACTTCGACTACATCGATCTCGGCCGCGTCCGCGTACCGTCATTCACGGTGCCCGTGACGATCAAGTCGCTCGTCTTCAGCGAAGATCCACGCATCCCACACACGCACCATCATGGCCACTCGCACCGGTAGCTGGGTGGCTGGGTTGCTCGGTAGCTCGGGGGTAGCTGGGGATGTCTGACGTCTTCCCGAGCAACCGAGCTACCGAGCTACCTAGCGACCGAGCCCGTTTCGATTGGAAGTGGCTGGTGATCGGCGTGTGCGTGGTGTTCACCGTCTACATCGCGGTGATTCCACTCGGATTTCTGCTGTGGCAAAGCTTCCGGACGCCGCAGACGGCGGATGTCCCCGCGATCTTCACCCTCGAAAACTACATTGCCGCCTACGGCACCGCCGATACGCTCCGGCTCTTCTGGACGTCGATACGCTTCGCGTTCGGCGCCTCGGTGTTTGCCTTCACGCTGGGCACCGTGCTCGCGTGGATGAACGAGCGGACGAACACGCCGTTCAAGTCGGTGTTCTACGCGCTGTCGCTCATCCCGCTCGTCATCCCGTCGATCCTCTTCACGGTCTCGTGGATCCTGCTGGCCAGCCCGCAGATCGGCATCATCAACCTGGTGCTGCAGGGATGGCTCGGTCTCGAGACGGCGCCGTTCGACATCTACTCGCTCGGCGGGATGATCTGGGTCGACGGCCTGCACTACTCGCCGATGGCGTTTCTGCTGATGACGGCCGCCTTCCGGGCGATGGATCCGTCGCTCGAGGAGTCGGCGACGATGAGCGGCGCGAACATCTTCCAGGTGGCGTGGCGCGTGACGCTCAGGCTGACCTGGCCGGCCGTTGTCGCGACGATCCTGATCCTGTTCGTGCGCGCGATTGAATCGTTCGAGGTGCCGGCGCTGCTTGGTCTGCCGGTCGGGATTGAAGTGTTCACCTCGGCCATCTACCAGGCGGTGCATCGCTATCCCAGTCGCGTCGGTCTCGCCTCCGCCTATGCGGTGGCGCTGCTCCTGATCACGACGATTGGCGTGTATTCGGTATCCAGGCTGTCGAGCCGCGGATCGAAGTACGCGACGATGACCGGCAAGGGATTTCGTCCGCGGCAGATCGATCTCGGCCCCTGGCGATGGTTCACGGCGGCCATCTTCATCGTCTACTTCGCGCTGATCGTCCTGCTGCCGTTTGCCGTGCTCCTGTGGTCGTCATTCCAGCGCTTTTATGCCGTGCCGTCGATGGAGGCGCTGCAGAACCTGACCCTCGATCCCTATCGCTTCGTCTTCAGCTACCCGAACCTGGGACGCACGGTCTGGAACAGCGTACTGCTCTCGTTTGGCTCGGCGACAATCGTGATGCTCGTCACCTCGGTGATCTGCTGGATCGTGGTGAAGACGAAGATCCGCGGCCGGTGGATTCTCGACAACATCGCCTCGCTTCCGATAGTGTTTCCCGGGCTCGTGCTCGGCCTGTCGATCATGGTCTTCTACCTGAACGTCGACATCGGCGTCTACGGCACCATCTGGATCATGTACATCGCCTACATCACGCGCTTCATGCCCTACGGCCTGCGCTACAACACGACCTCGATGCTGCAGATTCACCAGGAGCTCGAGGAGTCGGCGGCGATGAGCGGCGCCTCGTGGGGCACCACCTTCCGCCGAATCATCCTGCCGCTGCTCAAGCCGGGCCTGCTGGCGGGCTGGATCTACGTGATGATCGTCTCGATCCGCGAGCTCTCGACGTCAATCCTGCTCTACAGCCCCGACACCCAGGTCATCTCCATCGTCATCTGGGAGCTCTGGGAGAACGGCCAGTACGTGGAGCTCTCGGCGCTTGGCGTGCTCTTCATCCTGGCGCTCTTCGTCCTGGTGATGGTCGCGCAGTTGATCGGCAGGCAATACGGTGTGAAGGAGCAGCGTGCTTAACGTCGCCGGCCTGTTCACCGAGTATCCGAATCCGCAGGGCGAGGTCGTGAAGGCGGCGCAGGACGTCACCTTCACCGTGGAGGAGGGGCATCTCTTCACGCTGCTCGGCCCGAGCGGCTGCGGCAAGACGACGACGCTGCGCTCCATCGCGGGGCTCGAGCGGCCCAAGGCCGGCGAGATTTCCGTCAACGGCCGCGTCGTCTATTCGTCGGCGAAGGGCGTCTTCATCGCACCCAATCGCCGCGGCTTCGGCATGGTGTTCCAGTCATATGCGATCTGGCCGCACATGAACGTGTTTCAGAACACCGCCTTTCCGCTCGAAGTCGGCGACCGGCATTTCTCGCGCACGCAGATCCGCGACAACGTGATGCGCGTGCTCGCCGCCGTGCAGCTCGATCACCTCGCCGACCGGGAAGCGACCATGCTGTCGGGCGGACAGCAGCAGCGTCTCGCGCTGGCGCGCGCGCTGGTGATGGAGCCGGCGCTGCTGCTCCTGGATGAACCGCTCTCGAATCTTGACGCCAAGCTGCGCGAAAAGATGCGCTTCGAGCTGAAGCGGCTGCAGCGCGAGCTGAAGATCACCACCGTCTACGTGACCCACGATCAGAGCGAGGCGCTGGCGCTGTCGCACCAGATCGCGGTGATGAACGAGGGTCGGATCCAGCAGATCGGCAAGCCGCGCGACGTCTACGAGCGGCCGGCGAACCGGTTTGTCGCGGATTTCGTCGGCAACACCAATTTCATCGAGGGCACCCTCCACGCGATCGGGCCCGGATTCCACCTGACCGTTCGCACCGAGATCGGCGACATCAAGATCAGCACCGACCTGCCGGTCAGCGCGGGTGACCGCGTGACGATGTCCGTTCGCCCCGAGGACGTCGCGCTGTCGGACACGCGTCCCCAGGGCGAGAACGTGTGGGAAGGACGCGTCGAGCAGAAGGTCTTTCTCGGCGAGGCGATCGACTTCCGCGTGACCGTCGGCCCGCGCGAGCTGCTTTCGCGCCAGCATCCCGCGCTGCGCACACCGGTCGGCGGCCCGATCTTCGTCCAGCTCGATCCGGAGAAGTGCGTCCTGCTCAAAGTCGTGTGAGATCGGCGCCCGCCGCGAAGCCGATCCGTCGCCGCCGCCGCGATACCGGAGGCGCCATCAGCTCGCGGATAGCCTCGAACACCACCTGAAACTGCCCGTCGTACTTTCGTTCAAGGGTTGCGAGTTGTTCGGCGATCGTGTCATGCGTCACCAGAAACTCGCGCAGTCGCACGAACGTTCGCATGATCGCAATGTTGACCTGAATCGCTGCGCTGCTTCTGAGTACGCTGGAGAGCATCGCGACGCCCTGTTCCGTGAATGCATACGGCAGATAGCGTCGTCCGCCGGCCGTTTTTGAGGTCACAGATTGTGACCTCAAATTCTTGAACTCGCTGGCCGTCAGCCGGAACATGAAATCGCGTGGAAAGCGTTGGGGATTGCGGCGCACCGCCTGGACAAGGGCTTTTGTCTGGACTCGATAGAGCAGCGCGAGGTCGGAGTCGAGCATGACCCTGTGTCCGCGAATCGTGTAGATCGACCGTTCGACCGCTTTCGAGGGAATCATGGCGACACGCTGTGGGCGAGGCATGCCTCCCGCGTCTGCGAGCGGAGTGCCACGTTGAAACGCGGGCAAACGACGCCGCTCGGGCTGGTGATGCGCAGAAATTGCAGAGGGTGCCGCCCGACGGTCGTTGCAGATTGTGCAATCGGCCGCAGCTCGACACAATCACGCTGAATCGATAAGACTCAAAGGTCGGCGGGCCGCAGGTCCGTCCCGCATATGAACACTACAAGGGCAGTCGGAACGGTGGGCGTGATCGGCGCCGGGCGCATGGGGCAGCCGATCATTGGCCACATGGTGCGCAAGGGGTTGGCGGTCGTCGCCCATGACGTCGACGCGGAAAAGCGGGAGGCGGTCGCGACGCTCGGGGCGACATGGGCCGACAGCCAGGAGGCGCTCGGCCGAGGCTGCGACGCGATCCTGGTCTGTGTTGGCTACGACCGCGAACTGCGCGAGGTGATGTCCGACGCGTTTCTCGCCGGTCTTCCGCGGGAGACGATCGTCGCGGTGCTCTCGACCGTGCATCCGCGGACGGTGCAGGAGCTGTCCGAGGTCGCCGCTCGCGTCGGCGTCCACCTCGTCGATTCCACGGTGTGCCGCGGTGGGCGAGGGGCAGACGAAGGTAAACTTCTCTCATTCGTCGGAGGAGACATCCGGACGTTCGAACGGCTGAAGCCGGTTCTCGCCTGCTTCTGCAGCGACATCGTCCACTCGGGCGCAGTCGGCACGGCGCAGGCGGCCAAGGCGGCCAACAACCTGATCATGTGGGCGTGCCTGATCGCGAATCACGAGGCGCTGGCGCTGGCGAAGCGCTACGGCATGGACGTCGACCTGCTGCGCGAATCGCTGATGAAGACCGGCGCGGAGAACGGCGTGCTGCGTCACTGGGGCACGAGCACGATGAAGTGGGCCGACGACGACCTCGACCTGGTGAAGCAGATGGCCGACGAGGTCGGCATGCGCACGCCGCAGGCGGCGCTGGATCGGGACATCTGTCGCGACTTGAAGCCGAAGAAGTTCCAACTCGATCGATACGGGGTCTGAGATGAAGGAAGACACGAAGGACGCATCGCCGGGCGACGTCGTCATCAGCGAGTCGCACTATCACAGCAAGAAGGACCGCGTGTTCGTGCGGGGCATCCAGGGGCAGTATTCCCTGAAGGAAGAGCTCGCGCGCCTGCGCGCGATGCCGCGCGTGAAGAAGGGGAAGCTGATCCGCTTCAACGACGGTCCGCAGACCTACAGCCGCCACTACGTCGAGCCCAAGGACGGCATCACGCAGACCTTCCACATCCATCTCGAGGAATACGCGCCGGGCGGTCGGTCGCAGAAGCACGGCCACGTCAACGAGGCCGCCTTCTACATCCTCGACGGCGAGGGCTACGAGATTCACGACGGCATCCGCTACGACTGGAAGGCGGGCGACATCGCCATCGTCCACAACAACTGCGTGCACCAGCACTTCAACGCGAGCGAGACCAAGCCGGCGCGCGCGCTCGTCATCAAGACCAAGCCGATGTTCATGTTCATGAACATGCTCTTTCAGAAGATGGTGATTCCGCGGCCGACGACCCCGGCGCCCGGCGCCGAGAATTTCAAGCCGCGCGAGTTCGAAGAGGATTTCAATTACGAGGACCAGGAGTAGGCCATGGCCTGGAGCGAAGCAAAAGCGTGGCGGCAGGGCAGCGAGCATCAGAAGCTGTACCAGGCGCTGCTCGACGACGCGGCCGAAGCGCCCGCGCGCAACAAGAAGCGGAAGAAGGTCGTGCAGCCGCAGGACATGCCGTGGGAGATGGCGCGCCAGGGCCTGCTCAAGCACCTGCTCAATTCGGCGATGAACACCCGCATGGAAACGGTTGACGCCTACATGCAGATCATTCCGCCGGGCAGCCGCTCGGGCAAGCACCGGCACCTCGCCGAGGAATGTCTCTACGTGCTCGAGGGACGCGGCTACGACCTGCACCAGGATTGCGACGTCGAGATCACCGACACCTACCACTGGACGCCGCAGGAAGAGGTGAAGCGCTACGAGTGGGAAGCCGGGGACGTGATCTACGTGCCACCGAACACCATCCATCAGCACTTCAACGCGAATCCCGACAAACCGGCGCGGCTCATCTCCGCGATCAACCGGATCTTCAAGGCGTCGGGGCTCAACGACCTCGAACAGCTCGAGGATGCGCCCGAATACGATCCCGCGGTGGTGCTGAACGCGGAGCTGCTCGAGAGCATCCTGCGTCCGCGCGCCGCGACGCGCTGAGGCCCTCGTCATGTCAAAAGCCACGGCCAAGGACGCGCTGGTCTCTGAGGATCTGGCGAAGAAGTTCGCCTCCGAGAAGGAAACGCCGTACACGCGCTGGGTGCGGTCGGAAGGGCTCGACATCATCAACTCGTTCTACGTGCCCGACCTCCACACCGTGGAACTGAAACCGTGGGCCCGCCGCGGCGGCCGCGGTGTCTTTCTCAATCACGACGCGTCGCGGACCTCGAACGATTGCTACGTCTGCGAGATCCCCCCGGGCAAGGAGCTCGCGCCCCAGCACCAGCTCTACGAGGAGATGATTTACGTCCTCGATGGGCGCGGTTCGACGACGGTGTGGAACGAGGCGGGGAAGCGGATCACGTTCGAGTGGAAGGCCGGGGCGCTGTTCGCGATTCCGCTCAACGCGTGGCACCAGCACTTCAACGGGTCCGGCATCGAGCCCGCGCGCTATGTCGCGGTGACCAACGCGCCGGTGATCATCAACGCCTTCGGCGATCTCGAATTCGTCTTCAACTCGCGCTACGACTTCACGGATCGGTTCAGCGGCGAGCCTGACTACTTCGCCAACCGCGGCGAGCAACGCGGCCTCCTGCTCGACACCAACTTCGTCGCCGATGCGGTGAACCTGCCGCTCGTCTCGGCGAAGGAGCGCGGCGCCGGCGGGTCGCACATCCGCTTCAGCATGGCCAAGGGCCACATGAACAGCCACATCTCGCAGTTCGGGGTGGGGCGCTACAAAAAGGCGCACGCCCACGGATCGGGCGCGCACGTCATCATCATGAGCGGCGAAGGCTACAGCCTGATGTGGCCGGAAGGCGCCGAGCCGGAGCGGTACGAATGGACCGAAGGGTCGATGATCGTTCCGCCTAACCTGTGGTACCACCAGCACTTCAACACCGGCACCACCCCGGCGCGCTACCTGGCGTTCAAGGCCGAAGGCGTGGCCATCCGCAACGCGCAGGGCGTGCCCAAGGCCTGGATTTCGAAGCGTCTCGGCGGCGACCAGATCGACTACGCTGACGAATCACCGAAGGTGCGGCAGTTGTTTTCGGACGCGCTCGCCAAGCGCGGCCTCACGCCGCGGATGGACGACGCCTACGCCGCGGAGCTCGAAGAGTTGGGAGCGCAGCCATGAACAGACGACAACTCGCGTCCGGCCTGATTGCGGCGGCCATTGCGCTGCCGCTCGCCCTGTCGGCACAGGTGAAGGCGGGCGCGACCGCGGCGGACGTGGCGCTCTACCAGGGCGCCGACCGGCAGCAGAAGCTGATTGCCGGCGCGAAGAAGGAAGGGACGTTCACGGTCTACACGTCGGCGCAGGCCACCGACTTCAACGCGCTGCTTGCCGCATTCGAGAAGAAGTACGGCGTCAAGGGCGTGATCTGGCGCGCGGGCTCCGAGAACATCCTCAACCGCGCCGTGCAGGAGAGCCGCGCCGGCCGCAATACGGTCGACATCGTCGAAACCAACGGCCCCGAGCTCGAGTCACTCTCGCGCGAGAAAGTGCTGCAGGTGGTGAAGAGCCCGTACCTGGCCGACCTGATCGGGCCGGCGGTGCGTCCGCATGGCGAGTGGGTGGGGACACGCCTCAACGTCTTCGCACAGGCGTACAACACCAAGCTCATCAAGAAGCAGGACCTGCCCAAGACGTGGGCTGACCTGCTCAACCCGAAGTGGAAGGGCAAGCTCGGGATCGAGGCGGAAGATTCCGACTGGCTGGCCGGCGTCCTGGCCGACATCGGCGAAGTGAAGGGCACCAAGCTGTTCAAGGACATCGTTGCCGCCAATGGCATGTCGGCGCGCAAGGGCCATACGCTGCTGACGCAGTTGGTCGCCTCCGGCGAAGTGCCGCTGGCGTTGACGGTCTACAACTACAAGGCGCAGCAGTTGAAGGCGCAGGGCGCGCCGATCGACTGGTTCGTCATCGGCAACGCCATCGCGCGTCCCAACGGCGTCGCCGTGGCGCGCAAGGCGCCGCACCCGCACGCCGCGGTGCTCTTCTACGATTTCGAGATCAGCCCCGAGGGACAGCAGATCATGGCCGCTCGCGAGTTCGTGCCGACCAGCAAGAAA
The DNA here is from genome assembly GCA_945876205.1 of Candidatus Sulfopaludibacter sp. SbA3. GTDB lineage: Bacteria > Acidobacteriota > Vicinamibacteria > Vicinamibacterales > UBA2999 > CANNDT01. Next base: position 18,342 of record CAMCNL010000031.1, read on the forward strand.
GTCGACACGCCGCTCAACAAGATGCCGATGAAGTTCGTCGACGCGAAGGTGTCGATTGACGAATACGACAAGTGGAAGTCGTTGTACCGGCAGCTGTTCGGCATTCGAGGTACCTAAGCCACGAAGCTCAGGACGCTGGCCACGAAGATCACGAAGCACACGATGGGCGTTCGGCCACGAAGAACACGAAGGTCACGAAGGCACGCTGAAAGAGTCTTCGCGTTCTTCGTGCCCTTCGTGGCCATCTTCGTGATCTTCGTGTCCTTCGTGGCCAGAGCGTCCGCGCAAGCATCGCCCGCCGCTGCGAAGAAGGAAGGCACCCTCACCCTCTATACCTCCATCGCCGAGAAGGATCTCGTCACCCTCACCAAACCGTTCGAGGCGAAGTACGGCGTCAAGGTTGTCGTCTGGCGCGCGGGCACCGACAAGGTGCTGCAGCGCTCGATTGCTGAAGCGAGGGCGAAGCGCTACGACGTCGACGTGATCCACTTCGGCTCGCCCGAGATGGAGGCGCTCTCGCGCGAGAAGATCCTGCTGCCGATCACCTCGCCGATGCACCAGGAGCTGCAGCCGGGGTCGGTGCCGGCGCATCGTGAGTGGGCGGCGACGCTGTTGTCTGTGTGGGTGCAGATCTACAACACCAGGCTGATCAAGAAGACCGATCTGCCGAGGACCTACAAGGACCTGCTCAACCCGAAGTGGAAGGGCAAGCTTGCGATCGAGACGAAAGACTCGGATTGGTTCGCGTCGGTGGTCGATGCGATGGGCGGCGGAGAGACGGGCCTGAAGTTCTTCCGCGATCTGGCGACGACCAACGGCCTCTCGCTTCGCCAGGGCCACACGCTGCTCAACAACATGGTAATTTCCGGCGAGGTGCCGCTCGCGCTCAACCAGTACAACTACATGCCCGAGCAGGCGAAGAAGAAGGGCGCGCCGATCGACTGGTTCGTGCTGGAACCCGCGATCGCGCGCTCGAACGCCGTCGGCGTGGCACGGCGGGCGCCGCATCCGAATGCCGCGATGCTGTTTTACGAGTACCTGCTCGGCGAAGGGCAGCAGTACTTCGTGAACATGGACTACGTGCCCACCAATACGAAGGTGTCGTCGCTCTTCAAGGGCGTGAAGATCGTCCAGACCAGTCCCGCGCGCTCACTCGACGAGTCGGAGAAGTGGACCGACCTCTTCGAGGCCACCGTCATGAGACGGGCGCGACGGTAGTTGGAGGTTGGGAGTTATTTCCAGGCGCGGTTGTCGACCATGTTCTCGTAGGTCGCACCCGGCACGGTCATGTTCCACTTCACGGTCCAGTTGTAGGCGTCGTCGAACCGCTCGCGCGTGTAGGGGGCCGGCGGCGCGTGCAGCAGCCGCCACGTCTGGAATTCGCGTTCCTTCAGCAGCCCGCCGGTCTCGGCCACCAGATAGTGGACGAAGGGCTTCGGGTCTTTCTCGAGCACGTCCACCGCTCGCGCCTGCGCGCGGAACATCGCGGCGAGGGTCGGGCCATCGAGCTCGTCGCTGGCGGCTTCGCTGCGCGTCGAATGCGATTCGATCACGAGGCGCAGGCCCTCTTTCTCCGCGACGCTGATCCAGGGCTCCATCAGGACGACCGCGTCGACCTCGCCGCGGCGCAGCGCCTCGAGCCGCTTCAGCATCGATCCGGCATTCGTCGTCTTCACGTGCCCGGGTTCGAGGAATCCTTCGACCATCTTCAACATCGTGAAGTGTGACCCGTTGTTCGGCGTCACGGAGATGAGCTTGTCTTTCAGCATCTCCGGCTCGTAGGATCCAGACCTCTCGGGTCAGGGTTTGCCGCTGCGGTCGCCCGTTCACGAAGCGATCGGGATGCGCGGCATAGGCGGCCAGGCGGACCTGATGACGGTCGGCGAGCAGTTGCTCGGCCCGGCCGTGGTGGACAGCCGCCGGCGTCAGATAGTGCAGCCCGCTGTGATGGTGCGCGTCGTTGTACCAGTCGAAGAGATCGTGGCTCACGCCGCGGGCATGCTCGAGCGATCCGAACCGATCGGGACACTCCGGCCGATACTTGAACGTTCGAAACTGCGCTTCTGAGAACGGCACTTCCGTTAACTCGGGAGGCCTCTAATATTTCCTATCACCAGGGCAGCGCCGGGTCGGGGCACTGCGCGACGTTGATGGTGCCTCCCACTCGCGGATCGAACCCCCCGTAGTACAGGACGAGCGTGCCATCCGCCAGGCGCACGGCGTCGGGATCGTTGCCAAAGAACACGTCCAACGTCTCCTGCCCGAAGGTCAACCCGTCGATCGACGTGGACTGGTAGACGCCCTCCGGCAAACCGGGCTCGCCGAACTTTCCGTAATAGAGCGTGACTGAGCCGTCCGGATTCGCCAGCGCGAAGGGATGCTCGGCGGATCCGGTCAGGACCGCCGCTCCGGCACCGACACGCACGCCCGCCTCCACCGTCCACGCCAGCATGTCGGCCGTCCGTCGGCCAGCCTGACCACCGTGGCGCCGCTCGTGGCGGCGGTGATGGTGGTGCCAAACCCCGCAGCCGCCGTGACGACGCCGAGACCCTCGGCGAACGTGTACAGGCGCACCCGCCCGTCATCCAGCCTGACCGCCGACGTGTCGGCCAGGACGGCGCCCGCGCGCATTCCATAATCCGCGGGTTCCAGCACCGGTCCATGAATGGTGCAGGCGCCGGTGCCCGCCGCCGGAGGACCGGACGGCCCAGGGGGCATCCCCGGTTCCTGCGCCATCGACACGTGCGGCACCAGGCACAGCAGCGTCACGGAAAACGCGGTCGGCACGATTCTCATCGGTTGTCCATGGTCCTCCTATCTCTTGTCGGGATGTTCCCTTCGCCCTTGATGTCGATGCCGGAGGCCCGACACGGCCGGAAACCCGGAATCCCGTCCGGAAATCCGACAGGGGGCCGTTTGCCCGAATCTGAGCCTGAAACCGGGTCATTGACGGCCCGGCGTCGCCGTCGTCGTCCAGGCGACACGGACGGCCCACCGTCAGCCATGTGCGAATCCGCGTCAGTTTCCAACAACTTACGGGCGGATCCGCCCTTGCCCTCTGGATCGCAGCCGATGAATTGTTCGCTATGTGGAGCGAGCGCCCGGCCCAAGACACATGAACAGAGTCACGCTATTCACTGGCCTCTCCGCCGCCATGCTGGCACTCGCAGCCACCGAGGCGGTCGCTCAGCAAGCGGCCCGGCACCGCGCGCCGATCGACTTTGCCGTTCGTGCCGCCCGCGATGCGGGAGAGCATCCGAGCGTGATCATCCGGTACCGGAAGGGCGCCGCCGAACGGCTGCGCCGCCGTTTTGCAGCACACGGCGATCTCGTCAGGCAGAATCATCCAGAGATCGATTCGCTGTCAGTTGATCTCCATCCGGAGGACGTCGACGCCGCGACGCTCGATCCCGACGTGCTCGGGATCTCAGCCAACGGCTGGGTGTATTCGGATGTCGCCAGGACGACGGCGAGGGCCTCGAAGAAGGCGCCGAGGCCCGCGCCCGCGCCCACGCCCACGCCCGCGCCCGCGCCGGCTCCGGCGCCGAAGCCGCTCCTCGACACCGCCATGCTCAAGAAGACCCTGGGGCTGAGCACCACCCGCCTCACCGGCGCCGGCGTCGTGATCGCCGTGATCGATTCGGGCGTTGCCGCGACGACGGACTTGTCGGGCCGCATCATTGCCTCGTACGACTTCACG
>CAMCNL010000032.1 GCA_945876205.1 Candidatus Sulfopaludibacter sp. SbA3
CCCCCCCCGACCGTAACCAGGAGGCACATGCCACTAGAGGTGGATCGCCGCGCCGTGGGTCGCGTGCGCGGCTTCGGCCACTGCCTCCGAGAATGTCGGATGAGCGTGAATCGTCTGCATCAGCTCTTCCACGGTGCACTCGAGCCTCAACGCCAGCACCGCTTCGGCCACGAGCTCGGTCGAGCGTGGACCAATCATGTGCACGCCGAGCACTTCATCGTACTTCTTATCGGCGACGATCTTCACGAACCCATCGGTCTCTCCGGCCATCTTCGCCCGGCCGAGCACGCCAAAGGGGAAGGTCCCGATCTGCACGTCGTAGCCCTGCTTCTTTGCTTCGGCTTCGGTCAGCCCGACGCTGCCGATCTCGGGATCGCAGTACGTGCACCCGGGGACGTGGCCGTAGTTGAGCGGGCGGACGTCCTTGCCCGCGAGCCGTTCCGCGACGAGCACGCCTTCGGCCGACGATACGTGAGCGAGCTGTGGGTGCCCTGGGGTTCCCAGCGTGATCACGTCGCCGATCGCCGAGACGTTCGGCACCGACGTGCGGTACATCTGGTCGACCTTGATGTAGCCCTTCTCCAACTGGATGCCGAGCGCTTCGGCACCAAGCCCCGTGGTCACGGGACCGCGCCCGGTTGCGACGAGAAGGATGTCTGCCGACAGTTTCTGCGTCTTGCCGTCCGGCGTCTGGGCTTCGAGGTCGACGCCGGTGGCGGTCGCGGTGGCCTTGGTGACCTTCGTTCCAGTCAGCGACTTGATGCCCTGCTTCTTGAATGACTTCTCGAGCTCCGCGGACACCGCTTCGTCTTCGACCGGCACGAGCCGCGGGAGCAGCTCGATGATCGTGACCTCGCTGCCGAATCGGCGATAGATCGACGCGAACTCCACGCCGACGGCACCGCTCCCCATGATCACGAGCGACTTGGGCACCTCGGGAAGGTGAATCGCCTCGTCGCTGGTGATGATCCGCTTGCGATCGATCTCGATCCCGGGCACGCTCCGCGGCGACGATCCGGTGGCGATGATGATCTCCTTCGCGTCGAGCGTCTGCGTGTCGCCCTCGAAGACCTCCACCTTGCCGTTGCCGGCCAGGCGCGCGGTGCCCTTGATCCAGTCGATCTTGTTCTTCTTGAAGAGGAACTCGATGCCCTTGGTGAGTCCGCTGACCACCTTGTCCTTGCGCGCGTGCACGGTGCCCATGTTGAGGGCCGGCGCGCCGTACGGGAGCATCACGCCCCACTGTTCAGCTTCGCGCACGATCTTCAGCGCGTGTGCGTGTTCGAGCAGCGCCTTCGTCGGAATGCAGCCCCAGATCAGGCATGTGCCGCCAAGAGCCTTCTGCTTCTCGACGACCGCCACCTTCCTGCCGAGTTGCGAGGCACGAATGGCGGCGACGTAACCGCCCGTACCTGCGCCAATCACCACGACGTCGTATGCAGTTGACACGAATTGCCGGCCCTTTTCCTTTTATCGCTTCAGCGATGCGAGAGAGACGAAGGATTCACCGGGGGGCGTGGGAACGTCTGGCGTCGGCTTCACCTGCGGCCCACCGCCGGCCAGGCGCTCGACCTGGACGCGCTGCTCGCCCTGCTGGAACTTCAGCTCCCAGTACATCTGCGACAGCTGTTCGAGCCGCCGTGCCGTGCGGCGCGCCTGGTTCCACGCGAGCAATGCGGCGATGAGCGCGGCGGCCGTAATGAGCCATTGAAAAGTCATAACGCGCTGATACTGATCCTGTTGGTAACTTAGCGAAGGGAATTCGGAAGTGTCAAGGAGCGCGCTATACTCGCGGCCCGCATGTCTGAACGCCGCAAAACCGTGCTCGTCGTCGACGACGACGAGGGAATGCGCGAAACCCTGACGGCCGTCCTCAAGCGAGAGTACCGCATTCTACGCGCCGCCACCGGCGAAGCCGCGCTCCAGATGATGGAGAAAGAGGACGTCGACCTGATGCTACTCGACGTGCGGCTCCCAGGCATCAGCGGCTTCGAAGTGCTCAAGATCACCAAGGAGAACTACCCGTACGTCGAGGTGATCGTCATCTCCGTGCTCAAGGAGCTCGATGCGGCGATCGAAGCGATGAGGTACGGGGCCTACCACTACGTTTCCAAGGACTTCGAGTTCGAGGGCGTGGGTACGCTGGTGGCCAACGCCAGCGAGCGGCAGGATCTCAGCCGCCACGTCATGCGCCTGCGGGCCGAGGTGGCCGAGCAGAACGACCGCGAGTTCATCGTCGGTCCCAGCCGCGGCACCAGGGAGATTATCGAGCTCGTCACGAAGGTGGCGAAGCTGTCGGCGACGATCCTGATTCTCGGCGAAAGCGGCACCGGCAAGGAGCTGCTCGCGCGGCTCATCCATCGCGAGTCGGGCTCTCCAGAGGCGCCGTTCGTGGCCGTCAACCTGGCGGCGATCCCCAAGGAGCTCGTCGAGAGCACGCTCTTCGGCCACGAGAAAGGCTCATTCACGGGAGCGATCCGTCAGCAGCTTGGAAAGTTCGAACTGGCGGCCGGGGGCACGCTCTTCCTGGATGAAATTGGCGATCTCCGCTACGAGCTGCAGGCCAAGCTCCTGCGGGCGATTCAAGAGGGCGAGATTGAACGGGTGGGCGGAACGCATCCGATCAAGACCGACTTCCGCCTGATTGCCGCGACCAACACCGACCTGGAGAAGGCGGTGAAGCAGAACGAGTTTCGAGAGGACCTCTACTACCGGCTCAACGTGATCCCGATCAAGATGCCGCCGCTGCGCGACCGCATCGAGGATCTGCCCGAGCTCGCGCGATTTTTTCTTCGCCGCTACAACTTGAAGTTCCGGAAGAATATTCAGGGCATCGCGGATTCAACGCTCCGGATCCTGGGGGCCTACTGGTGGCCGGGCAACATCCGCGAGCTCGAAAACCTGGTCGAGCGGCTGGTTGCGGTGTCTGACAAGGACTGGATTACCGACGAGGACCTGCCCTACGAATTTCACATGGTCCAGCTTGACGCCGATGGCCCCGCCTCGGAGAACATGCTCGACCGGGCCGTGTCGACCTTCGAACGCAATTTCATCATCAGAGCACTGGAAAAGGGTGGGTGGAATGTCACGGCGACGGCCCGCACACTCGGAATCCCGCTCAGCACATTGAAATTCAAGATGGACCGGCTCGAAATTCGCGAGCTGGCCCGCAGGATTCGCGGAAACTAGCCGCCCGGCCGCTAGTTCCGGCAAGCCTCTGTCCTCACCGGTCAACAACTTGACCGGACCCCAGACGCCCAGATCTCGGGTCGGTCCTAGCTCTGCCACGCAGACGTGCGGTTCTGTGGCTAACGCATTGGCCGTCTGTGCTTTGACGGCACCAATGCCACAAGCTTGCCGATTCGACGTTTCCCTTCGCAATATCTCGCAACTCGCATCGCAAGTCGTGCAACGCGATCGTTGGTACACCCGTTGCTCTATTCCGGGGTGAGCCGCAGGGAACCTCACCAGTGTCTCAAGGCGGTTCGCTCCCAGCGTAATGAAGATCTGTCCGCTTGCCGTGGACGTGCGCCCCGAAGAGATCCGAAGAGAGAAGAGAAGAAAAAGACATGCAGCCCTCGATGTTCAACGTGCAGGTGCCGCTCGGCGAAGGAAGCGACGTGTTCCTGATGAACACGCTGTCCGACGCGCAGCTCCTTGTCTCCTCGGACGTGACCGGGTTGCTCAGTAGCATCTCCGAGCGCATCGCCGATGGCGATTCGGCGTTCAACGACGAGGAACGCGCGACGATCGAGGCACTGGTCGAGAATGGCTTTCTCGTCGGCACGCGAGAAGAAGAGCGCGGGGCGCTGAAGCAGTACTTCACGAACATGGTCGAGGACACCGACCAGCTGCGCATCACGGTGCTGACTACGCTCCAGTGCAACTTCGCGTGCGACTACTGCTTTCAGGGCGATCACGGCGACCACAACAAGTTCGCCCACAAGATGTCGCTCGAGACCGCCGCGCGTGTCATCGACTGGGCCGAGCATCGTCTCGATGAAGTGCAGCCAGAAAAATTCGTGCTGACGCTGTTCGGCGGCGAACCGCTGCTGAACCTTCCGGTGTGCTACATGCTCGCGGAGCGGTGCCACGCGCTCTGCGAGGAGCGCGGCGTCAAGTTCCTGGTCAACATCATCACCAACGGTCTCCTCCTGACCGAGGAGGTGGTCGATCGTTTGACGCCCTACGGACTCAATGGCATCAAGATCACGCTCGACGGCGACCGCGAGACGCATAACCGCATGCGGCCACTGCGCGGCAAGCAGGGCACCTTCGACAAGATCATCGAGAACCTCCGCAAGGTCTCCGGCAAGGTGGCGATCACGATCGGCGGAAACTTCGACGAGTCATCGGTCGACAGCTACCCTGCGCTGCTCGATTACCTGCGGGAGCAGGATTTCGCCGACGACATCGCCAAGATCAACTTCAAGCCGATCATCAAGCCGCCGGCGCCGGTGAAACCGAAGGGCTTCATTCCGCTGTCTGTCGTCGGCAGCGATGGAAACCCGCTGGGCGGCGCGTGCATGACCACCGCGGGCGCAGGTGGCGGCAGTGCGAGCGCCTGCGACTCCTGCCATTTCGTCGACGAGAAGATGCAGTTTCTCCGGGACGAAACGCGGAAGCACGGCTTCGAGACGCCCGACGGCGTGCACATGGGACCGTGCGAGATCCACAGGCGGCACGCGTACTCGATTGGACCGGATGGGGATCTTTACAACTGCCCCGGGTTCACGGGCGACGCCGGCCAGTCGACCGGCCACATCGATGGACGTGAAGAGTCGTGGCGGGCCGCCGTTGCCGAACGTTTCGAGCGGCTCACGGCCCACAAAGAGGAATGCGGGGACTGCTCTTTTGTTCCCGTGTGCGGTGGCGGGTGTTCCGTCGCAGCACAAACGGAGCTTGGCGACATGCACCAGCCCTCGTGTCACAAAGGTGCGTTCGAGTCAGCGCTCGTCAGTCTGGCGCAGCGGACCGCTGCGTCTTCAATGTAAGTCAACAATCGGCCATTCACCATAAACGGAGTAAACTCATGAAGATCACTGTTATCAAGAAGGCGACCACCTCGAAGAAGCCGAGCAGCTATTGCCCGTGGATGTTGGACGAGCTCGCCGACAAAAAGAACTAGTTGCTGACCGGGCGCTAGCTCGGTCTTCGTCTGCTTTCAAACGCCGCACGGCCCTGCAGGCTTGGTGCGGCGTTTTCTTTTTGTGCATCACCGCTGCGAATTGCGGTTCGGCCCCCGACGCGGGCCCAGCCGCGGCGCCTGACACGCTCACGATTGGTGTCCCGGAAGGAACCGTTGCAGGAACGGACCTGGGGATCCGGCAGGTGATGGCAGCGCTAAGCATCGAAGGGCTGACACAACTCAGCGAAGATGGCCGCGCGGTTCCCAGGCTCGCGGAAAAATGGCAGTGGGAAAACGATGGCACGCGCCTCAGAGTGACGCTGCGTGAAGGGGTTACCTTTCACAACGGCACACCCCTGACCGCGGAATTGGCCGCCGGCATCCTGCGCGAGGCAATCAGTCAACCGGGGAACAGAAGTCTCTACCCTTCCTTCCTCGACGTTGCCGCAATCAACGTCGAAGGCGACCGCGAGCTGCTTTTTGAAGTCAAGCAGCAGGCCGCGTTCCTGCCAGAGAATCTGGAGCTTCCGCTGGGCATCGGAGCCCAGAATCTCGGCACTGGCCCCTACCAGGTCGTCAAGAGCGACCCGACAGAGATAGTTCTCGAACGCTTCGACAAATATCACCTGGGCGTCCCGAAGATCAGGAGCGTCGTGATCCGGCCGTTTCAGACCCTCCGCACCGCCTGGACCAGCCTGCTCCGGGGTGATATCGACATGGTGTCAAATGTGCCCCCGGAGGCTGTCGAATTCATCACCAATGACGATATTCAGGTCGTGTCCTTTACGCGGCGTTACCAGTTCGTGGTGGCATTCAACTCGAGAACTCCCGCATTCCGGTCTCCCGCAGTGCGGCGGGCGTTGAACGTCGCTATCGACCGGGAAGCACTGATCAAGAACGTTTTTCAAGGTCGAGGCATTCCCGCAACTGGACCGTTGTGGCCCAAGCACTGGGCGATCGACTCGAGCGTTGCCTCCTACCGATACGATCCGGGACTCGCGACGTCGCTCCTTCAATCGGCGGGGCTGAAGCCAAACGTTCAATCGAACGTTCCGAACGCGCGGGTGCGTTTCACCTGCATGATTCCCGCGAATTTCACGCTCTTGGAGCGCGTGGCGCTGGAGGTACAGAGGCAACTGTACGGCTCAGGGATTGACATGCAGTTCGAAGTCGTCCCTCCCAGAGAGTTCAACGCCCGCATCGGCGAAGGACGATTCGAGGCGCTGCTGATCGACATGATCAGCGGTCCGACATTGGAGCGGGGCTACCAGTTCTGGCGATCGACGCGCCAATTCAAAGGACTCAACGTCTTCGGATATGAGAATGCCGACGCGGAACGGGTGTTCGACGTGCTGCGAGTATCTGCCAACGAAGCGGCAGTGCGATCGGCAACCAGCCGGTTGCAGCAGATCCTGTTGGATGATCCTCCCGCGCTGTTCCTGGCGTGGAACGAGCGGACGCGCGCGGTCAGTAAAGACTTCACGATCGTTCAGGACCCGGCCCGTGATCCGATCGATCCTCTTTACACGATCTGGCGGTGGACGGGCGCCGAACAGCGCCAGGCGCTAGCCACGCGGTAGTGAGAAAGATCTCAACGCGCTTCGCCCTGATGATGGCGGCCGCCGCCGTCGTCCCCCTCCTGGGGTACGGAGCGTTGTCGATCATCTCTCTGAGGAGCGGCGCCCAGCAGGCGGTCATCGAAGGCAACTTGAACGTCGCGCGGCGAGCGGCCGAGCAGATCGAGCTCTACGTCACCGGCAGCGTCAAGATCCTCAAGGCGGTGTCCGCCGACCTCGAGCAGACCGGCCTCCAGCGCTGGCAGCAGGACCGCATCCTCAAGAACTTCGTTCTCCAGTTTCCCGAGTACCGCGAGCTGACGCTGCTCGACGAAAACGGCAGCGCCGTAGTGTCGAGCAGCCTTGGAACACCCACGGCCAACCTGCCTGGCTCTGAGGGAGCGACCATCGACGGAGCGATCATGTCGGCGTTCTCCGTTGACGACGACCTGCTGCCGACGTCGATCGTGGCGATCCGTCTCGGCGACACCGAGGGCAAAGGATGGCTCGTCGGACGTTTGAACCTCGAGCAACTGTGGCGGATGGTCGACCGGATCAAGGTCGGCGAGCAGGGCTATGCGCTCGTTGTCACCGAGCAGGGCCAGTTGCTTGCGCACGGCGACCCTGACGCAAAATCACGCGTCGCGCGCGGCGACCCGATGCTCTCTCACCGGTTGGTGGCGATGCTGCGGGACTTGAAGACCGGCGAGCGCATCGCGTCGGGCCAGTACGACGACCCGAGGGGACAGGTATTGGGTGTCGCCGCCCATCTGCAAACGCTCGACTGGATGGTGATTGTCGAACAGCCGTTGGCCGAGGCCTTCGCGATCCCGATTCGCCTTCAGCAACAGCTCGTGATTGCCATCACGGTGGCCCTGCTGGCCATGATGGCTGCCGGATACATCTGGGGCCGGCACTTCATCAATCCCATCCTCAGGCTCACACGCAGCACGCGTGCGCTGGCGGAAGGGCGTCTTGACGAGCGCGTGGTGGTGGATTCGACCGATGAAATCGGCGAGTTGGGGCTGGCGTTCAACAACATGGCCGACCGGCTCGTCGAGCTCCAGGAAGACGTCCGGAAGAAGGAGCGGCAGGCGATGTTCGGCCGCATCGCGATCGGCCTCGTCCACGACCTGTCACACCCGATTCAGAACATCGGCAACAGCTGCAAGCTGATCGTCAAGATGTTCGATGACCTCGAGTATCGCGAAAGCTTCCGCCGCACGGTCGATCGCGAGCTCGCGCAAGTCAAGCGCGTGCTCGACGACCTGCGCAACGTCGCGCGGCCGCTGCCGCTCGACAAGTTCCCGCTCGACGTTAACAAGGCGCTCGCCGAGCTTGCCGAGTCGATGCAGACGACGGCGTCGAGCTCAGGCCTGACACTCGAAACCCAGCTCCTGCTCGGCCCGATGTTTGTCGAAGGCGACCTCTTCGCCCTCAACCGCGTCTACCGCAATCTCCTGATCAACGCATTCCAGGCCACCCCGCCCCACGGACGGGTCATCATCCGGACGATGCGGCAGGACGGAGCGGCGATCATCGAGATTGCCGACACCGGCTGCGGCATTCCGCCAGAGCGCCTCGACTCGATCTTCGAGGATTTCGCCACGACCAAGCGCCGCGGCCTGGGCCTGGGCCTGGCCATCTCGAAAAAGGTGGTGGAACAGCTGGGCGGGACCATCTCGGTCACCAGCGAGGTGGGGCTGGGCAGCACGTTCACGCTTCGCTTCCCGATGACGAGCGCGCGGCCGTCGAAGATGGCCGTCGTCGGCTAGACCCCCGACCACTCCGCAGGAAAAAAGCGTACAAAGCAAACCCGGCGCGTTGCCACGCCGGGTCGCTGGGGGAACGTGCCGCGGCTCGTCCAGAGCCGGCCGTTCAGCTACTTCTTCGGCAGGACGGTGTCTTTCAGCTGCTTGGCGATACGCGCCTTCACAACGGTCTTCGCTGGAATCTTGATGGCTTCGCCGGTGGCCGGGTTGCGGCCCATGCGCGCCTTCCGCTTCTGCACGACGAGTTTGACCATGCCCGGAAGCACGAACTCGCCTGATCGCTTGAGCTCCTTCTCCGCGAGCGCTGTCAACTCGTCAAAGTACTCTCGCGCCTGAGTGCGCTTCACTTCGAAGCGCTCAGCGAAGTGCGAGAACAATTCCGACTTGCCCATTCTTCGGGCCTCTGCCATCACATCCCCCCGTTCTAGTGCGCGCTAACTTTCGGTGGCCGGCGCAGATTGCACGCGCTCAACTGCGGTGGAACTTAAAGGAAAATCGCCGTAATGCTAGCGCGCACGCTGGTAGCTGTCAACGAAACGCACCGGGCAAACCGAAGATTTCAGCCCAAAGTGCTAGAATTTTCGCGTCATGTCAAGCGCGGCTACGATCGAAACCTTCCCGAACCCGCGTCCGGGCCGCGACTTCGAGATCGCCATCAGCTGCCCGGAGTTCACGTCGGTGTGCCCCAAAACCGGTCTCCCCGACTTCGGAGAGATACGGATCACCTACGTGCCGGGTGAGCAGTGCATCGAGCTGAAGGCTCTCAAGTACTACATGATTGGCTTCAGGAATCGAGGGATTTTTTACGAATCGGTGACGAATCAGATCCTCGACGATCTTGTCGCCGCCTGCCAGCCGCGCCGGATGACCGTCGTCGGCGACTTCTCCATCCGCGGCGGGATCAAGACCGTGGTCACCGCGTCGTACGAGGCCGCACACTAAGCGCACACGTGGTGCACCACATACCGGTCGAAGACTCCCTCGACCTTCACGCCTTCGCTCCCCGCGATATCACCTCAGTCGTTGACGAGTACGTCACGGCCGCGCATGCCGCCGGACTCCGCGAGGTGCGCCTCATCCATGGCCGCGGCAAGGGCGTGCAACGCGGCATCGTCCAGCAGGCGCTCGATCGGCATCCGCTGGTCGAAGAGTTCTGGGACGCGACGGAAACGCACCTTGGCGCGACGGTCGCGCGCCTCCGCACGTAGCAGAAACTGCAACCTGGGGTCTGACCCCGGATCGCGGAATCGGCAACAGGAGACGCGTACAGCCACGTTTTTCCTAATGAAACAGTAGGAACGGCGTCTGCAGGGATCCGCGGGCGTGCCCATCGTCCCTGCCGACACGCGACCTGGCGACGTGGTTCGGATTCGTGGTGAGCGGTGGCGTGTGACGCGCCGCTTGTCCTACGACACGACCGCGATGATTGAGACCGACGGCTGCGATACCGCCAATCGCGGCGTCCGCTCGCGCTTCCTGCTTCCGTTCGAGCCGACCGATCGCGTGGTGGTGTCGCCGGCACCACGCGTGGTGCGTCCGGCGCGATGGCGGCGTATCGCGCGACGCATCCTGGGCGATGCCACACCGGGCTGGAAGTCGCTGCGCGCGGCAACCCGCTCGTGCCTCGACGTCGTTCCCTTTCAGCTCGAGCCCGCGCTTGCGCTGGTCCGCGGCGACGGCTGCCGGTTTCTGATTGCTGACGCCGTCGGTCTCGGCAAGACGGTGCAGGCGGGCCTGATGATCGCCGAGGTGCGGCAGCGGCAACCCGACGCCCGCGTCATCGTCATCTGCCCCGCAGGACTGCGCGAACAGTGGCAGGAGGAGCTTCATGCGCGCTTCGACCTCACGGCTGATGTCCTCGACACCGGCGGCGTGGCCAGATCGAGCGCAAACCTTCCGGCGGGATTCAATCCGTGGTCGGCGCATTCGCTGGTCATCACCTCGATTGACTACGTGAAACGGCCCGAAGTCATGCGCTCGCTCGAGACGCTGCTCTGGGACGTTGTCGTGCTCGACGAGGCGCACGGTCTTGCAGGCCGTTCGGATCGCGCGGCGGCGGCAGCGGCGCTGGCAAGCCGGTCGCGGTTCGTGGTCATGCTGACGGCCACACCGCATTCCGGGGATGCCGGCGCGTTCCGCCGCATGTGCCATATCGGGCGCCTGGGCGACGACGATCCCCTGCTGCTGTTCAGCCGTGCGCGCGCGGATGCCGGCATACCCGGATCGCGACGGACGTTGATGCTGCGAGTCCGGCCGACCGCACGCGAGGCCGCCATGCACGCCGCATTGGGGTCGTACGCGCGCCTCGTGTGGCGCCAGGCGGCTGACGAGGGTGGGGCCGGGGCGCAGCTTGCGATGTCAGTGCTGTCACGCCGTGCCTGCAGCAGCGCCTCGTCGCTCGAACGCTCGGTTCACCGCCGCATGGCGCTGCTTGGTGATGAGCGCCTTTACGCCGCCCCTCAGCTCGAGCTGCCGTTTGGTGGAGCAACGTCCGATGACACGGCACCGGATTCACAACTGGGCGCCCGCGGGCTCAGCAACCCCGAGGACGAACGACGTTACCTCACCCGCATCCTTGCCCTTGCCGGTGAGGCGTCACGCGCCGAGAGCAAGCTGGCGGCGCTGCGTCGTCTTCTCTCCAGAACGACTGAACCGGCCATCGTCTTCACCGAGTATCGCGACACGCTCGAACACGTCGCTGCGGCCCTGCCGGACGTCACGTTCGTACGGCTGCACGGCGGCCTGACGCCGCGAGAACGCTCGGAAGCGCTGCGCCAGTTCACGAGCGGTTCGGTGCGGCTGCTGCTCGCGACCGACGCCGCCAGCGAGGGACTCAACCTTCACCATCGGTGCCGCCTCGTCATAAACCTCGAGCTGCCATGGACGCCGCTCCGGCTCGAACAGCGGGTCGGACGCGTCGATCGCATCGGGCAGAGCCGACGCGTCCACGCGGTCCACCTGGTGGCCGCCGCCACCAGCGAGGAGCGCGTGCTCGCAAGGCTCGCCGAGCGTGTGAAGAAGGTGCGCGCGGCGGGCCCATTCGCGATTTCCACGCTGCCCTGCGATCGGGATGTGGCCGAAGCGGTCCTCGGCGGAGCACCGCTCACCGAGTCCCCCACCCCGGCACTGGATGATGGCGTGCACTGGCCGGTGCTGGTCCGTGAGGCTCGCGACGAGGCAGCCCGAATACTGCGTGCCCGGTCGCTACTGCTGAGCGCCGCGGAGGAAGTGCCTGGACCCCGCGCGGCCCTCACGTCGATCGGGCGCCGGCGGAGTCCGTCCCGCCTGCCGTGCTCGTTCTGGATATTTCGCTGCCTCTTTCTAGACGCGCAGGGTCGCGGCCTGTCCGACGACCTGCTCGCGCTGGCATGTGGCCAGGCGACGACGATTCCTGATCTCCAGGATGTCGCGGAACGTGCGGGTGAGAAGCGCCTCTCCGTATTCGTCCAGGAGCTCGAGGCGTCGACAGACCTCTGGCTGCGTCGCGAAGGAGCGATGTCGACGGCACTTCGGCGGGCACATGCGCGGTTGTCGGCGCAGGTGCTTCAGCGCGGACTGTTCGATCGGCGAAACGACCGGGCAGCCGCTGCGCAGTCGGCTCTTCTCGACGAAGCCCTCGCCAGATCCGCCGCGCGCGCCACCGAACTGCTCGACCGCCGGCGGCCACGTGTGGAGTGCCGCGATCTGGTCTTCGCCGTCGCGTTCGAGTGAAATGCTGGCCGGATTACGTGGGCGGCTGATCACAGCGTCGTTTGTCGAGAACGCCCTTCACGCGCTGCCGGGTGCGGCGCCACCACCTCACCACATCGCTCACGCACTGGATCTCTGGTCGATGCGACGCGAGTCGGCCTCTGGCCCGGCCTCGTCTGTTCGCGCCGTCGCCGACGCCCTCGTCGTTCCGCTGCTCACGATCCTGGGATTCGGTGTCGAGCGCCGCTGCGATAGCGACACAAGAACGGTCCTCGACGCAGTGGCCCGCGAGGGTGCCGTCGTCCCGGTTCTCGTGGTGGGCTGGAACGAGTCGCTGGACAGCGCCTGGCGCGCCCTCGTCATCGCAGGTGTGCGTACGGATGCGCGGTGGTGCTTCTGCGTCAACGGCACCGCCCTGCGAATCGTCGACGCCCAGCGCACCTGGTCGCGCGCGTACGTCGAGTTCGACCTCGCACTGATCGCGCGTGAACCCGAGGCGCGGACGCTCCTGTGGAGCGTGGCGCGGGCAGAATCGCTGTCGCTGTCTCCGCCGGTGCTGGACCGAGCCGTGGCGCTCTCGGCCGATCACGGCGCGGTCGTCTGTCGCGCGCTGGGACGTGGAGTGCTTGAAGCGCTTGAACGGTTGTTCCGGGCGTTATCTTCCCGGCGCGCGAACGAAGCCGATGTCTATCAGCAGTCGCTGACGATTCTGTATCGCGTGCTCTTCCTGCTGTTCGCGGAGGCTCGAGCCCTCGTGCCGATGTGGCACCCGGTCTACCGCGATCGCTACAGCCTCGACGTGATCGTGAGCACTCTGCTCGAGGGGCGCTCCTATCGCGGCATCTGGCACGCGCTGGTCGCGATCTCGCGCCTGGCGCACGCGGGATGTGCGGCGGGCGAGCTCAAGGTCACGGCCTTCAACGGGCGTCTGTTCTCGCCGGCGCACTCGGCCGCGTTCGATCGTGCGCGCATCGCCGACGACGTGATGGGCGGCGCGATCATGGCGGTCAGCACGACCGCGCCTCGCAGCGGGGGACGCGAGCGGATTGCGTATCGCGACCTCGACGTTGAACAGCTCGGCGCCGTCTATGAACACGTGCTCGAGTACCAGCCGAACCGCGGCGGCCTCGATCGGACCAGGGACATTCGAAAGTCGACCGGCACGTTCTACACGCCGCGCGCCGTGACGGCGTATCTCGTGCGGCAGACCCTCGAGCCGCTCATCCGCGGGCGCAGCTCCGACGACATCCTCCGCCTTCGCGTGCTCGATCTCGCCATGGGCAGCGGAGCCTTCCTCGTGGGCGCGTGTCGGTACCTCTCCGGTGCGATGGAAGAGGCGCTGATCCGCGAAGGGCGCTGGCACCCCGGCGACGTCACCTCCGCCGACCGCGCCGCGCTGCGCCGCGACATTGCCCAGCGCTGCCTGTTCGGGGCGGATCTCAATCCGATGGCCGTTCAGCTCGCGCGGCTCTCGCTGTGGCTTGTGTCCCTGGCGGCAGACAAGCCGCTCACATTTCTCGACCACCATCTCGTCACCGGCGACAGCCTCGTCGGCGCGTCTCCAGACGATGTGCGGCGCCAGCCGACGAGAGGGAAAAAGGCATCGCGACGGCAACAAGCGCTGCCGCTGTTCGAGCAGGCCGACCTGGCGCCAGCGCTCGAACACGCGGTCCGCACGCGCCTGGCATTCGCCGTCACGCCGGATGATTCGGCGGCCATCGTACGAGGCAAGGAAGAAGCGCTCGCCGCGCTGCAGGCGCGCCGGTCTCCGCTCGGTCGTCTCTCGCGTGTGCTCGACCTCTGGTGCGCCGGGTGGTTCTGGGAGAACGATTCACCACCAGACGCGGCGGCGTTTGGTGACCTCTGCGATCGATTGCTGCACGGCCGCTCGGCCCTGCCCAGCCGCGTCACCGAGCATCTGCTTGGACACGCGGACGCACTGGCCGAACGGCATCGCTTTCTCCACTGGACAGCGGCGTTTCCGGAGGTCTTCTGCGACGCGCGAGGCCGGCTCCTTCCGGACGGCGGCTTCGACGCTATCGTCGGCAACCCGCCGTGGGACATGGTGCGGGGGGACGCCGGCGACGGTGACATTCGGGCAGGCCGCAAAGACCAAGCACGCCGGCTCACCGACTTCGTCCGCGAGGCCGGTATCTACCGCGTCGAGAGCCGCGCGCATGCGAACCGATATCAGTTGTTCGTCGAACGCGCACTCCAGCTGACCCGACCCGGCGGACGGATAGGCCTCGTCCTCCCCTCAGGCTGCGTCACCGACACCGGCGCGGGGGCGCTGAGGCGCCACCTCTTCGATCGCGCCGATGTTGACAGCGTGACCGGGCTCGACAACCGGAGCGGCATCTTTCCGATTCATCGCAGCTCGCGCTTTGCGCTGGTGACCTGTACGAAGGGCCGGCCAACGACCGCGATCGCCTGCCGGTTCGGCATCACCCGCACCGACGATCTCGATGCCTTCGAGCATCGGAGCCCTCCACTGATGCTGACGCGGCGGCTCCTTGCCCGCGTCTCCGGCGAGGACGATCTTGGAATTCCCGAGTTCGTCACCGAGCAGGATCTCCGTATCGTCGAAGGAGTCACCGCGCGGTTTCCGTGGCTCGGTTCCGACACGGGATGGAACGTGCAGTTCGGCCGCGAGCTCAACGCCAGCGACGACCTGGCGACGTTCGTGCCGTTCAGCGGATCGCCCGACGCGCGCCCCGTGGTCGAGGGCAAGCAGATCGATCCGTTCCGCACATTCCCGAACCGGTCGCGCTACGAGCTTCCTGCCGATACGGCCACGCGCGTACCGCGGCGCACCCGCCTCGCGTATCGCGACATCGCCAGCGCCACCAATCGCCTCACCCTGATCGCCGCCGTCCTCCCCGCCCGCGTCGTCACCACCCACACGCTCTTCTGCCTGAAGACGCCGCTGCCTTCAGCGTCGCAGCATGTCCTCTGCGCGCTGCTGAACAGCTTCGTGGCGAACTATCTCATTCGCCTGCGGGTCAACACCCACGTCACCGTCGCCTTGGTCGCGCGCCTGCCGATCCCTGTCGTGAATCCACTCGACCCGGACTTCACTCGCCTGGCCCACCTCTCCCGTACGCTCGCCCACAGCCCAGATCCGGCCGAGCAACGTCCCGAATACGCCGAACTCCAGGCTCGCACCGCCCGGCTCTTCGGAATCAACAAAGAAGATTTCAAACACATCCTGGCGACGTTCCCGCTGATCCCTGAGGAGATCAGGTCCGCTGCCCTCACCTACTTCACTCGACTGCACTCCCACGACACACCGAGGCGCCGAGGCACAGAGGCCTGAAATGTACGAACACGACCCTCTCACCCACTCCATCATCGGGTGCGCCATCGAGGTGCACCGGCACCTTGGCCCGGGCTTACATGAAAGCACCTACGAGGAAGCACTTTGTATCGAGTTGAAGGCCATCCCGCTCGACTACACACGCCAAATCGGTGTTCCTGTTCTCTACAAGGGCCAACTGATTGGTGAACATCGCCCCGATCTCGTCGTGGCCGAGAAGGTCGTCGTAGAGGTGAAGAGCGTGGAATCTCTCAATGACGTACATCAAGCCCAAGTACTCGCCTACATGCGCATTCTGAGAATACCGGTCGGTCTATTGATCAACTTCAACAGCGCGGTGTTGCGAACAAGCGTGAGACGTCTGTCTATTTAGACCTCGGTGCCTCGGTGCCTCGGTGTGCCGTGAAGAGTGGGAGAGCGTGAGGCGTGTCGAATCAAAGGGCGAATCGCCTGATCGCCTGCGCCAGTCCTGCCTCGTCGTGATGTCCCGTCACGTGCCAGCCCCGGCCTTTCAGGCCCTCGACCGCGTTGGCCATGACGATGGGGAGGCCGGCGGATTCGAGCATTTCGAGATCGTTGAAGTTGTCGCCGACGGCCATGACCTCTTCGCGTCTCAGGCCCAGTTGTTCGGCGCGCCAGGCGAGGGCGCGTCCCTTGGTCGCCGTGGGGGCCGTGATGTCGACCAGCGAGAAATCGCGGTGCACGTACTCGGTGAGAGAGACCGCGAACGCGCTACCGGCATCGCGCAGCAGGTTCTCTGACAGCGCCCGCATCGTCTCGGCACCGCCGTTGAACATGACCTGGATCGGATCCTCGATCAACGCGTCCTCGAGCGGCGACGCGTGCGCGAGCAGGGACTGGTTGCGCGACCAGTAATGTTTGCGTCCGGGATGCTCCCAGTCCATCGACTCGTACATGAACTGCCGCTCGACATCGCGATCGAAGATGACCGCCGCGGCGTCGCGATAGGGCCGTGTCGCCTCCAGCACCGTGCGCGCGACCTCCTTGTCGAGCAGCCGCCGCGCCATCGTCGACCCATCCATGGCGCGCTCCACGGCGCCGTTACTGACGATGAGAGTGATGCTCACCGGAAGCGGATCCGCGACCGGGCGCGCGAAGGGGTAGCTGCGGCCGGTGCAGAGGGCCACGTGGATCCCGGCAGCAACGGCGTCGTGAATCGCGTCCCGGTTGGCAGCGGGCATGAGCCCCTGGCTGTCGAGAAGCGTGCCGTCAACGTCGATGCCAATCAATCGAATCACGCCGGATCGCCTGTTCGTTTCATGCGGTAGGGTAGGATAGAAAGGTTATGAATCTTGAGCAGTTCCCGGGAGTAAATGCCGGGTACGTGTTCGAACTTTACGACCGGTACCGGCAGAATCCCGACTCCGTCGATCCTGCCACGAGAAAGGTCTTCGAGGCGTGGACCCCATCCGAGCCTGACGCGCCGGGACCCGCCGCGCAGGCGCCCGCGGTTGGCGTGCAGAAGATCGTCGGCGCGGCCAATCTCGTCGAATGCATCCGCCGCTACGGACACCTTGCCGCGCAAATCGACCCGCTGGGCTCGGAGCCCCCTGGTGATCCGTCGCTCCTGCCCGAGGCCCACGGCATCACGGACGACGATTTGCGCCGGCTTCCGGCGTCGCTCGTCGGCGGACCTGTTGCGGAGCGGTCCGCCAACGCGCTCGAGGCGGTCGAACGGCTGAGGCGCGTCTACTGCTCGACCACGGGCTTCGACTTCGCGCAGGTGTTCGTCCCCGAGGAACGCATCTGGCTGCGACACGCCGCCGAGTCTGGACGCTATCTCCCGCTGATGGACGCGCCGAGCGCCGAGGCGCTCCTCGATCGCCTGACGCAGGTCGAGGTCTTCGAGCAGTTTCTCCATCGGATCTTTCCGGGCAAGACGCGCTTCTCGGTCGAAGGGCTCGACATGCTCGTGCCGGTGCTCGACGAGATCATCTGCGGCGCCGCCGAACAGGGCGTGCGGCAGACGCTGATCGGCATGGCCCACCGCGGCCGCCTCAACGTGCTCGCGCACATTCTCGACAAGCCGTACTCGCAGATCCTGGCCGAGTTCAAGGATCCGGTGAACGCGCACACGCTGCGGCTGGACCTCGGCTGGATGGGCGACGTGAAGTATCACTCGGGCGCGCGCACGGCGACGCCGCGCGGACAGATGTTCGTCACCATGGCCCCGAACCCCAGCCATCTCGAGGCGGTCAACCCCGTCGTCGAGGGTATGGCGCGAGCGGCGGGCACTCATGCCGATCGACCTGGCCCACCGGAGTTCGACGGCGGCATCACGCTGCCGATTCTCATGCATGGCGATGCCGCGTTTCCCGGCCAGGGCATCGTCGCCGAGACGCTCAACCTCTCGAGGCTCTCGGGCTACGAGACCGGCGGCACCGTGCACATCATCGCCAACAATCAGCTCGGGTTCACGGCGACGCCCGCCGAGTCCTACAGCACGAGCTACGCGAGCGGACTGGCGCGCGGATTCAAGATTCCGATCGTCCACGTGAACGCGGATGATCCAGTGGCATGCCTCGAGGCCGCGCGGCTCGCGTGGGAATACCGCGCGCGCTTTCGTCTCGACTTCCTGATCGATCTCGTCGGCTACCGGCGGTATGGCCACAACGAAGGCGACGAACCGGCGTTCACGCAACCCGTCATCTACAAGAAGGTGACCAGCCATCCGACAGTGCGCGAGCTGTTTGCGCGGGCGCAAGAACAAGCCGGGAATCTCCCCCCCGGACGCGCGGAAGAGGTCGTGAAGCAGCATTTCGCCGTGCTCGAGAAGGCGCTCGAATCGCTCAAGCCGGAAGAAGACTTCGTGGCGCCCATACCCGAGCCGGTGCCGGCAGGCATGGCCGCGCGCACGCAGACCGGCGTACCTCTTGAACGTCTCCGCGAGATCAATCAAGCCCTGCTGATTCGTCCGGAAGGCTTCACGTTTCACAAGAAGCTGGAGCGCGGACGGGAGAAGCGACGCAACGCCCTCGCCGAGCCGGAGAAGCGCAGCATCGACTGGGCAACCGCCGAGGAGCTCGCCTTCGCCACGATTCTCGCGGATGGGACGCCCGTACGCCTGACCGGCGAGGATGTCGAGCGCGGCACCTTCAGCCATCGGCATGCGGTCTTCCACGACGTGATGACGGGCACGCAATTGATCCCCCTGCAGCAGTTTCCGCAGGCGAAGGCGGCTTTTGAGATTCACAACAGCCCGCTGGCGGAAAACGCGACGATTGGATTCGAGTTTGGCTTCAACGTCCAGGAGCCCGGCTGGCTGGTGCTCTGGGAAGCGCAGTATGGCGACTTCATCAACGGCGCCCAGATCATCCTGGACCAGTTCGTGACCTCCGCCCGCGCGAAGTGGGGACTGAAGCCGTCGCTGGTGTTCCTCCTGCCGCACGGGTACGAGGGCCAGGGCCCCGAGCACTCGAGCGCCCGGCCCGAGCGAGTCCTGCAGGCGGCCGCCGACATCAACCTGCGCCTGGTCAACTGCACCACCGCGGCGCAGTATTTCCACGTGCTGCGGCGCCAGGCGGCGCTGCTCGAATCGGATGCGCTGCCGCTATTCATCCTCACACCCAAGAGCCTTCTGCGCCATCCCGCAGTCGCGTCGATGCCGATCGAGCTGGCCGAAGGACGCTTCCATTCCGTCATCGACGATCAGGAGGCCCGCACGCACGCGAACGGCATCGCGCGCGTCGTGCTGTGCAGCGGCAAAGTCTTCGTCGACCTGATCAGCTCGGAGCGGCGTGCCGCGGCGACCGACGTCGCGATATGCCGCGTCGAGCAGCTCTATCCATTTCCCGATGCGGCTCTTCGCGAGGTGCTGGACGGCTATCCGAACCTTCGCGACGTCGTATGGTTGCAGGAAGAGCCTGAGAACATGGGCGCCTGGGAGTTTGCGCGGCCCGTGCTCGAGGAACTGATCGAAGGACGCTGCCCGCTGCGCTATGTCGGCCGTGCGCGCAGCTCGAGCCCATCGGAAGGCTCGGCGGCGTGGCACCAACTCAATCAGAAGATCCTGATCGAACAGGCCTTCGATCTCAATCGCCCGGCGCCCGAGCCATCGATGGTCCTGTCCAAGCAAGTGCGCAGTCTAAATTAACGCTATGTCGAACATCGTTGTCCCGCAGCTCGGTGAATCGGTGGTCGAAGCGCGCGTGGCGCGATGGCTGAAGAAAGAAGGCGACCGCGTCGAGACCGGCGAGCCTGTCGTCGAGCTCGAAACCGAGAAGATCGACCTCGAGGTCGGCGCCGATCACGGTGGCGTGATCACCAGCATCAAGGCCAGGGAAGGCGAGGACGTCAAAGTCGGCGACCTGCTGGCCGTCGTTGAAGATGGCGCCGCTGGGCCGAAGCCCGGTCCTAAAGCCGAGGCTGCGCCACCAGCGGTACCAGCGCCGGACGAGACCCGCGCCACGCCAACCGCCCGCCGAATGGCCAAGGACCACGACGTCAACCTGGGCGCTCTGCAGGGTTCCGGGTCAGCCGGACGAGTGACCAAGCAGGACGTCCAGGGCGCGATCGCCCCAGCCGCACCCGCCAGCGAAGCCAAAGTCGCACCGACCACCGAGAGCAAGATCGCACCGACAAGCGAAGCCAAGATCGCACCAACGCGCGGAGCGGGAGATCGCACCGAGGAACGCGTCCGCATGTCCAAGCGCCGGCTGACGATCGCGCGCCGGCTCGTCGAGGCGCAGCGCACGGCTGCGATGCTGACGACCTTCAATGAAGTCGACATGACGGCTCTCATGGGCCTGCGCGCGCGCCACAAGGAAGGGTTTCAGAAGCAGTACGGCGTCGGCCTGGGCATCTCGTCGTTCTTCGTCAAGGCCTCCGTGGCGGCGCTACGAGAATTTCCGCAGATCAACGCCGAAATCCAGGGCGAAGAGATCGTCCTGAAGCATTACTACGACATCGGCGTGGCGGTCGGCGCCGAAGGCGGGCTTGTCGTTCCGGTGCTGCGCGACGCCGACACGATGTCGTTCGCGCAGATCGAGCTCGCAGTCCGGGATTTTGCCAAGCGCGCCGGCGACGGTACGCTCACTCTGGCCGACCTGACGGGTGGCACGTTCACGATCACGAACGGTGGCGTGTTCGGGTCGCTGCTCAGCACGCCGATTCTCAATCCACCTCAGGTGGGGATTCTCGGCCTTCACAAGATCCAGGATCGGGCGGTTCCGGTGGATGGCCAGGTCGTCATCAGGCCGATGATGTATCTCGCCCTGACGTACGATCACCGAATCGTGGACGGCCGCGAGGCCGTGCAGTTTCTGGTGAAGCTGAAGAATTACATCGAGGATCCCGGATACCTCATGCTGGAGAGCTGATGCGCCGCAATTTGATACCCGCGCTGATTCTGGTCGGCATCGTCGTTCCGACGGCGTACGTAGTGTCCGGCGTTAGCCGGACCGTGATCGCCCAGGCCAGAGTCCCCGTCCCGCCGGCGCCACCTGATGTCTCCGCGCCGCCGTCGGACGCCGACAAACGGCCGTCCGGTCTCGCATCCAGGCTCATCACGCCGGGCGCCGGCGCCGAGAAGGCTGTCCTGACCGACATCGTGACCGTGCACTACACCGGCTGGACGACGGACGGAAACATGGTGGACAGCTCGTTCGCCCGCGGGACGCCGTCGATGTTTCCGTTGAACCGATCGCTGCTCGGCTGGCGTGAATGCGTGCAGTTGATGACGGTCGGCGAGACCCGCCGATGCTGGCTTCCGGAGCCGCTCGCCTACGCGGGTCAGGCCGGGCGTGCCAAGGGCATGATCGTCTTCGACATTCAGTTGATCGATGTGCGGCCGTCGCCGACCATTCCGCCGCCCGACGTGAAGGAGCCGCCGGACGACGCGAAGCGCACGGCATCAGGGCTCCTCTACAAGGTGTTGAAGCCGGGCACCGGCGTGCGCAAGCCGCAGGCGTGGGATCGCGTGTCGGTGCACTACACGGGCTGGACGACCGACGGCAAGATGTTCGACAGCTCGATCACACGCGGGCAGCCGACCATCATGCAGCTCGATCAGGTGATCAAGGGCTGGACCGAAGGCGTCACGATGATGGTCGAAGGGGAACGCACCCGCTTCTGGGTGCCCGAGAGCCTTGCCTACAAGGGCGAGGCTGGCTCACCCAAGGGCATGCTCGTGTTCGACATCGATCTCGTGGAAATCAAGCGATAGCCTCCACTTCGAGCCGTCCTGGCTCCTTCTTGAAGCGCGTGCTCGCCACGGTGAACCAGTAACTGAGCGCTCGCGTCGAGTCGCGCAGCGTGTATCCATCTGGCAGCCAGCGGTTCAATTGCCTATCCCGACACAGTAATCCCGTCCGCGCGCCGGTATCGCCCATATACTCACGCCACCGATGGCCCTCACTCCAGGCACTCGGGGAGCTACAATGCCGGCCTTCCCCCCCAAACCCGTCACG
>CAMCNL010000033.1 GCA_945876205.1 Candidatus Sulfopaludibacter sp. SbA3
CTGTCGATCTTCGTCGCCTTCCTCCTGTTCGGCATCCTGATGACGATCCGCACGGCGTTCAGCTTTGGCATCGACATGGCCGGACTCGACCGCCTGATCATCATTCACAAGGTCAGTCTGATCATGCCGCTGCCGGTGGCGTATCAGGCGCGGCTGCAGGCAACGCCGGGCGTCGAGCTGGCGTCGCATCAGACCTGGTTCGGCGGCGTCTACCAGGACCCCGCCAATTTCTTCGCCAACATCGCGGTCGAGCCCGACAAGTTCCTGAAGATCTATCCCGAGTTCACGCTGCCGCCCGATCAGGCCAAGGCCTGGCTCGCCGACCGCCAGGGGGCGATCGTCGGCCGCGATCTCGCGACGCGGTTCAACTGGAAGATCGGCGACCGCGTGCCGCTCACCGCCACCATCTGGCAGCCGAAGGGCGGCGGCCAGACCTGGGAGTTCAACATCGCCGGCATCTACGACGGTGGCGACAACGTGGACAAGACGCAGTTCTTCTTCCGCTATGACTACCTCGATGAAAATCGCGCGATGGGCGAGGGCGAGGTCGGCTGGTACGTCGTCAAGATCAGAGACTCGTCGAAATCGCTGGAGATGAGCCACACCTTCGACGAGATGTTCGCCAACTCCTCATCGGAGACCAAGACGACGACGGAGAAGGGGTTCGTGGAGGGGTTCGCCAAGCAGATCGGCGACATCGGCGCGATCATGATCGCGATTTCCTCGACCGTGCTGTTCATCTTCGGGCTGGTCGCGGCGAGCACGATGGCGCAGTCGGTGCGCGAGCGGACGAGCGAGCTGGCCGTGCTGAAGACCCTGGGCTTCTCCGGCGGAGCCATCCTGACGCTGGTGCTGGCCGAGTCGCTCTTCATCGTCTGTGTGGCGGGCGGGGTGGGGCTTGGCGTCGCCTGGCTGTTCGTGCAGGGGGGCGACCCGACCGGCGGGTTGCTGCCGATCTTCGCGCTGCCCGCGCGCGACCTGGCGATCGGCGTCGGCCTGATGCTGGCGATGGGCGTGCTGGCCGGCGTTGTGCCGGCGTTCGGCGCGATGCAGCTGCGGATCACCGACGCGCTGAGGAGAGCCTGACATGAGATGGCTCCGGCAGACGGCGGCGGTGATGGCGATGAACCTGCGCACGATTCCGGCGCGGCTCAGCTCGTCGGCGGTCGCGATCATCGGCATCGCGGGCGTCGTCATCGTGTTCGTATCCGTGCTGTCGATCGCCGCGGGATTTACGGCGGCGATGCAGGGCTCGGGCTCGCCCGGCCGCGCGCTGGTCATGCGAAGCGGCGCCGACAGCGAGATGACCAGCGGCATCGACGGTCCTCACGCGGACATCATCAAGGAGGCACCCGGACTTCGCCGTGACGGGCAGATCGCCATGGCGTCCGCGGAGCTCTACGTCATCATCGACTTGCCGAAGCGCTCCACGGGCACGGGCGCGAATGTGCCGATGCGCGGAATCGAGGCGGTTGGCGTGCCGCTGCGGAAAGAGGTGTCGCTCGTCGAGGGGCGCATGTTTCAGTTCGGCACCAACGAGGTGATCGTCGGCCGCGGCGCCCAGGGACAGTTCGCCAACACCAGCGTCGGGCAGACAATCGCCTCCGGGCAGAACAGTTGGAAAGTGGTGGGAATCTTCGAGGCCGACGGCGCGGTCGCCGAAACCGAGATCTGGTGCGACGCCCGCACGTTGCAGGGCGCCTACCGGCGCGGCAACACCTATCAATCAGTGCTGGCGGAGCTCGAGTCGCCCGCATCGTTCGACACCTTCCGCGACTGGCTCACCTCAAACCCCCAACTGAACGTCAGCGTTCGCCGGGAGAACGAGTACTACGCGGGACAGTCGCAGAACATGACCCGGCTCATTCGGACGGTCGGTTTCGGCATCGCGGGACTGATGGGCATCGGCGCGATCTTCGGCGCCATCCTCACGATGTACACCGCCGTGGCGACGCGCGCGCGAGAGATCGCGACGCTGCGCGCGCTTGGGTTCGACACGAGCTCGGTACTCGTGTCGGTGCTCGTCGAGTCGCTCGTGCTTGGCGGGATCGGCGGCGTGATTGGCGGCGCCGCCGCGTACGTGGGGTTCAACGGCTATCAGACCTCGACGATGAACATGCAGACGTTCAGTCAGGTGGCGTTTGCGTTCCGTGTCACGCCCGAGCTGCTGATCACCGGTCTCATCTACGCGCTGGCGATGGGCTTGGTGGGAGGGCTCCTGCCGGCGATCCGCGCCGCGCGTCTGCCGATCCCGACAGCGCTCCGTCAACTCTGACTGCGCCGATCGACCCGCACGAGACAATCCCCCGGCTCAGCGCGCCGGCACGAACCGCTGCACGCGCTCGCCGTTCCACACCTCGCCGGTGTAGATGTTTCCTTTCGAATCGACGGCGATCATGTGCAGTCCCATGAACTGGCCGCCGTTCTGGCTCATCGTGCCCATCTGCCCGAGGACCTTGCCGTCGGCGCGGTTGAGGAACCAGACGTGGCTGTTGGTGATGTCGGAAATGTAGAGATAGCGCTGCTGCTTGTCGGCGGAAAACGCGACGCCGCCGGTGGACCCGCCTTCGCCCGTCTCCGGAGCGAGGATGAACTCCTTGATGAACTTCCCGTCCTTGGTGGTGATCTGGATGCGGTTGGCGGCGCGGTCGGCCGCATACACGAGCCCGTCGTTGGAAATATTCAGCGTGAGATGGCCTTTGAACTCCTTCGGCATCGGCCCCCCGGCGACGTAGGCGCGGTCGGCATCGTTCACGCTCATCTCCGAGAGCGGCTTTCCGTAGGCGCCCCAGCCGCGCTTGAAGGCAAAGGTGTCGAGGTCGAAGACCATCACCCGTCCACCCAGATAGTTGTCCGCGGCGTAGAGCTCGCGAGCGGGCTCGTCGAGCCGGACCTCTTCGATCCCCCCGACGATCATCGGCGTCGTCGGCGGGTACTTGGCGCGATAGGCGGCGACGGCGGTGGGTGCGGGAGGATTGCCGCGATTCGGGAACGGGACTGTTCCGACGGGGCCGGCGCCACCCCTGCCTGGAACCCGCGGCGCCGCGGCCCGGCCGCCGGCGCCCGGCTGCGCTTCCGGAGCGCGGGGAACCTCGGCGAGCACTTTACCGGTCGTGGGATCGAACTTCCTGACCGTGTCCTGTCCGATGTAGATGAACCCTTTGCTGTCGACCGCCATGCCATGGCCGTCACCGGCATCGAACGAGCCGATGACGTTCCCGGCCTTGTCGATGTGGATCATCGACGGAGGCGCGACGCAGCAGGCGGCGGTGGGCGGATTGGTTTCCGCATGCAGCTCCAGGTCTCGCAGGTCGCTGATCCGATTCAACAGCCAGACGTTGTCGTCCTTGTCGATGGCCAGTCCCGTCACGCCTCCGAGCTTCCATTTATTGGGCAGCGGTTTTGGCCAATCCGCATCGAATCTGAACCGGGGCGCCGATTGCCCCTGCGCCGCGAGAGTGCTGCAGGAGACGAAGAGCGCCAGGCCAAGCCAAGCGGTCAATACCTTCATGGCGCCGATGCTAATGCATTTCGCCGGTGTCGATAGCCGGTGTAGGATGTGCCGCGGTCGGCCAAGGGCTGCTCGGAGGTACACGGATGAGAGGCGTACTCGCCGCGGTCGTCGGAGCGATGCTGTCGGTCTCGGGCGCCCTCATGCTCGCGCAGGGCGGCGCGGAGCTCGAGGTCCTGCAGATCCGGCCCAACTTCTACATGATTGCCGGCGCCGGCGCGAACATCGCCGCGCAGATTGGTCCCAACGGCGTCGTGCTCGTGAACGCCGGCACCGCGGAGGCCTCCAGCCAGGTCGTCGCGGCGGTGAAGAAGCTCACCAACCAACCCATTCGCTACATCATCAACACCAGCGCAGATGCCGACGTGGTCGGCGGCAACTCGGCGCTCGCCAAAGCCGGCCGCAAGATCACCAGCTTCGCCGTGGGCGCCAGCCGGACGACGATTGTCGGCACCGACGCGGACGCGGCCAGCGTCCTCGCGCACGAGAACATCCTCACGAGGATGCGCATGACCGGCTCCCCGTTTCCGAGCAGCCTCTGGCCGAGCGAAACGTTCGAGGAGCGGCGTCGAACGATGTACTTCAACGACGAAGGCATCGAGATCATCCATCAGCCTGCCGCGCACACCGACGCCGACGCGATCGTCTTTTTCCGCAAGTCGGATGTCGTGGTCGCGGGAAACCTTATCGACACGGATCGCTTTCCGGTGATCGACATCGCGAGAGGCGGCAGCCTCAAGGGCGAGATCGACGCGTTGAATCGCATCATCGAGATGGCGATTCCGCCGGGCCCCTTCGTCGGGTTGCCGAACGGCTCGAGTACTACCACGGGCCTGCAGGGCGGCACCGACGTGCTGCCCGGTCACGGACGCGTCTACCGCCAGATCGATGTCGTCAACTATCGCGACGTCCTCGTCATCGTCGGCGACATCGTGCAGGACATGATCAACAGGAAGATGACGCTCGAGCAGATCAAGGCGGCGGATCCCGCCAAGCCGTACACGTCGCGGTACGGCGCGACCTCGGGGTCCTGGACTACGAGCGATTTCGTGGAAGCTGTCTACAAGAGTCTGACGACCTCCACGTCATAGGAAAGGCACGCCGCCATGGGTTACCGGTACCAGGTTGCTGCAGGGCTGATCATCGCGTTGCTGGCGATGTACGGCGAGGGTCTGGGACAAGGTCGCGGAAACCAGCCCGCACCGTCGGCACGATCCCAGGCGCCCTTCGATCCAACCGGCTACTGGTCGTCGGTCGTCACGCAGAACTGGCGTCTGCGCATGGTGCTGCCGGCCAAGGGCGACTACATCGGCATTCCGATCTCGGCGGCCGGCAAGCGAGCCGCCGATGCGTGGGACCAGGCGAAAGACGAGGCCTCAGGCAACCAGTGC
Source organism: Candidatus Sulfopaludibacter sp. SbA3 (assembly GCA_945876205.1). Taxonomy (GTDB): domain Bacteria; phylum Acidobacteriota; class Vicinamibacteria; order Vicinamibacterales; family UBA2999; genus CANNDT01. Next base: position 4,903 of record CAMCNL010000033.1, read on the forward strand.
AAGGCGTACGGCGCGCCCGGCCTCATGAACCTGCCGACGCATCTCCACATCACCTGGCAGGACGACAACACGCTGCGCGTGGACACCGACTACGGCACGCAGACGCGCATCCTGCGCTTCAACTCGCCGCCGCCGCAATCGCGGAAGCGGAGCTGGCAAGGCAACGCCGTCGCGACCTGGGCATCGCGCCGCGGGGGAGCGGGAGGACCGGCGTCGGCACGATATCTTCGCGTCGTGACGACGGATCTCTTGTCGGGCTATCTGCGCAAGAACGGCGTGCCTTACGCCGAGAATGCTTCGCTCCTCGACTACGTCGACCTGTTCAAGGAACCGAACGGCGGGGCCATGATGGTGTGGACCTCCGTGGTCGAGGACCCGGTCAACCTCGAGACGCCGTACATCATCTCGTCGCAATTCAAGAGACAGGCGGATGGGTCTGCGTGGGAGCCGACGCCATGTTCGGCGGGATGGTGACCGATGAGAGTTGGAGGCAACGTCGTGTGGCCAAGAATTAGCGCAGCCATCGTGGTCGTCGCGGCAACCAGCGCCCTGATGGTCGCGCAGGGTCTTCCCAATCCCGAGGGCCTCGAGCTCTCAGGATCGTGGGCGGCGAGAAACTTCACCGACGCCATTGGCAACATGCCCGGCGGCGGTCCGCGGCCGGTCGACTACATGGGCATTCCGTTGAACGACGCTGGGCGCGCCTGGTCGCTGATCTACTCGCAGTCGCAGATCTCGATGCCCGAGCGTATTTGCGATTACTACGCACCGACCTACATCGCCATCGGCCCAATGGGCCTGCGGATCTGGCCCGAGTCCGAGCTGCTGACGGGCTCGACGACGGCCTGGGTCATCGGCGGCTGGGCCGACTTCGTCCCGATCACAATCTGGATGGACGGCCGGCCGCATCCATCGAAGTATGCGGCGCACGAGAAATCGGGCTTTACCACCGGCGTGTGGGAAGACGATGTGCTCGTGACCTACACGACGCACATGGAGGCGGGGGCGATTCGCCGCAACGGCGTGCCGAGCAGCGATGAGGCGACGATGACCGCCCGCTTCTCGCGTCATGACGACATCCTGACGCTCACCGCGCGGATCGACGATCCGATCTACCTCACGGAGCCCTACTACCTGACGAGGAGCTTCGCATTGACGCGCGCGCCGCTCAATCCCGCGACGCACCCGTGCACCGTCACCAATGAAGGCGTCGAGGCGGAACGCGTGCCGCACTACAACCCGGGAGAGCACCCCTTCCTCGACGAGCTCGTGAAGCTGTACGGCATCCCGCAGGAAGCGGTGCTGGGCGGCGCCGAGACGGCGTTGCCGGAATTCCGCAAGAAGATCAAGGACAAGTACGTCCGGCCGTCGAGATGCGTCAGCGTCCCGGCGAGTACGTGCGGCGGCCCAGGGACGTATCCGTCGCTCGATTAGGATCGTCCCCGAGGGTGAGTCACCCTGGCTCGCCGAGGAGCAGCCGGTTCTTGAGGGTGACGAGCGCTGGAATCGTCTGCGTCCGGACGCGGTAGCCCCGCTGCTCGAGCCGTACCGCTCGCATCACATCCACCGCCAGCGGACCGTCCACCCATCCCGACAACGACCCCGCGTCATTCATCGCAAGGTCATGGCAGCAGGGGAGCACCGCGACCCTGGCGCGTGCGGCGGACGCGCGATCGAGAACGAGGTCGGTCAGCGCGCCGCACGCATGCGCGGACACGACCAGGTCGTCCTGCGACAACGCGACTGACTCGAGCGGACTTTCCTCGAACACCACCCGTCCCTGCAACCGCGGCCACGCCTCGACGAGCACGTCGTGCAGCCTCGCGCTGGATGGCGGGAGCGTCGTATCGACGCTGAGCGCCTGCGGCGACGAGTCGTCCAGGATAAGAAGGACGTGCGCGAGCAGGCCATGTCCGGAGGCCAGGTCCACGATGCGGCCGCCGCGAAAGAGGCGGCGGACGCGGCGCGCTACTTCCCACGCTTCGTACAGCTCCTTGCGCGGCAGGCAGCCCGCATGACACACGGCTCTCGCAATGCGATCGAACAGCGAGGTTCCTGGAAACCGATCCAGATCCCGATCGGTCACCCGGGCTTTAGACGAGGGAGAAAACGTCAGACCTGCAGCTCACCGCGGAGGCAACGAACCGAGGTATGCGGACATCGCGATGATGTCATCGTCGGTCAGCTTGCCGACGACAGGCTTCATCAGCTCCGCAGCTTTCCCGGCGCTCGAGCCATATCGCATGTCGAAGAGCTGCCTTGCGATGTAGAGGGGCTGCAGCCCCGCGAGTCGTGGGACCTCGCCGAGGCCCTGCAGCGTCTCGCCGTGACAGATGCCGCATCGCACGGTCTTGCCGGACGCTGGCGCCGTGACCAGCGCCTTGCCTCTGGCGATGCTGCCCGGTGGGACGTAGGCGATGAAACCGGAATGCGGGTCGCGGATTTCCGTGCGGAACGGGTCCGCCGGGATCTGCAGGATGCGGCGTCCGATTGGCTCAGTGCCTCCGTCGGGATGGAGCTGACGATGACGGCCCGCGGTGGCGATGAACGTCTTCGGCGGCGTGGCGGTTTCGATGACCTTCACAAACACAGACGGCTTCAACGCGGCAAAGTATTCGGCCGCTTCGCGAACGTCCTTGTCCGATGTGGTCTTCGCCAGCGGACCCATACGCGCGTCGTCTTTGCGCGTCCCTGCCTCGTAGTACGCCATCTGCCGAATCAGGTACTCGGCGGGCATGCCCGCGAGATCAGCGGATTCCGAATGGCCCTGGCCGGACATCAGGTGGCACGAGCCACACGCGAGGGTAATCCCGGGTCCGCCTTTCACCGATGGCGGCGCTGCGGGATGTTCATCGGGAAACCAGTCGGGCGGTGTGGCGTTGCCGGCGATCCTGGCCGCCTCGTACTCCTTCGCGCTGCCCGGCGCTTTGACGACGCCCTCTACTTTCACCGCGGTCGGCTGAATTTTGTCGGGGATGTTGAACGTCCAGTCGGGGAGTCCAGCCGGGACCGCGAGTACCGCTTGCGCGACAAGCTCCCTCCCGGCGAAAAGCCAAGCGAGAGCGCAGACGAGCGCGGAGATGCAAATGGACGTGCGGGCTCGGACGATTCGTCGAATCATGGAGCTCCTCTTCATCAGGTGCGCCAATATTACGTCGGCGCAGAGACTCAGCGACGAACAGTAAACTCCGTGCCCCAGCGGCGCGGCTCGCCCTGGTGCCCGCCAATGGTCGCCGGCGACACGTTCGCGGTGCCGACGATGAACGGCTGGTTGGTGAGATTGCGCACATGGAACGCGACGTCCCAGTGACCATTGCGCGGGGCAAATCCCGCGCGCGCATGCGCGAGGCCGAACGGCCGCTGTGTTTCGATGTCGGTGTTGAATGCGGTGAAGAACGCGCGGGTGCGCCACGTCGTGTCGCCGCGGATGAACGCGGTGCCCGCACTCCCAACCGACCACTGGTACAACGCGCTCGCGTTGCCGGACCATTCCGGCGCATAGCTGAGGCGCCGGCCACTGACGTCCTGAAGGCCGTCAGACGTGGCCGCGGCGTAGTGTTGATATCGCGCATCGAGCCACGCGAGGCTGCTGCTCAGCGTCCAGCCGCGCGCGGTCGCCGACCCTTCCACCTCGACGCCCTTCGTGACCGCCGACGCCGCATTGCTGATGTCGACGACGGTGGTGAAGCGGACGAAGGAGAGCACCTGCAGGTCACGGTAGTCGTTGTAGAAGAAGGTCGCGTTCACCCGCGCGGCGCCGCCGGCGAGCGTGCTCTTCACCCCGGCCTCATAGCTCCAGTTACGCTCCGGGAGATAGGCGCGGCCCGGTTCCGGCGTCGTCAGGTTGAAGCCGCCACTCTTGAATCCCTTCGTCGCCGAGGCGTAGCCGAAGGCCTGCGGCAACAGGCGCAATTGAACGGCCGCCTTCGGCGTCCACACGTTGTAGGTGACGCTGTCGGTAAACGAATAGAACGACGCGGGAATCGCCAGCACCGGAGTCCCCAGCCGGTAGGTGCCGCCCGAGCTCGCGAACTGCTTGCGCTCGTGCGTAAACCGCACGCCGCCGACCAGCGAGACGCGATCGGAGAGCTTCTGGGTGCGCTCGCCAAACGCGGCCGCTGACGACGCTTCGGCGCGCGGAAACGGACGGAGCTGGATCCCCTGTGCGAACTGCGTGACCTCCAGGTCGCCTTCATCGTGTTCGCCGAAGAAGTACGCCCCGGCCACCCAGGCGTGCGTGTCCTCTCGCCTTGCGATAGTGACTTCCTGCGACACCTGGTGCTGCCGGTCTGGCGTGTTGATGGTGATCAGCGGCAGTTGGGTGAGATCGCCGTCGACGAAGAAGCGGAAGTCGGACCTCCGATACGCGGTGAGGCTGGTGACCGTCGTCGCACTGTCGGGAACGAACGTGAGCTTCGCGGACGCGCCGCGCTGCAGGTTGTGCCCCGAGGCGGCGTGGCTGTTGCGCACGGTCCAGAAGTCCGCTGGCCGGTCGAACGTGAATCCGGGCAACGTGACGAGCGGCTTTGCGTAGGTCAACGGCACGCCGTCGTCGCTCGCCTGGTCGGCGGCCAGCATCAGTTGAGCGCGGGTGCCGAGCACCACGCGGAGCTTCGCGCGTCCCGACCACGCGTCCTCGCTGCCGAGCGGACGGTCGAGATGTCCGAGGTCGGCGACCAGGCCGTCGCGCGTCGCGCGGAGGAGCGCGATGCTGCCCATGACCTTGCCGCGTGCGATCGGCCCGCTGACCATCGCTTCGACGCGGCGCGTGTCGTAGTCGCCGGCGGCGATCCGCGCCCGCGCTTCCAGCATGTTGCCGGGATCCCTGGTGATGATGTTGATCGCCCCGCCCACCGCGTTGCGGCCGTAGAGCGTGCCCTGGGGGCCGCGCAGCACCTCGACGCGATCGACGTCGAGGAAGTTCGCGTAGGCCATCGCCGGCCGCGCCAGGTAAACGCCGTCGAGATTCACCGTGACGCTTGGATCGGATCCGGGAAATGTGAAGTTGGTGGAGATACCCCGGAGCGCCATCACGGCAAGCCCACCGTTCTGCGAGGTACTCAGCGTCGGCACGACGTCGCCGAGCTGCTCGATCGTTGTGGCGCCGAGTAGCTCGAGCGTCCGCGACGTCAGCACCGTGATCGCTCCGGGCGCTGATTGAACATCCGCATCGCCCGTGCGCGTGGCGGTCACGGTGACCGTTTCAGACAACCCCGGAGGCTCGAGCACGATCGTCTGCGACACCGGTGCGGTGGCCACCTCAACCGTGCGGACGGTTGGCTCGAAGCCGGTGTAGGTCACGGTGAGGGTGTAACGCGATGCGGGAAGATCGCGGATCTCGAAGCGTCCCTGCTGGTCGGTGACCGTCGAGCGGGATTCCGCCTGCGAGGCATTCGAGACGGTGACCGTCGCCCCCTGGAGCAGCGCGCCGCTGGTGTCGCGAACCACGCCGGTCAGAAGCCCGCAGATCGCAAGTACGCACCACATCTCAGGTGATTATACGAATCAACCGCCGGTTGTTAGCCTGGGGTCGTCCCAGGGACGACGTTTACCGCTGGCACTTCGGGCAGTAGAAGGTGGACCGCCCGCCCTGAGTGCGGCGACGGATGGTGCCACCGCAATCCTTCCTGGGACACGGCTCGTCCTGCCGGTCGTACATCAGAAACGGCGAGTCGCGATAGGCGCCGCGTGACGACTGCCTGGCGATCGCCCGCTCGAGTACGAGCTTGATGGCCGCGACGAGGCGGACGGCGGCGTCGCGCGGCGCGCCCGACGAGGTGGCGATGGTGGACGCCCGGCGCAGGGGTGACAGCTCGGCGCGGTGGAGCGCTTCGCTCGCATAGATGTTGCCGAGTCCCGCGACCACCCGTTGATCCAGCAACGCCGCCTTCAGCGAGACCTTCTTGCCGCGGCACGCGCGCGCCAGCGCCGCCGCATCGAACTCCTTGGATAGCGGTTCCGGGCCGAGGCGGCTCACCGTGTGATGGGCCTCCAGACCGCCAATTGGAATCAGATCCATCACACCAAATCGGCGTGGATCGTTGAACACGACCACCTTGCCCGACGACAGGTAGAAAATGACATGGTCATGCGCGCCGATGTCGCGGGCGGTGGCGTTCGGCGTAATGGTGCGCAGGACTCGAAACGACCCCGACATCCCGAGATGCATGAGCAGGGTTTCACCTGACGACAGCGATGCGAGCAGGTACTTCGCCCGCCGGTTCAGCGCCATCACGGTCTGGCCCGTCAGTCGCCTGGCGAACATTTTCGGAAACGGCTGGCGCAGGTCCGGGCGCCGCACGTCCACGGCGGTGATGCGCGCGCGGACCATGGCCGGCGCGATGGCGCGGCGCGTCGACTCTACTTCTGGAAGCTCAGGCACCCTCTCATCGTAGAGTAAGGAGGTGAGCGCAGTCCTCGAACGCTTTCTTCGCTACGTCCGCTACGACACACAAGCGGACGAGTCGTCCGACACCTATCCCAGCACCCCGACGCAGTTGCTCCTGCTGCGGGAACTGGCCCGCGAGCTCGAAACGCTCGGCGCCGCCGACGTTCGCATGGACGATCACGGATACGTGACGGCCACCGTGCCCGCCACTTCCGCGAAGGCGGACATTCCAGCGATTGGCTTCATTGCCCACGTGGATACCTCCCCCGAGATGAGCGGAGCCGGGGTCACGCCGATCGTCCATCGGCGCTACGATGGCCGGGACATCGTCCTGCCCGACGATTCGACCGTGGTGCTCCGTCGCGCGGAGAACCCCGCGCTGGGCGAGCGCATCGGCGATGACATCGTGACCGCCTCTGGCACGACCTTGCTGGGCGCCGACAACAAGGCCGGCGTCGCGGAGATCTACAGCGGTCATCACGTGCCGGTCGAAGACCTGCAGATCGCCGAAGGGCAGGCCACGGCCATCCTTCTGGAGGCCGGCGTCGACGCACGGTGGATCTCCTGCGATCGCGGTGACGATGCGGAGATCGAGGTCCCGCCCGAGTGCGGGCGGCCGCCCGGGCCGAAAGAGCTGGTGCTGCGGATGCGGCCGGCCGGCCTCATCCCGGGCACGCACGATGTGTCGATGGGGTCGTCGCTCGTTGGCGCCGGCGCGTCAGGAATGCCGGTCTTCTCGACCGTGCATCCCGACCGCGTGACCGTCGTTGCCGACGCCGCCCGGGTAGACCGTCGCGTGCTCCTGGGGCGGGCGATCGCGCACGAGATCGGCCACCTGCTGCTCGACACGTCGCGTCATGCCGAGCGCGGCCTGATGCGCGCGAGGTGGTCCACGCGCGAGCTCCGCCAAGAGGCGGACGCCGACTGGAAGTTCCTCCAGAGTGAGTCGGAGACCATGGTCGCGGCTCTCGCCCGCCGTCACCGCGACTGGAGCAAGGATGGGTCGGCCGTGTCAAGGAACTCCGGAGCCTTAAACCCCGTCGCGTTGGTCATGACGACCGTGCCGACGCCAGCCCCCGCCTTTCTTGTCGAAGAAGCAGACGCCGTCCACGCGGGCTCAGAGATGAGTGAATCGCGCTGGTCGTCGTGGCCAGACGACGAAACGTGAGAAGTGTGGGCGGAAGAGTTTCTGCGGACTCACACGGGTTCGAATCGTGCCGAAAATTGGCGGTCCGTCTTCGTGCCGATTCGCAACGAGCCGAAGGCGAGTTGCGATGCGCCTGGAGCCGGGCTGGGTGTTCGGGACGATTTCCGCAACTGGCTGGTAACCGCCATCAATTTCTAACGAGTTCCATCGAACGCGGTCACGCGCAGTCGATGTGGACACGTCCTACGAACGTGCGGCTAGACCGAGAAACACGAGAACGGCACGATTCACACGAACCATGTCTTCCTCCGCGAGCCTTCCGACCCGTTTCTGCATTTTCGATTTCGCCACCGTCGTGATCTTGTCGATCATCACGTGGCTGGTGGCGTTGAGGCCGTTCAGTCTTGTTGGTTCGATCGGCAGTCTGATCAGCGGAGCGTCCACAATCTGGGTCGTAAACGGACACAGCGTAATCGACGCGGTTCCTGCGAAGACATCGTCTTGGATGATGACCGCCGGTCGTGGCTTGCCCGCGTAGTCAGATCCACCAGCGACCGTCCAGATCTCCGCTCGCTTCATTCAGCATTCCACTCGGAGATCGCATCGACGAATGCCTGCTCGCCGGCCTCGACCGGGCTGGCGGCAACAAGGCGCGATTGACGGCGGGCTTCTCGAGCGAACGTGCGGGACCGCACGTCCGGGACCCAGATTTGGATGGGCCGCAGCCCACGGCGACGTAACCGCTCGCGATGAGCGCGCACCTTGTCACGAGAAGCGGACTTCGTGGAGACGGTTGCCATGATTGGTTACATGTAACCTACCACGCTGCGCGGAGACCGTCCAAGGGGCGGGACGTCGCGCCCCGGCAGCGTGTCGTCGGATTTCTGACGGTGAGAGCCGGACAGCGACGACACGCCACGCGGCGACGAACCCGAGACCATTTCGTCGAAGACTGAGCCTCGGCCCTTACAATCCTTCGGTCACGGAAGCAGCCTCAGACGCCCATGCCACCACGCCGCGCACGCCAATTCGGACCCAGTACAGACTGATGAAGAGACCACACATCCGACGTGTTCGTGTTGACCGATCGTCGGCCGTCATGGTCGACCGGCCGATTTCCCGGCGCACCGTAATCGGCCTACTGGGCGCGAGTGCGTTCGTGCACGCCGCCGGGTGCGGGGCGAACTCCTCGACCTCGCAACGCGGCGCGGATCCCGCGGCGCCTCTCCACTATCTGACTCTTGCAGACATCGGTCGGCGCATCGAGTCGCGTGACGTCTCGCCAGTCGATCTGACGGAGCGGATGCTGGACCGAATCGCGACGCTCGATCGCGGTCTCAAGAGCTACGCCACCGTGATGAGGGAGGAGGCGCTGGCGGCGGCTCGCACCGCCGAGCGGGACATCCGTGCAGGCCGATATCGCGGGCCGCTACACGGTGTGCCGGTGGCGGTGAAAGATCTGTGCTACACGAAGGGTGTTCGTACCATGGGTGGCACCAGGGTTCGAGAGAATTTCGTCCCGGATGTCGACGCCACCGTCGTGTCGAGGCTGCGAGATGCCGGTGCGGTGCTGCTCGGCAAACTGAATCTGTCGGAGGGCGCAACGGCGGGCTACAACCCGGCGCGCGACGTGCCCCTCAATCCGTGGAATCCGGATCGTTGGCCCGGGATGTCATCGAGCGGATCCGGCGTCGCGACGGCTGCGGGCTTGTGTTACGCGGCCATCGGCACCGATACCGGCGGATCGATTCGAAACCCAGCGTCCGCCAACGGCGTGGTCGGACTCAAACCCACCTACGGTCGTGTCAGTCGCTTCGGCGTGCTGGCGATGGCCAACTCGCTCGATCACGTCGGCCCGATGGCGCGAAGCGTCGCGGACGTCGCCATCATGTTCGATGCGATCGCTGGACGGGATCCGAAAGATTCGACGTCGCTCGACGCTCCAGCGCCGCAGGCATTCAAGGAGCTGACGAAGGACATCCGCCGCATACGAATCGGCGTCGATCGCGACTACGCGCTCAAGGGCATCGATGGCGGTCAGGCGGCGGCGATCGACAGGGCGTTGCAGGTGCTCGGCGGCCTGGGTGCAACGATCGTCGACGTTCGGATGCCGGATCTCAGCGGAGTGATTGAGATCTGGTCGGCAATCTGCGGATCGGAGATCGCGGCGGCGCACGCGGCGACTTACCCGTCGCGCGCCAGCGACTACGGTCCATACATGCGCGAGTTCCTTGCCACCGGTGCGCGGGTGACGCCGCAGCAGTTGACGGCGGCGCGTGAGCGCCGCGAGGCGTTCACTGGCAAGTTCGCGGCCCTCCTCGAATCAGTCGACGCGATAGCCGGCCCCTCTGGCGGCGATCCGGCTTGGCCGATCACGCACGCCATTCAGGTCGGCTCGCTGCCGGAATATCACAAGGCGTGGTCCGCGGCTTCGCCGCGCAGCGCCGAGTTCACGATGCCGATGGATCTCGCCGGCGTGCCGGCGATCTGCTTGCCCTGTGGCTTCTCGTCCGATGGTCTGCCGTACAGCATTCAGTTCACTGGACGACGCCTCGCCGAAGCCACGTTGTGCCGGATCGCGTACGCCTACGAACAGGCGACGGCGTGGCACACGCGTCACCCGACCTTGAAGACAGCGTGACGGAGAGTTGCGGAAGAGCTGGCTGGGAGGCAGGGATTCGAACCCCGATAACCACGTCCAGAGCGTGGTGTCCTACCGTTGAACGACCTCCCAGTGCAGGACGCGGATTTCGCAGAGGCTGGAACTTCCAATTGTAGTCAGATCACGAGGACTGCAGCAAGGACGGGGAGGCCTAGCGCGCCGAAGCTCGCAGAAGCGAGAGTAGGGATCGTACAAAAGAATAGCGGCCGGGCGCTATGCGCGCCGCAGCCGCTTGAACTCAACTCTTACTAAAAAACGAGCGGATTAACGAATCTGCTCGTTCTGATTTTTGTCGCCGGCCTGCTCGCTGGCATCCGGTGAGCCCTGGTTCGACGGCATATCGCCGCCCTGATTCGTCAGCTCTGAGCGCCGACGATGGCTCGCCATTCCACCCTTGCGGCCGGCTTCGCGCGCTTCCTCGCTGGTCCACTCATGGGCCGTGCCCTTCTCATGGGCTGCCTTGCCGCCCTTGCTGGCGATCTCACGCTGCTTCGAGCGATCCATCGAGGCGAATCCGCGGTCCTCTTTAGCCACACTATCCTCCTGCCACAATCCGGTTTGGCCCGGAACCGCCACTCGGCTCACAGACCCTCGTGTTCGCACGCTTCGGCTGCAACTGAGGTGCCACGGCTCATGAGACAGTTCCCGTAAGTCACAACCGCATATGAACTTACGAAATGTCGAAGCCAATGAGCCACGGCAGAAATGCGGTGGCACGAAAAGTTGAGGATGAGCTGGCGAATGCGAGGGCTCGTCAGCCGCTTGCGTTATTGTTCGCGAATACTCGCTTACGAACGAGTGGCAAGGAAAAGCAGAAGTCGATCAAGCCGGGCGATCGTGCGCGCCTTGCCGAGCAGCGCAAGCACCTCAAATAGACCGGGACTGGTGGTCCGACCCGTCACAGCCACCCGTACCGCATGGATGAGCACGCCGGGCTTAATGCCCCGTTCGGCTGCCGATCCACGCACCGCGGTTTCCACATGTGGCTCATCGAAGGGAATGGCCGTGTCCAGGGTCCCTTTCAGCGCCGCGATATGTCCCGCGAGGCCGGAGGTAGATAAATGTTTCTCGATCGCCTCCGGATCGAACTCAACCGTATCCACGAGAAAAGGACGCGCGAGGTCGACGAAATCGGTCAGGCGCTTCGCCCGGGGACGCAGCAAATCGAGCAACCGGTGCAGCCACGCCTGATCGATGCCGCTGACGAGGGGGGGCCACAGGCCGGCCTCCCCGAGAAACGGCTCCACGGCCTTCGCCAGTTGGTCGACCGGAAGCCGGGCGATGTACTGCCCATTCATCCAATCCAGCTTCTCGGTGTTGAAGACGGCGTTGCCGCCGCTGATCCCGTCGAGCGAGAAGCTCTCGACGAGCTCGTTCATCGACATCAGCTCGCGGTCGTCGCCGGGCGACCAGCCCAGGAGCGCGAGAAAATTGACCATCGCCTCGGCGAGGTAGCCTTGCCGCCGGTACTCGGTGACCGAGGTCGCGCCGTGACGCTTGCTCAGGCGCTTCTTGTCAGCGCCCAGGATCAACGGCACATGCGCAAAGCGCGGTGTCGTGGCGCCGAACGCCTCGAAGAGCAGCACGTGCTTCGGCGTGTTGGAGATGTGATCGTCGCCGCGGATGACGTCGGTGATCGCCATGTCGATGTCGTCGACGACGACCGAGAGGTGATAGGTCGGATAGAGGTCCGACCGCAGGATCACGAAGTCTTCGATGTGGGCGGTGTCGAATTCGATCCGTCCCTTGACCTGGTCGTCAAACCCGGTGCTGCCGGTCCGAACCTTGAAGCGGATGGCCCGCGGCGCGCCTGCGGCCTCGAGCTCGGACACTTTTTCCGCTGAAAGCGAGAGACATGCGCGGTCGTACCGCCAGGCTTCGCCGCGCGCCTCGGCCTTCTCACGCTCTTCGCGGAGACGATCGGCAGAGCAGTAGCAGTAGTACGCATGCCCCGCGGTGAGCAGTTGCGATGCCGCGGTGCGGTAGCGATCCAGTCGCTCGGATTGAAAGTAGGGCGCATGCGGCCCACCGACCTCCGGCCCCTCATTCCAGTCGAGCCCGAGCCAGCGCAGCCCTTCGAGAATGCCGGTGACCATGTCGGCCGACGATCGCTCGACGTCCGTGTCTTCGATGCGCAGGACGAACGTCCCGCCGTGCCGCCGCGCGTAGAGCCAGTTGAAGAGCGCCGTGCGGGCGCCGCCGACGTGGAGGTAACCGGTGGGAGAGGGCGCAAATCTGACGCGTGGTGCCACGCGCCTCATTGTATTTCGCCTGTTACCGCCCGAGCGTGTCTGCCGGCAGCGCCGGCGTGTGTTTCGGCAGCACGCGCGCGTGTGTCGCTTGCTCGAAATCGTAGGCGTAGCCGAGAAGCTTTGGCTCGCTGAACGCCTGGCCCATGAACGAGATCGTCACTGGCAGGGCGTCCTTCGTCATGCCTGCGGGAACGGCGATATCGGGAAAGCCGGTCTCATCCGCGAAGAGCGATGCCGATTCACCGCCCACCACCGGGCCCGCTGCTGGAGCAGGCGCGGCTGGGGCTGGCGGTTGCAGCAGACCGGCCGGCCGGTTCGCGGTGGGATAGACGATGGCGTCGAGTTGGTACTTGGCGAAGATCGCTTCGACGCCAGCGGTGACGGCGCGGTAGCCCTCGTTCTTTGCGGCGAGGTAGACGGGATCGTTCATCTCGAGCGCGACAGAGTTGCTGTACCTCAGGCCGACGAGTTTTTCCGGGCTGCGATACTGCGTGTTCGGATCCGCGGCCTTCGCAATCAGCTCCTCCAGTGTTCGCGGATAGCCGGGCTTCAGCGTCTTCAGGTAGGCGGCCATGAGCGCCTTGAACTCCGAGTTGCGAACCAGCGTGAAGACCGGCTGCTTCATCTGAAGCAGGTGATCGGGGAACGTGATCGGATCGACAATCACGGCCCCGAGCGTCTTCAGCGTGGCGATCGCCTCTTCGGAGATGCGAATGGTTTCGGGATCCGGCCCGGTGAAGTCGCGGCCGATGCCGATGCGCGCGCCTTTGAGCGAGCCGATCTTGAGGAACCGCGTGTAGTCCTTCTGGACCTTCCCGGCGCCGAGCTTTGTCGAATCGTCGGCGCGGTCCGGGCCCGCGAGCACGTTCAGGACCATGGCGACGTCGGACACGTGGCGTGCGATCGGTCCGACGGTGTCGTAGTTCGCGAGCGGCAGAAGACCCGTACGGCTGACGAGGCCGCGGGTCGTCTTCAGTCCCACGACGCCATTGGCTGCGGCGGGACCGCGAATCGATCCAGCGGTGTCGGTGCCGAGGCCGAGTTGGGCGAAGACCGCCGCGACCGACACGCCGGACCCGCCGCTCGACGCGCCAGGTCCGCGGGTCGGATCGTGAGGGTTGCGCGTCTGGCCGCCCATCGAGCTGAAGCCGTCCGGGATCTGCCCCGCGCGAATGATGGCGGGATCACGAGCGCCGATGACGCTGCCGCCGCCGGAGGCGAACTCGCTGAGATTGGTCTTGGCGAGGATGATGACGCCGGCGTCGCGCAGCTTCCTGACCACAAACGCATCGGACGGGGGAATCGAGCCTTCGAGCAGTTGCGAGCCGCCCGTCGTCGGCAGGTCGCGCGTGTTGAAGTTGTCCTTCAGGACGATCGGGATGCCGTGCAGCGGGCCGCGCACGTTGCCGGCTTTGCGCTCGGCGTCGAGGGCGCGGGCGTCGTTGAGCGCGTTCGGGTTGAGCGCGATGACCGCGTTGAGGGTCGGGCCCTGCTTGTCGTAGGCGGCAATCCGGGCGAGATAGAGCTCGGTGAGCCGCTCCGCCGTGAGCGTGCCGTTCTTGAAGGCGACGTTCAGATCGGCGATCGTGGCGTTTGCCAGGTCCAGTGGCGTGGCCGACTGCGCCGAGACCACGCCAGCGGTCAAAAGAGCGAACAACAGCAAAAACGCCCGCTTCATCATCTCGACCGGCATTCTAGCCGCGGTACGAGGGCGAAGCGTATACTTAGCTTTCGTCTTGCGCGCGCGTCGGAGGGCTTGCCCTGAGCGAGCCTGCGAGTCGAAGGGTGAGGTGGCTGAGTGGCCGAAAGCGGCGGTTTGCTAAACCGTTGTAGGGTGTAAAGCTCTACCCAGGGTTCGAATCCCTGCCTCACCGCCAATTTTCAGGGCTTCATGTAAGTGAAGCCTCTCTCCTGCGCCAGTGCCAGCGCCATCACGTGCGACGGCATCAGGTGCACTCCCGGATTCAATCCCGCAATCAAGTCCGCTCGCACCTCGGCGACCGGCATCTTGTTCGCCTCGGCGAGCTGCCCGGCGACCTGACCGAGCGCCACGTTGCACTGCCAGAATATCGTGCCGCGTGCCTGCATTCCCTTCACGCTGATGTCGCCGCCATCGAGAAAGATGTTCCGCACGGCCGGCATCTTCGTCATCGGGTCGATGATCTTCGAGCGCTCCCCGAGCTTGTATTTCACCCAGAGCCGATCCGACGCGTTCATCGGGAACGCCGGGCCTGAGATGCCGATGGCGGTGTTGATGTTCGGCGACTCGAGCTTGTAGGTGTCGCGGAAGGTGTCGAGAAAATTCCGGCAGTAGCGCAGCGCCCGCGGATCCTCGGACAATTCCTGCGACCCGAGATCGTAGAGCTGCTTGTGCTGCCCCTTCATCTGGTCGAGCCACGTCATGTCGAACTGGCCGACGACCAGCGGCAGCGACTGGGCTGAGGCGTCGGTGCCGGACGACTGCACCGCGGCGACGCCAGCCAGCGATGCGACAACGGACATGAACGCTCGACGGTCTCGATCAGCCATGAGGTGCTCTCCTTGAATTTGGGTGAGCCTAGCATGTTCCTGTTCTGTTCAGCACAGCGGTCTGCCCCCCGCCGTGACACACTGCCAACCATGCAACGACCCATCTTCTCGGCGGCCCCGCCGAGCGGCGATTACATCCTCAACCCGACGGGCGTGAGCTGGGGCGTGCGGCGCACCAATGGCGACGGCAGCGCGCTGGCCATCTCCGACGGCGCGCGCCACAAGAAGACGGCGGTCGCGGCGATGCTGTCACTCGCGGAGAGCGACAAGACCGATGCGTGGGAGCCGGCCGGCCCAGGCTCTTTCCGTTTGGTCCAGCGGTATCGACGCTCGGACTAGAATCGTCACGTCGTGTTCGATTCCGTCCTCCTCGTCTCCTTCGGCGGCCCCAACGGTCCCGCCGATGTCCGGCCATTTCTCGAGAACGTGCTGCGCGGTCGGCGCGTCAGCCCGGAGCGCGTCGAGGAAGTGGCCCACCACTACGAGATGTTCGGCGGCGTCTCACCCATCACCGAGCTGACCCTTCGCCAGGCCGACGGCCTGCGCGGGCGGCTCGCGGCGGCGGGACATCCGCTGCCGGTCTACGTCGGCATGCGCAACTGGCATCCGCTGCTTGCCGACACGCTGACGCGGATGTACGACGAGGGCGCGCGGCACGCGGTGGGATTCATCGCCGCGGCGCATCACAGCTACTCGAGCTGCCAGCAGTACCGCGAGAACGTTTCAGCCGCGCGCGACGAACTTCGCCGCCGCCGTGGCGGAGACATCGACGTCACCTACGTCAGCAGCTGGTTCGACCATCCGCTGTTCATCGAGGCCAACGCGAAACGCGTGCGCGTAGCCGCCGATCGGCTTCCCGCCGATGTGCGAGCGGCCGCGCGGCTGGTCTTCACCGCCCACAGCATCCCGTCGCGCATGGCCGAGACCTCCCGCTACCAGGATCAGTTGAAGGAATCGGGGCGGCTGGTCGCCGAGAAGGCGGGCTTCAAGGATTGGACGCTGGTGTTTCAAAGCCGCAGCGGCCGTCCCGGCGATCCGTGGCTCGAGCCGGACGTCTGCGACTACCTGCGCTCTGAACACGCCGCGGGCCTGAAGGCCGCGGTGTTGAGCCCGATTGGATTCGTGTGCGATCACATCGAGGTGCTCTACGACCTCGATCACGAAGCGGGAAGTGTGTGCCGCGAGATCGGATTGCCGCTCGCCCGCGCCGAGACGGTCAACGACGACCCGATGTTTCTCGACATGATGGCTGACGTCGTGCTGCGCACGGTGCGCCGCTACGATTCGGGCCGGCCGCTGCCGCTCGTCAACCGCGCGTAGCGCGCGCGCCGGGCGAGCGGCGATACTAGCCCTACTCCGGGTTTTTCAGCTCCCACTCACGCAGCACACGGCGGCAGGTACAGAAGCGTCCCAGATGGCACGCTGCCACCGTCGAGACGTCGAAGGTAAACGGCTCGATCTCGGGAACGCGACGCCCGTGGCCCAGCGTAATGTGCGGCGTGAAATCTTCAAACGCCGACTTCAGGCGATAGC
>CAMCNL010000034.1 GCA_945876205.1 Candidatus Sulfopaludibacter sp. SbA3
TAGCCGGCCACCCACAGGACGTCACCCACGCGCCCATCGCCGTCGACGAACGCGGCGCGCGTGCCGCCCGGCCGCTCGTATCCCCTGAGCGCCTCCATCATCTGATCGTGGAGCTCCAGGAGCCTGGGTGTGCGCTCGAGGGCCATCCACAGCGTGTTGCCGCTGTGCCCGCTGCCGGTCACCTCCACGGTGAACGGGCGCTGGCCCTTCAATACCTTGTTGACGCGATCGAGGGCCGCATGCAGCTCCTCGGGCCTGATGAACGCCTGCGTCAGCGTCACATGCGGACGATGTTCCTCGTCGAGCTGCAGACCCTGAGACGCTGCGGCCGGCAACGCGGCATTGATCTCGATCGCGCGCTGCTGGACGTCCGGGGGCGGTAGCAGAGCGACATCAAGCGCCAGTAGCTGCATCACCCTACACAATACGCTGCCGGCGCACGCGTGTGAAATAGGCGGATGAGGTTCACGCTATCCTGGCCGCTTTGAGTAGCACTTGCTCGCCGAGTCGTGCACTTCTGCGCCGCATCGACCGACTGGGTCGGCTCATGCGGCGATGATCGGCACCGACTTCATCATCTAAGCCTCCACGAGTCAGACGCCAGCCGCGGGGCTGAACCGCGCAAGTCCACATGCCGTCAGAGACGGGGCGCAATTGGCTGTTGCACGCTCCGTCACACGGGTTCGAACACAGTGGCCTGCTTTTCACGCAAAAGCATGATCAGCGGCGAGGTCATGAACGTCGTGATCAGCGCCATTAGCACCAGCATCGAAAACACGACCGGCGACAGAATTCCGAGGTCGAGCCCGATGCTCAGGATGACCAGCTCGATGAGCCCGCGAGTGTTGAGCAGGGCTCCGAGCATCGACGCGTCGCGCCACGTCATGCCCATCACGCGGGCGGCCAGCGTCGAGGCGGCGCCCTTGCCGGCGATGGCCACGGCGAGGAACATGCCGGCGTCCCACCACAGTTCGGCGCTGTCGATCAGCGTCACCTGGGTGCGGAGACCGGTAAACGCAAAGAACAGCGGCACCAGCAGGGTCACCGTCAGCGGTTCCACGCGCTCGACGAACACCCGCTCGATGATGCTCCCGCGCGGCATCATCAGTCCGGCAAAGAAGGCACCGAAGAGCGCATGCACGCCGAGCCACTCGGTGGCCACGGCCGACAGCAGCATCACGAGGACCGCGACGCCGAGGTCGTCCGCCTCGGAGCCGAACCCGTCACCGCGCCGCTCCGCCAGCCGGCGCAGCAGCGGCCGCACGCCGAACATCATCACCGCGATGTAGCCGCCGAGCATCAGCGCGCGGACCGCGAACATCCTCGGATCCTCGACGTGCACCAGCGTCGTCACCGCCGCCAGGATCAGCCATCCCGTCACGTCGTCGAACGCCGCGCAGGCGATGGCGACGGTGCCGACTTCGGTGTTGAACATCCGCTGGTCGAACAGGATCCGTGCGAGCACCGGGAACGCCGTGATGCTCATCGCCGCGCCGACGAACAGCGCGAACGGGAGCATGCCCACCCCTTCGGGCGCGAGCCTCGCGTGCACGAAGGTCGCGACGGTGGCGCCGAGCGCGAATGGCACGATGATGCTGACCGCGCTGGTGACGACCGCGATCCTGCGTGCCGCGCCGAGCGGCTGGGAACCCAGTTTCAGGCCGACGATGAACATGAACAGGAGGAGGCCGATCTGGCTGAGCGCATTGAGCGGCGAGAGGCTCGCGGCCGGGAACAGCGCGGCGAACGACCCCGGCAGCACGAGGCCGAAGAGCGACGGCCCGAGCATCAGGCCCGCCACCATCTCGCCGATGACCGCGGGCTGCCCGATGGCGACGAACAAGTAGCGAAGGATGCGCGAGACGATCAGGATGACGAAGATTTGCAGCAGCAGAAGCATCGGCGCGTCATTCTATCCCCGCCATGTCACGCCGTTTCACGGCGCATTGCACTAGCATCAGCACGATGATTGCCCGGGTGCGCGCCGCCGTTCTTCTCGTGTTCCTGATGCCGCTGGCCCTGCTGTCGCAGGCGCCGCCGCCGGTCAGCTACCGCCTCTCGTTTCCCGAGCCCGAGCATCGATGGATGCAGGTCGAGGCCACGTTCCCGGGCCTCCCCGACGGTCCGCTCGAGCTTCGAATGAGCCGCTCGTCGCCGGGGCGGTACTCGCTGCACGAGTTCGCGAAAAATCTCTACGACCTGCACGTGACCAATGCCGCCGGGACGCCGCTGACCGTCGCGCATCCGAGTCCCGACCAGTGGAACGTGACCGGCCACGGCGGCACGGTGCGCGTCACCTATCGCATCTTCGGCGACCGCACCGACGGGACCTATCTCGGCATCGACAGTACGCACGCGCACATCAACATGCCGTCGGCGATGATGTGGGCGCGCGGACTCGAGCTGCGACCGATCACCATCCGTTTCGAGACGCCGTCCGGGTCGATGTGGCGTGTCGGCACGCAGCTCTTTCCAGGCGTCGACGCGAACACCTACACCGCGCCGAACCTGCAGTACATGATGGACAGTCCCACCGAGGTCAGCGCCTTCAGCCTCAGGACGTTCACCGTGCCGGGCGTCGCCGCGTCGCCCACCTTCAGAGTCGCGCTCCACCACACCGGCACCGACCAGGAGCTCGACGAGTTCATGCGCGGCGTCCAGCGCATCGTCGGAGAGGCGCGCTACGTCTTCGGCGAATATCCGGCGTACGAAGGCAACACCTATACGTTCATCGCCGATTACCTGCCGTGGGCGAGTGGCGACGGCATGGAGCATCGCAACAGCACGATTCTCACGAACGCCAGCTCGCTGCGCACCAACACCGAGGGCCTGCTCGGCACCGTCGCGCACGAATTCTTTCACTCGTGGAACGTCGAGCGGATTCGTCCGCGATCGCTCGAGCCGTTCAGGCTGGACGACGTGAACATGTCGGGCGAGTTATGGCTTGCCGAAGGCTTCACGGAGTTTTACGGCGAGTTGGTGATGGCGCGATCCGGGCTCGCCGACGCCAGCGAGTTCGCGCGAACGATGGGTGGCGCCATCGATCAAGTGACGACCAGTCCTGGCCGCCGCCTTCGCAGCGCCGAAGAGATGAGCCAGATGGCGCCGTTCTGGGATGCGGCCACCGCCGTCGACCGGACCAACTTCAACAACACGTTTATTTCGTACTACACGTTCGGCGAGGCGCTGGCCCTCGGCCTCGACCTGACGCTTCGCGATCGATCCGACGGCACGGTGACCCTCGATCACTACATGCGCGCGCTCTGGCAGAAGTTCGGCAAGCCGGGTGGCAGACTTCCCGGATACGTCGACAACCCGTACACGATCGCCGACCTCGAGCGCACGCTGGCAGCCGTCTCGGGCGATGCACCCTTTGCCCGCGACTTCTTCGCGCGCTACATCCGCGGACGCGAGGTCGTGGACTATGAGCGGCTGCTCGATCGCGCCGGCTTCACGCTGCGGCGCAGTTCACCCGGTCAGGGTTTTGCCGGCGATCTCAGCCTGCAGGACGCGCAGGGCCGGCCGCGCGTCGCGGCGGCCGCGGAGTTTGGCTCGCCTTATTACGACGCGGGACTGGAGCGTGACGACGTGATCGTATCGATTGGAGGCATCGCGACCAGCGGCGTCGCCGATGTCGACGGCGCGGTTCGTGCGCGCAAGCCGGGCGAAGCTCTGCCGATCGTGTTCGAACGGCGCGGCCAGCGGGTCACCGGCACCCTCCGATTGATTAACGATCCTCACGTCGAGGTCGTCCTGCACGAGGAAGCCGGCAAGGCTGTCACCGACGCTCAGAAATCTTTCAGGGAAAGCTGGCTGAATACGGCTGCGCGGAACAGATTTTGAAGACCAACCTCGGCATGAAGCTCGGCCAGATCATGACGGCGCTCGACGCGGTGAGCGCGCTGCGCGACGCGGCCAGGCGCTACAAGGCGGCAACTGCCCGGCCGACCTACGAGTCGAACCTGCCCCAGGCGACCGGCGGCCAGGCGTTCGGCGGCCAGATGGAAGCGCGGCTCACCAACGTCGTCGTCGCGGCGTTGAAGGAAGCGTTCGATCGCGATCATGCGCGCACGGAGCTCGAACGCTCGCACCTCGACGAAGAGCGGCGGCGCGCCGAGCGGTTGTTGAGCGTTGAGCTTCAACGCCAGGCGGTCGATCGCGAGTTGAGCCGGCTCCGCATGCTCGCGGCAACCGCGATGGTTGGCTGGATCGCATCGATGGTGATGTTTGTGACTCGCGAGGCGAGCAGCTCGACCCCGGCGCGGGCGATCATCGCGGCCGGCTGGATGCTGCTCCTCGGCGCGCTCGCGGCCGCCTTCAACGCGCAGCCCAAGGTGACCATCGCGATGGCCGACGATCGAGCCCGCGATGCAGGCGCGGCCGGTGTGGCAGCGTTGTGGCTGCTCATCGCCGGACTCGCGGCGACGGCGATCAGCCTACTGTTCTGAAAACAGCACGCCCGGCGACAGCTTCCATCCCGGGTCCAGCGCGCGCTTGACCGCGCGCATCTCGTTGATCCCGTCCTCGCCGTACAGCCCTCGCAGCAGCCGCTGCTTCAACTCGCTGCGCCCGACGCCGTGCTCGGCCAGCGGTGCGCCGCCCATCGCCACCACGCCCCTGGCCATCTCGGTGATCGCGTCATGGCCCCGCTCCACGTCGTCGAGCGTCCGGGGCACGACATTCGGGTGCAGGTTGCCGTCTGAGACGTGGCCCCATATGGCGTAATCGAGGCCGTACTGCTCGAACACGCGACGATAGAGCGCAATCGAATCCTTCAGGCGATCGAAGGGGACGATCAGATCTCCAGCGGTCTTGTGTATGCCGGGATCAATACGCGCCTTCGTGAGGGCGATCTGCGCGTTGAGACTCGAAGGCACCGCCTCGCGCAGGTTGTAGAGCCGCGCGGCGCCGCGATCGTCCCCGGCGAGGGCGAGCACGGGATCCGCGTCCACCGCACACGAGTCGAGCACGGCCATCAACCGGGCAAGTGCGGCTTCGTCGTCGCTTCCCACTTCGAACTGGACGAGAAGCAATACGGAGGTGGCGGCAGGGCGCGGCACGCCGGCCTGCGCAAATGCCTCGTCCGGCAGAATCCGCACGGCGCGCTCGTCGATATATTCGACCGCCGAGACGTCGAGCGGGCCTTTGCCGCGCCAACTGCTCGCGGCCTCGGCCCGGAGCCGGCCTGTCACCGCCACCGCCTGATCGCTCGACGCACACGTCACGAGCGCCGCGCAGCGGCGGGGGAGCGGAATCACGCGGAGCGTCGCCTCGGTGAGGACGCCGAGGGTGCCTTCGGCGCCGACGAAGAGGTCGACGAGATCCATTCCAGGCCGGGCGAAATATCCGGCCGAGAGCTTTGGCACGTCGGGCATGTCGTAGGTGGGCACCGGCACGCGGACGACGGCACCCGATGTCCGCTCGATCTCGAACCAGCCGTCCGCGGACGCGACGACGTCGCCGCGGCGCAGCGCGAGCATCGATCCGTCGGCCAGCACGACGCGAAGCGCCTCGACCCATTGCCGCGCGCTGCCGTATTTGAACGTGGCGGCGCCGGCGGCGTTGGTCGAGATCGTGCCGCCGACGAAGGCGCCGTCAAAGGTCGGGACGGGCGGATAGTACAGGCCGGCCGCGGCAAGGGCGCGCTGCAGCTCGACGAGCGGTACACCAGCGCCGACGCCAACGACACCGTCAGCAGGCCGATCGATTCGGGCCAGCGAGCGCGTGCTAATCACCATGCCGCCGCGCGGCGTCGCGCCACCGGTCAGCGACGACTGTGCGCCGATCGGCAGCACGCGCGTCGCTGACGCGACGAGCGCCGAGACCTCGGACTCATTCCTGGGGAATGCCACGCCCGCGGCGAATCCGCCGGGGACGTGGGCGGCGTCGCTCAGGAAGGATTGAAGGATCTCCGGTCGTTGTTCAACGGGTGGTGCCGGCGCCGGTGGAATCGACTGCGCCTTGATGCGATGTTTCGTGAGAGGTCCTCCTGCGTCTGGCGAATCATATATCCGCCATCAGCAAGAGGCGTGCGGCCTTCTCGCCCGGCAGCGAAGGAATGGCATCCGACGAGGAAAGCTGCGCTACGGAATTGCGAGCGCGGCTGTCTCTTGGGCGATCCAGTCGTCGAACTCGGCTTGCGATTGAATGGAATAGAAGCCGCGCATGCGGTAGTGGCCGAGTCCGCAGAGCTGCGAGCACACGATCTCCCACTGGCCCGTGTGCGTCGGCGTGAACCACACCGGCTGAACGAGGCCGGGAATCGCGTCCTGCTTGATGCGCATCTGCGGCAGGCCGAAGCTGTGCACCACATCCTTGCTCGAGAGGTAGACGATCGCCGGCCGATCGATCGGCAGGTGAAGCTCGTTGACCGTCGCGATGTCGTCTTTCGCCGCCGGATCCTCGCGATCGAGACCGAGTGGATTGTCCGACGACACCAGCGTCAGCGCGGTGCGACCGAAGACGCGGTCGGCGCCGGGATAGTGCACGTTCCAGGCGAACTGTTCCGCGACGACGCGGACGACGACGCTTTGCTGTTCTGGGGGAATGGCGTCGACGCGGGCGCTCCACGTGGGAATCGCGAAGAACACCAGCAGGACGACTTCCGCCGCGAGCACGCCGCCTTCGACCCAGGTGGACCAGTTGCCGCGAAGGCCCCGATGCAGCGCCACTGGATGGGCGGACCGGCGGAAGCGCACGAGCACGTAGGCGAAGAACACGCTCCATCCGACGAACAGCACGAGCATCAGCCAGTGCACGAGCACGATGATGCGATCGACATCGCCGGCGTGCGCGGAGGCCGCCGTCGGCAGGCCGAGCCACTCGTACATCTAGGCGCGCTCCTCCACAAGCGATGCGGCCTTGGAGCGCCTGGCGAGTGAGGCGATGAACCTGAGAAAACCGGCCAGCACGACGGCCGTGACCCCAAGCAGCACGAAAATGCCGAGGTTGAGGCTGGTGCGCGCCGCCTCGTCAGCGGGGAGAAAGCAGACAGGACAAGCCATAGGAATCACATCACGTACAAGACTACGAACAACGCAATCCACACGACGTCGACCAGATTCCAGTACAGCCTGGCCGCGGCGATGCGGCCGGCGTAGCGTTCGGGCTCGGTGCGCCACAGGCGCATACCTGGTCCCAGGAGATACGCGTTGACGAGGATGCCGCCGACGAGATGCGCGGCATGCACGCCCGTCATCGTGAAATAAAGTCCCAGGAAGTTGTTCGTCGACGGTACCAGCCCGTGCGCGAGCTTCTCGTTCCACTCGAACGCTTTGATTCCCAGAAACGCCAGTCCGAGCAGGATCGTCGCAGCCATCAACAGGCGGTACGATCGCGGACCGTAAAGGTCCGCGCCACCTGTCGGGTGGGTGCTGCTTCGAAGCGCCGACAACGCCCGGCCGAGGGTCACCGACGACAGCACCAGCAACGCCGTATTGATCGCACCAAGCGGCACGCTGAGTACCGAGGACTGATCGGGCCACTGGTCGGCGCCGCCGCGGATCAATGCGTAAGCGGAGAAGAGCGACCCGAACAGCATGATCTCCGACGAGAGGAACAGCCAGATGCCGAGCGTGGGGTTGTTGACGCCGGTGTCGGGGCGCGCGGCGGTCGTGTAGGGAATGTCCACGGCTACGATCCCGCCTGTTCGTTCTGCGGCGTGAAGTCGGCCGCGGCGCCGGGGACGCTGTACTCGTACGCGTCGCGATACACGCGCGGCGGCGTCGCGAAGTTGCCGTGGGCGAGCGGCGGCGAATCGGTCGCCGTCCACTCCAGCGTCGTCGCATGCCACGGGTTCGTGGTGGCCCGCCTGCCGAACTTCAGGCTGCCGAACAGATTGACGATGAAGAAGAGTTGAAAGAGCGCCAGCGCCCACGACGCATGCGACATCGGGATGTTGAGCCGCGCCAGCTCCTGTGCATGCGCGTACTGCTGGCCGCCGTCCCACAGCCGGCGGTTCACGCCGCCGAGGCCCTGGATGAACATCGGCATGAAGATCAGGTTCATGCACACCAGCGACCCGGCGAAATGGATGGCGCCGAGCGTGCTGTTCATCATCCGGCCGGTGATCTTCGGGTACCAGTAATAGATCCCGGCAAAGAGCGCGAAGATCGTCCCCGGCGCGACGAGATAGTGGAAGTGTCCGACCACGTAGAGCGTGTCGTGGAGCGCGATGTCACTCGGCGCCAGGCCAAGCGGCAGGCCCGAGAGACCGCCGAGGCCGAACATCGGCAGAAACGCGAGCGCAAAGAGCATCGGGACGGTGAAGCGAATCGATCCGCCGTAGAGCGACAGGACCAACGCGCTCAACACCACGACCGACGGGATCGAAATGATCAGCGTCGTCGCCTGGAAGAACGCACTGACCGCCGTCCCCATGCCGGTGAGAAACATGTGGTGCGCCCAGACGGCGAACGAGAGGAAGCCGAGCACGAAAATCGAATACACCATCAGCCGGTAGCCCCAGAGCGACTTCCGGGTGTTGTTGGCGATGACTTCGGCGACGATGCCCATCGCCGGCAGGATCAGCACGTAGACCTCGGGGTGCGCGAGAAACCAGAAAAGGTGCTGCCAGAGCAGCGCGCTGCCGCCGCCCGCCACGCTCAGCGCGCGTCCGCTCACCACCAGCCCGCTCGGAAGAAAGAAGCTGGTGCCGGCGAGGCGGTCCATGCCCTGCAGCAGCGCCGCCGCCTGCAGCGCTGGAAATGCGAGCAACAGCAGGAACGCGGTGACCAACTGCGACCAGACAAAGAACGGCAGGCGGAACCAGGTGAGACCCGGCGCGCGCAGTTGCACGATCGTCGTGATCATGTTCACCGAGCCCAGCAGCGACGAGATGCTGAGGAGCAGGATCCCGGCAAGCCACCAGGTCTGTCCCGAGGTCGCGATGTCTGCGAGCGGGGGATACGACGTCCATCCCGAGTTCGCCGCGCCGCCGGGCACGAAGAAGCTGGCGAGCATGATCACGCCGCCGGTGAAGTAGACCCAGTAGCTCGCCATGTTCAGGCGAGGGAACGCCATGTCCGGCGCGCCGAGCTGGAGCGGGGTCACGTAGTTGCCAAACGCGCCGACCGCGAGCGGCACGACGCCGAGGAACACCATGATCGTGCCGTGCATGGCGGCGAGCTGGTTGTAGAACTCCGGAAGGATCACGCCGCCGGGAGCGTTGGCCTCGCCGAGCCACGGACCGACGACGGGAACCGGCGCGCCCGGATAGGCGAGCTGCCAGCGGATCAGCAGGATAAGGATGAATCCGAGCAGCAGGAAAACGAGGCTCGTCAGCGCATATTGCAGGCCGATGACCTTGTGATCTGTGGAGAACAGATACTTGCGGAACAACTGTTTTCGATTCTATAGAATGCGGAATATGGCCGCAAGAATGCTCGCTTTGCTGCTCACCCTGGTCACTGTGCAGAGCGCGTCGCCCGCCCTGGCGCAGTCGACCGCCGCGGCCGTGCAGCCGATTCGCTACACCGTCAGCTTTCCCGCGCCGCAGACGCACTACGTCGAGATTGCCGCCGCCGTGCCGACCGATGGACGTCCGCAGGTCGAACTGATGATGCCGGTCTGGACGCCGGGTTCGTACCTCGTCCGCGAGTACGAGCGCCACGTCGAGGCGGTGACCGCGGCGACCCCGGACGGCCGCGCCCTGGCCATACAGAAGACCGACAAGAATCACTGGCGCGTGACGACAGGCGGGGCCGCGAGCGTCACGGTGAGGTACCGCGTCTACGCTCACGAGATGAGCGTGCGCACCAATTGGGTCGAGGCCGGCTTTGCCATGCTCAACGGGGCGCCGACGTTCATGACGCTCTCCGAGCTCACGCCGCGCGCGCACGAAGTCATGATCAACCCGGCCACCGGGTGGAGGCTCTCGCTGACGGGACTGCCCGCGATGCCTGGCGGCGACCATCGATATCGCGCGCCCGATTTCGACACGCTGGTCGACTCGCCGATCGTGATCGGCAACCCCACCGTCTACCAGTTCGAGGTCGACGGCAAGAAGCACTATCTCGTCAACGAAGGTGAAGCGGGTGTGTTCGACGGTCCGCGCGCCGCGAAGGACCTGGAGACGCTCGTCCGCGAGCATCGCCGCATGTGGGGCTCGCTGCCGTACGACAAGTACTACTTCTTCAACATGATGACGCTGACGACGGAAGGCGGAGGGGGCCTGGAGCACAAGAACTCGCAGATGCTCACCACCAACCGCTGGCTCACGCGGACGCGCCGCGCCTACCTGGGGTGGCTCGAGCTGGTGAGCCACGAGTTCTTCCACGCGTGGAACGTGAAGCGGTTGCGGCCGGTCGAGCTCGGCCCGTTCAATTACGAAGAGGAAGTGCTCACGAAGAGTCTCTGGATCTCGGAGGGCGTCACCGATTACTACGGCGAGCTGGCGGTGCATCGGGCCGGCCTGGCGACGCAGGCCGAGTATCTCGACGCCTTGTCGGATCACATCGAGGAGCTGCAGACGACGCCGGGCCGGTTGGTGCAGTCGGTGGAGATGGCCTCCTACGATGCGTGGATCAAGTACTACCGTCCTGACGAAAACTCGGTCAACGTCTCGGTGAGCTACTACACCAAGGGCGCGGTGCTCGGGTTTCTGCTGGACGCGCGCATCCGCAAGGCGACCAACGGCGCCAAGTCGCTCGACGACGTGATGCGGTTGGCGTTCCTCAAGTTTTCCGCGACTCGCGGGTTCACCCCGGAGGATTTCCGGTCGGTGGCCGAACAGATTGCCGGCACGAGCCTGCGTGGCTTCTGGGGAGATGCGATCGAAGGCACCTCCGAGCTCGATTACGCGGAAGCGCTCGAGACGTTTGGCCTTCGCTTCAAGCCGGCAACCTCGAACGGCAGGGTCTGGACGGGCTTGTCGACGCGCAACGACGCCGGACGGCTGGTCGTGACGCAGATCCGCCGCGACAGTCCGGCGCTGGCCGCCGGCGTCAACGTCGACGACGAGATCCTCGCGATCGACGAGTTTCGCGTGCGCGCGGACCGCTGGGACAACCGGCTCGACCAGTACAAGCCGGGCGACACGGTGACGCTGCTGGTGGCGCGGCGCGAGCAACTGACGCGCCTCCCGCTGACGTTTGCCGCCGACCCGCCCCGCCAATGGCGGCTCGAAGTGAATCCGTCCGCTACCGAGAGGCAGAAGCCGCAACTGTCGCACTGGCTGACGCCGGCGACCTGACACGGTAAGATCCCTGAACCATCAATGAGGTTCGACCCGCAGTACATCCATCACGTCCTCAACCAGAACTTCGAGGACGCGAAGGTACTGTTCCTCACGCCGCTGATGGCGATCCACTACGGGCACCTGGTGATGCTGGCGGACCGCGGGATCGTCAGCGCATCGGAGGCCAGGATCCTCCGCGACGGCCTCGATTCGATCTCGGTCACCGACATTCGCACCACGCCCTACGACGACGCGTGCGAAGATCTCTTCTTCCTGGTCGAGCGCCTGCTCGTGAACGCCTGCGGCGAGGACGTCGCCGGCCGCCTTCACACGGCGCGCAGCCGCAACGACATCGACATGACGATGTACCGGATGCGGCAGCGGGAGTTCATCGTCGCGCTGACCTCGGCGACCGTGGAGCTTCGCAGCGCGCTGATCGAGCTGGCGCGGCGCCATCGCGAGACGCTGTTCGCGGCGCACACGCACACACAGCCGGCACAGCCGACAACGATCGCGCATTACCTGCTTGGCGTGATCGAACAGCTCGAGCGTGACGCGACGCGTCTGCAGGCCGCGTACGTGTCGACCAACCGCAACCCGCTTGGCGCGTGCGCGATTACCGGCACCGGGTTCCCGATCGATCGTCAGATGACGAGCGACCTGCTGGGCTTCGATGGTCCGACCGGCAACACCTACGGCAGCATCGCCACCGTGGATTACCTGCTCGAGAGCGTCTCGGCGTCGGCGGTGACGCTCGCGGGGCTTGGCCGGTTCGTCCAGGACCTGCTGCTCTGGTGCACGATGGAGTTCGGCTACCTCCGGCTCGCCGAAGGCTTCGTGCAGTCGAGCAGCATCATGCCGCAGAAGCGCAACCCGGTCGCGTTGGAGCACGCGCGCGCGATTGGCAGCAAGGCGCTCGGCCAGGCCATCGCGATCGTCCTCAGCGTCCATAACACGCCGTTCGGCGACATCGTCGACACCGAGGACGACCTGCAGCCGCTGGTGGCGACGATGTTCCGTGATGCGTTGCGTGCCGTGACGCTGGTGGGCGCTGCGATGAAGACCGCGGAGTTCGACGTCGCGCGGCTCGAGTCGCGGGCGGCCGAAGGCGGCACCACGTTGACCGAACTGGCGGACCATCTCGTGCGGCAGCACGGCATCCCGTTCAAGCAGGCGCACACGATTGCCGGTGGTCTGCTCAAGGCGCATCGCGAGCGCCCGGGTGGGCCGCTCGGCGCGATGCTCGCGACCGTGTCGGGCGACCTGCTCGGCGCTCCGCTCGAGTACACCGATGCGCAGATCGCCGAGATCCTCAGCCCGAGGCATTTTGTGAACGTGCGAAAGACGCTCGGTGGACCGGCGCCGGAGGAGACGACGCGCGCGTTGACGCAGTCGGACGCGGTACTCGAGCGGGACCGGGCGTGGTTGAAGAGGGTCGGCGACGCGCTGAGGGCCGCCGACGCCCAGCTCGACGCGCGGAGCCGCGCGCTGTGAGCGTGACGCGCCGCACCTACGCCGGCGTGCTCGTGGTGTGGGTGGTCGTCCTCCTGGCGCTCTACGCCTTTCAGCAGTACTTCAGCTGATGCACGCCGTCGACTGGGCGATCATCGCCGTGTATCTCACCTGGATGGTCTGGGATGGCCTGCGGCTGACCAAGCGCAGCCAGGAGCTCGAAGGATTTTTCCTCGGCGGACGGAGCCTCCCGTGGTGGGCGGTCGGGCTCTCGGTGATGGCGACGCAGTTGAGCGCCATCACGATGATCGGCACGACCGGCCAGGGCTACATCGACGGGATGCGGTTCCTGCAGTTCTATTACGCGCTGCCGCTGGCGATGATCATCCTGTGCGTCACGCTCGTCCCGTTTTTTCACAACGCCAGGGTCTACACGGCCTACGAATACCTGGAGCGCCGGTTCGACGCGAAGACCCGCGCGTTCACGAGCTTTCTCTTTCTCGTCTCGCGCAGCATGTCGCTCGGCGTGGTCATCTCCGCTCCGGCCGTCGTCCTGTCGGTGGTGCTCGGGATCAGTGTCACCAACACCGTGTTGCTGACGGCGATCCCGACGATGATCTACACGATGTTCGGCGGCGTCCAGGCGGTGGCCTGGACGGACGTGAAGCAGATGGTGCTGATCGTCGCCGGCCTGATTGCGGCGGTGGTGGTGTTGATCGTCGGGTTACCCGGCGACGTCAGCATTCCTGAAGCGCTGCGGCTCGCGGGATCGACCGGCCGCCTGCGCACTTTCGACTTCACGTTCGATCTGACCAACCAGTACACGTTCTGGTCGGGGACGATCGCAGCGCTGTTCCTGTTCTGCTCCTACTTCGGCACCGACCAGAGCCAGGTGCAGCGATATCTCTCCACCGCCTCGGTGGACGAAGCGCGCGGGTCGCTGCTGATGAGCGCGTATTGGAAGATCCCGCTGCAGGCGCTGGTGCTGCTCGTCGGCGTGCTGATGTTCGTGTTTTACGTGTTCACGCCAGGGCCGATGCTCTTTGACGGCCGCCACGATCGGGAAGTGCGCGAGGGTCCGCGCGCCGCCGAGTACCAGACCCTCGAACAGCGCTACGAAGCGGCCGCCGATGCGCGGCGGGAGGCGGGACTCGCCGTCGCACACGCGGACGCCGCTGGTGACTCGACGCGGCTGGCGGCCGCGGGGCAGGAGTTCAAGACGCGAGAGGCGGAAGTGCGGGCGGTCCGGGGCGAGGCGCTCACCCTCGTGCGCGAGGCGACGGGCGACCTGACCTACAACGACGTCAACTACGTCTTCCCGACGTTCATCACCACCCGGATGCCGATCGGCATGGTCGGACTGCTGATCGCCGCGATCTTTGCGGCGGCCATGTCGACGATCGCGGGCGAGCTCTCGGCGCTCTCGACTGCATCGGTCATCGATTTTTACCGGCGCTTCGTCCGCGCCGAGGCCGACGACAGGCACTTTGTCAGGGTGTCGCGCATCGCGACGGCGTTCTGGGGACTGTTTGCGAGCGTGATTGCCGTCTGGGCGGCCGAGCTGGGCTCGCTGATCGAAGTGGTGAACCGGTTTGGATCGTTCTTTTACGGATCGATCCTCGGCGTCTTCATTCTGGCGATCGCCTTTCCGCGGGCCACGGCGAACGGCGCCTTCATCGGCCTGCTGGCGGGAATGGGATCGGTGGCGTGGGCCGCCACGTTCACCAACGTCGCCTTCCTCTGGCACAACGTCATTGGTGCCGTCGCCGTGGTGATCGTCGGGCTCGCCGTGAGCGCGATTGCCCCGAAGAGACGCACCTGAACACGGCGATGATCTGCATCTTCATCACCGGCGGCACGTTCGACAAGACCTATGACGAGATCCGCGGACGCCTGGCCTTCGGCGATACGCATCTTCCCGAGATGCTGCGCCTCGGCCGGTCGCGCGTCGAGGTCTCCATCCGCACGCTGATGATGATCGACAGCCTGGAGATGACCGACAACGATCGCGAGCTGATCGTCGGCAACTGCGCGCAGTGCGATCGCTCCCGCATCGTCGTCACCCACGGCACCGACACCATGGTCGAGACTGCCGCCGCGATCGCGAAGGACGTGTCGGGAAAGACGATCGTCCTCACCGGCGCGATGATTCCGTACGCGTTCGGCAGCTCTGATGGATTGTTCAACCTGGGCAGCGCGCTGTCATTCGCGCAGGTGCTGCCGCCAGGTGTCTACATCGCCATGAACGGCCAGCACTTCTCGTGGGATCGCGTCAGGAAGAATCGCGATACCGGCGTCTTCGAGGCCCTTCCCTAGGCCGAGCGCCATTCACCCCTTCACGGGCCACGGAGACACAGAGGCACAGAGACAGCCTTGTGGGCTCCGTGTCTCTGTGTCTCTGTGGCTTGTGAGGGTGAATGAAGTAACGAATTGGCTAGGTGGTGGCTCCGCCGCAACTGGAGCCGGCGCCGGCCGTGCAGCCGAAGCAATGCGGGCCGATCGTGATCCGGCGGGCGGCGAGCGACTCAGGCGTCGCTTCGAAGATGGTCTGCGGCGCCTCGGCCGCGGTGCCGAGATCGATCATCTGATTGAAGTCGCAGTCGTACAGCCGTCCATCCCATCCCACCGACAGCGTGTAGCGGCACATCAGTCCTTCCACCGCTGCCGGATTGAAGGCGGCCACGAGGCGATCCATGTAGGCCTGCAGGTTTCCCGAGTCGAGCAGGAACTGCAGGAAGCGGCTGATCGGCATGTTCGTGATCGTGTAGAGCCGGTTGAACGTGATGCCGTGGCGACGCTTCAGCTCGCGCTTCCAGTCGGCTTCGAGCGACGCCTGGGATCCCGGCAGGAACGCGCCGACGGGGTTGGTCACGAGGTTGAGCAGCAGCCCCGAGCCTTCAACGCCGTAGCCCAGAGTGTTGAAGTGCTGGAGTGCGGCAATCGAGTCATCGAACACACCCTCGCCTCGCTGGGCGTCGGTCTGCCGCGAGGTAAATGACGGCAGCGATGCGATCACCTCGACTTCCTGTTCGGCAAGAAATTCCGGAAGGTCCGAGTACGCCGGCAGCCGCGTGATCGTCAGGTTGCACCGGTCGATGACGTGGCGTCCGGCAGCACGCGCCCTGCGGACGATGTCGCGAAACGACGGGTGCAGCTCGGGAGCGCCGCCGGTGATGTCGAGCGTCGGGATGTCACTGGCTTCGAGAAACCGCAGGCACGCATCGACGACATCCGCGGGCATGACTTCGGTGCGATCCGGACCCGCATCGACGTGGCAATGGTGGCAGGCCTGGTTGCAGCGCTTGCCGACATTCATCTGCAGGATGCTGACGGAGGTCGTCGTCAGCGGATCGTAACCAGCCGCGGCCGCCGCGCTTTCGAAGGTGCGCGCGAGCGGCAGGGACGCCAGCGTCGCTCGCTGCGCCGCCGCGCCCGCAAGGGGGCTGCGAGTATTCAGAAGGGTGGGAAGTGCCATGGTCTAACCACGAAGTTCACGAAGATCACGAAGATCACGAAACACTTCGTGTTCTTCGTGCCCTTCGTGGCTTGCAGTTTCGTGACCTTAGCCAATCACATCGACAACTTATCGATTTGATTACGCATCTGCACACCGTGCACGAGCGAGGCGCCGCCGCGAATCGCCGCCGCCACGTGCACCGCTTCGGTCATCTGCTCCGGCGTCGAGCCCTTCTCGAGGCAGGCCGTGCTGTAGGCGTCGATGCAGTACGGGCACTGCACCGCGTGCGCGACGCCGAGGGCGATCAGCGCCTTCTCGCGCTCGGTCAGCGCCCCTTCCTGGAAGACGGCGTTGTACCACTCGAGAAACTTCTTCCAGAGCTCGGGCGCTTCCTTGCCCATGTCGGCGAACTTGCCGAGGTCTTTCGGGTGGTAATACGTCTCCATGTGACTCCGTTCGCTCATGGGCCGAGCGCCTCGTCAACTGTCATCACGCGCACCGGAAGGAGACTGAGCGCGCGGATCCCCGCCTCGATCCTGGTGCGGTCGCCAACGACGACGACCGCGAAGTTGGTCGGCTGGATGTGCTTCGCGGCCACCTTCTGCACGGTGTCGGCCGTGACCGCCTGGATGTTGGCGACGTAGCGCTCGAAAAAGGCGTCGGGCAGCCTGTAGACGATCAGTTGCTCGGCGTTGCCGGCAAGGTCGCGGGTCGTTTCGAAGTCCGATGGAAAGCCCAGGGCGATGTAGTTCCTGGCCTTCGTGAGCTCGTCGGCAGGAATCGGCTTCGTAATGCCGTTTAACTCGTTGAAGAACTCACGGACGGATTCCGACGTCTTGTCGGTCTGCACGCCCGCCGCCGCCACGAACGGTCCGGCGGACAGCCGCATGTCGAACGCCGAGCTGGCGCCATACGCGTATCCATGTTCCTCGCGGAGGTTCTGATTGAGACGCGAGGTAAACGATCCGCCCAGCACGGTGTTGAGCACCTGCAGCGGAAAGTAGTCGGGATTGTTGCGGGGCACGCCCACCCAGCCGATGCGAATCTGCGACTGCTCGGCGCCCGGCTTGTCGACGATGTAGATCTGCCCGGTGGTCAACTGTCGCGCGGTCGGAACCTCGACACGCCTTGCGGGGGCGGTCGCCTTCCAGCCACCGAACTGCTTTTCGAGCGCCGCGACGACCGCATCCGCCTTCACGTCGCCGACGACGACCAGCGCGGCGTTGGTCGGCTGAAAGAACGTGGAATGGAATGCCTCGAGATCCTGCGTCGACAGCGTCTTCAGCGTCGACTCGGTGCCGACCGCGCCAGTGCCGTAGCGGTGAGTGGGGCCGAAGACGATGCGCGAGAACGCCATCGCCGCGATTGAAGGCGGATCATCCTTGGCTTGCAGGAGCGATGTGAGCCGTTCCTGGCGAACGCGGTTCAGTTCGTCCTCGGGAAACGTCGGACGCAAGGCGACGTCGGCCATGATCGGCAGCGCGTCGTTCAGGCGCGCGATCGGCACGTTGAGGCGCACCGCCGACGAGTCGAAGGTGCTGGTCGTCGCGAGATCGGCGCCGAGAAACTCCACGGCATCCGCGAGCTCGAGCGCCGAGCGCGAGCCGGCGCCTTCATCGAGCATCGCCGCCGTGAGACTGGCGGTGCCGAACTTGCCCGCCGGATCGTCGCCGCTGCCCGCCTGCACGACGAGGTTGATCTGCGCGATCGGCACTTCGTGCATCTCGATCACCCAGACAGGCAGCCCGTTGGAAAGCGCCCGCTTCTGAATCGGCGGAAGACTCAACGGCGGCGGCGGCCCGAGCAGCGGCGGCCGCGTCCGATCGGGAGACTGTTGGGCGAGCAATGGCACCAACGCCACGCCACAGAGCGAACCAAGAACGAGAGCAAAGAAGATCCTTCGTGATCTTCGTGTCCTTCGTGGTTGATCCGTCCTCGTAGCGATCATTTCTCCGGCTCCGGTTCAACGACGAGCTCGACACGGCGATCGGCTGGCAGCCAGCCGGTCACCGCCGCCTGCACATCACTGGGCGAGAGCGAGGTGTATCGCGCCAGGTCTTCGGCAAAGTAGTCAGGACCGCCGCCGGCCACGTAATAGCCGTTCAACTGATCGGCCTTGCCGCCGAATCCGCCGACGCGTTCCATGCGGCGATAGAACGTCGCCTCGGTCTGGTTAATCGCGCGCTCGACTTCGCGCGCGGTTGGCGGCTCGCGTCTCAGTCGCTCCAGTTCCTCGTCGATGACCTTCTGAATCTCGGCGATCGATTTTCCCGGCCGCGCCGTCGCGACGATCAGGAATGAGCCGCCGAGCGCACCTGATTGCTGGTAGGCCGAAACGTCCTGCGCCATCTGCGTGTCGTAGACGAGACGCTTGTAGAGGCGCGAGTTCTTGCCGCCGGACAGCACCGACGAGGCGACATCGAGCGCCGCGTCGCCCGGCGCGTAGAGGCGCGGCGTCAGCCATCCGAGGTACAGCCGCGGCAGCCGCACCCGATCGGTCATGGTCTTGCGCTTGACCGCGTTCAGATAGGCGGGTGGGGCGGCGATCGGCTCGACCGGGCCGCCGCGCGGAATGTCGCCGAACCACTTCTCGACCAGCGCCCGCGTGCGATCGAAATCGATGTCGCCTGCAATCGACAGGCTCGCGTTGTTGGGCGCGTAGTACTTCTTGAAGAACGCGGCGACGTCGTCGTGGCTCGCCGCGGTCAGATCTTCCATGTAGCCGATCGTCGGCCAGTTGTAGGGATGGTTCTCGGGCCACAGCATCTTGTCGAGCTCGATCGACGCCATCCCGTACGGGCGATTCTCGTAGCTCTGGCGCCGCTCGTTCTTGACGACGTCACGCTGGCCGTTGACGCGCTCGGGCGACATCGTGTCGAGCAGGTAGCCCATGCGATCCGATTCCAGGAACAGCGCGAGCTCGAGCGCGTTCGCGGGCACGTCGATGACGTAGTTGGTCCGGTCGTTGTTGGTCGAGCCGTTGTTGTTGGCGCCGGCGGCTTCGAGCAGCGTGTCGAACTCGCCTTCCTTCACGTTCTTGGAGCCCTCGAACATCAGGTGCTCGAAAAGGTGCGCAAACCCGGTGCGGCCGGCGCGCTCGCTGGCGGAACCGACGTGATACCAGACATTGACCGCCACGACGGGGACGCTCTTGTCCTGGTGAAGGATGACGGTGAGACCGTTCGCAAGCGTGAACAGCCGGTAGGGGACCTCGAGCCGGGCAGGCACCTGCGCCGCGATCGGCAGCGACGCGAGCAGGATCAGCAGCAGAGTGACACGCAACCTCATGACGCGCTCCTCGGCTGAGTGTATCCCACGGTACGACCTGACCTGGCGCCCGCTGGTCTGTGCATGGACACTCGTTTGCACTTTGTCCCATTGCAAGTTCAACCAAGGAGATTAAACGCCAATAAGGACCAACTGTCCGACCCGGACAAGATCAAGCCCGGCCAGGTCCTCAAGATTCCCCAACATTCGCACACGTGAGCCGGTTTCCCCCTATCCTGCACCTTGGGGTGTGGAGGGGAAATGACAAGAACGATTCGCGCGGCCGCCTTCGTGGCGGTCGCGCTGTTTGGAGCTCACGCCGCGGCCGCCCAGGACCGGCCGGTGGTCTCGCTGGCACCGGCCGACCCGGCACGGTGGGATCTCGCCGGCCACGTGGGATGGCTGGGCAGTAATAAGTCCGACATCGGCGACGAGTGGAACGACTGGTACAACGCGGCCTCTGCCGGCGTCGCAGCCGGGTATTACGTCACCCCGCACTTCAAAGCCGAACTGCAGACGGCGTTTTCCCGGCAAGGGCGCGTCTTCAGCCAGGAGAGCATCGCCGTGCCGGGCGGAGCCTTTCCGATCTTTAGCTCCCGCGAGCATTTCTTTACCGCGACGACAATCAGCGCCGGGGTGTCACGCCAGTTCTTCGAGAACCAGTGGTTCCATCCGTTCGTGGGCGGCGGACTGGAGATGGTGCGCGAAACCCACCGCATCGATACGCCTCAGCAGTTCATTTCAGGTCGTCCCGACCCCGCGACACCGTCCATACCAGCCGTCCTTCAGGTGGTTCCAGCCACTACCGGGTCCACCGAGGTGAATTGGACCGCGCGACCCTTCGTCGCCATCGGGTTCAAGGGATACGTGTCCGAGCGTGGCTTCGTCCGATCCGAGCTGCGTTCGTCGTTTTCAACTCGCGGTGCCGAGCACATCGTCTGGTCCGGCGGCGCGGGCATCGACTTCTGAGGTGTACATGTTCATCAGACTCATCGCACTCATCATCGTCGTCGCGCTCGTTTCTCCGGCTGCGGCGCAGACGCCGTCAAACGCTGACGTCTGGCGCACCTTTGCGGCCAGGGTTGAAATTGGCTCTCGCGTGAAAGTGCGCCTGGCCGACGGGACGCGGTTCACCGCCACGCTCATCCAGGCGGCGCCGACCGAACTGCTGGTCCAGCCGCGCACCCGCGTCCCGGTGCCCGTGCAGCGCGTGCCCTACGAGGCCATTGTGTCGCTCGAACGCGACGAGGCGCGGGGGATGGGCGCCGGCAAGGCGGTGGCCATTGGTGTGGCGTCGGGCGTCGGCGCATTCCTGGGCACATTGCTCCTGCTGATTGCGACGATCGATTAGGGGTCAGCTATAATCTGACGTTTGTTTCCTCTAACCCTCGCCCAGCACTAGGAGCCATGGCCAAAATCAAGGTCAAGAACCCCGTCGTCGAGATGGACGGCGATGAGATGACGCGAATCATCTGGCAGAAGATTCGCGAGCAGCTCATCCTTCCGTATCTGGACATCGACCTCAAGTACTTCGACCTCGGCATCGAGGCGCGCGACCGGACGGACGATCAGATCACGGTCGACGCGGCCAACGCCACGTTGAAGTACGGCGTCGCGGTGAAGTGCGCGACGATCACGCCCGACGAGGCGAGGGTCAAGGAATTCGGCCT
>CAMCNL010000035.1 GCA_945876205.1 Candidatus Sulfopaludibacter sp. SbA3
TTGACGTCCACCCCTCTTGAGTAGCGGATCCGTTTAGAATCCGGCGGTTACTTTCGCCGTCTTCGTCTGTGCCGTCAACTGTTGCGCGTACGCGGCGGGCGTCAGCCCGCCGAGTCCCTTCTTCGGCCGCTCGTCGTTGTACTCACGCCGCCAGGTCTCGATGACGACCTGGGCATGCGCCAAGCTGGTGAACCAGTGCTCGTTGAGGCACTCGTCACGGAAGCGTCCATTGAACGATTCGATGTACGCGTTCTGCGTCGGCTTACCCGGCTCGATCAGCCGCAGCGTCACCCCGCGGGCGTGCGCCCAGGTCAGCATCGCGCGTCCGCAGAACTCCAAGCCGTTGTCCGTCCGCAGCACCTGCGGCAGGCCGCGCGTGATCGCGAGCGCATCCAGGACGCGCGTCACCGGGAGGCCCCCAAGCGCCCGCGCGGGCACCACGGCCACGGCTTCGGTGGTCGCGTCATCGACGATCGTCAGACACTTCAACACGCGGCCTTCGGCGGTGCGATCAAAGACGAAGTCGGCCGACCACACCTCGTTTGGTGCGTTTGGCCGAGCGAGCGGCTGCCGATCGGCCAGCGGCACCTTCTTGCGGCGCCGGCGCCGGACCTGGAGACGCGCCTCGGCGTAGAGGCGATCGACGCGCTTGTGATTGACCACCCGACCTTCCTGGCGCAGTTTCAAATAGATCATGCCGGCGCCGTAGCGACGATGGCGGTGCGCGAGCGCCACGATGCGGTCACGCAGGCCTGGATCGGGATCCGTCCGCGGCACATACCGGAGCGCGGCGGCGCTCATGCGCACGACGGTCAAGGCACGCCGCTCGCTGACCCCACGTGTGACCATCTCCCGCACCACCTCGCGTCGAGCCGGTGCGGTCACCACTTTTTTCGCAATACCTCACGGGTCACCTCGTTTTCCAGGAGGGCGTCCGCGAGCAATTTCTTCAGGCGGGCGTTTTCGATCTCGAGCTCCTTCAAGCGCTTTGCATCCGAGACGCTCATGCCGCCGAACTTGCTCCGCCAGAGGTAGTAGCTCCCGTCGGAGAAGCCGTGCTTCCGACAGAGCTCTTTGACCGGGACGCCCGCATCGGCCTCCCGCAGAAACCCGACAATCTGTGCTTCCGTGAATCGCTTCTTCATCGGCCGACCCTTTCGCTGGGCCGGACTCTAAACCGAAACGCTACTCAGAAGTGGGGGGACGTCACCCTGTGCCTGGCATTCACTTGGAGTCTGGTCGGTCCCCGTCTACTGAGAGCTGCAGCTGAGGACACGACCGGCGCGTTGGCTGTTGAAGTTGGAGGAAGGACGATCCGGATCGGCCAGGCAGACTGGAAACCGATGACCAACGAGTTTGAGTGGGCCGCAAACTTCGAGCAGGTGAAACGCGACCCGCGTCACGCGTTCGCCAGGGTTGTCACCTTTTTCAGGCTGCCAATGTCGATCGACCGGCGGCAAGGCACAAAGGTGTCTGCCAACGAGTACATTGAGATCTTTACTGGGCTTCCCGAAATGGTCACCGTGCTCGTGAGGGTGGACAGGGGTTCGTACTGGGTTCTCAGCCGGGAGACATTCCGTGCGCCGTCGGCACCTGATGCCGAATTCTATGACCCGACCCTCGCTGAGATTATTTCGGACCGGGCGATAACTGAGGACGAACAGGCGCAGGCGCACTTGGCGCTTCAGCCGTTGATTGACTCAACCCGGTACTTGATTCAGACGCGGTTCTAAAATCCAGACGCGGTCTAACCAGCGCTGGCCGTTGGGCCGACGAGACAGCGATCCGAATCGATTGACAGGGGAAGACATCCAAGGCCGAACGGGGGCGGCGGTGGTGTATTCTGGACCGAGGTCTACGATGGCTCATCCTTCAGTGCCGTTGCCGCCGCCCGGGTTCGAGAGCCTGCCGGTCGAGGATCAGATCGACTACGTTCAGTCGCTGTGGGACTGCATCGCGGCCAGTGTCGACCAAGTGCCGCTGCACGAATGGCAACAGGTTCTGCTGCAAGAGCGGCTCGCGGCGCATCGTCAATCTCCTGGCGACGCCCGGCCGTGGCGAGAGGTCATCGAGCGCGTTCAGGCGCACCGTCGTACCGACCGATAGATGGTCCGACTCGGCGTCCGGCCTGAGGCAGAACTCGACGCCGAAGAGGCCGGGGCGTGGTATGACGGCGAGCGAGGTGGCCTCGGAGCCGAATTCCTCCTTGAACTACGCGATACTTTGATCCGCATCGAGCAGGCGCCATTCCAGTTTCCGCTCGTCAGCGCCGAAATTCGACGAGCCATCCTTCATCGCTTTCCGTTTGGCGTATTCTTCGTCGCAGAAGGCGACGTGGCCACTGTTCTGGCCATCACTCACCTGCATCGACATCCAGGGACCTGGCAGTCACGGCGGTGACTGAAGGACGACGGCGTTTTCTCGTTGCACTAGGAGCCTGAAATGGACCTGAGTCGTCGCGATGTGCTGGGCTCGAGCCTGGCGTTATTGGCGGGCGCGGCAGCAGCCACAGCGACTCCGCAGGAGCCCAGCGAGGGCGCCACGTATGGCGCGGGGCTCACCGGTCTAGCCATCACGAGCGCTCTTGCGCGATTCCTGTCGAGCATTCGTTATGAGGACCTGTCGCCCGAGGCCGTTCACGAGGCCAGGCGCGCCGTGCTCGACTGGACCGGATGTGCCCTCGCCGGCAGCGCACACCCGACCGTCAGCGTGCTGCTCGCGACGTTCGACGAGCTGGGATCCGTGCCCGTGTCCACCGTGTTGGGACGACGCGGCCGGAAGCTCAGTCTGCTGGATGCCCCGGTCGCAAACGGTCAGATGGGACACGTCCTCGACTTCGACGATACCCACCTCGGTGGCGTCATTCTTCATACCAGCACGGCGACGCTTCCCGCCCTCTTCGCCCTCGGCGAGCGGAACAAGGCGTCCGGCCGCGATGTCATCGTCGCCCTGGCTGCGGCGTTTGAAGCGGGCATTCGCGTCGGCCAGGCGGCGACGAGTCATCACCTCGGCGGCTGGCACCTGACAGGGACCCTGGGCACCGTGGCGGCAGCCGCCGGATCGGCGCGGCTCCTCCGGCTGACCGCAGATCAGATGACCTTCGCGCTGGGGATTGGATGCACGCAGGCGGCCGGCATGCAGCAGAACCGCGGCAGCGACTGCAAGTCGCTGCATGCGGGGAAGTCCGCGTATCACGGAGTACTGGCGTCCATGCTCGCGTCGAAAGGCTTCAACAGTTCGCCGGAGATTCTTGAAGGACGCCTTGGCTTCACGACGATCTTCAGCGCCACGCAACAGAACGCCGCGATCACGGCAGGCCTTGGCCGAAGGTGGATGATTACCGGGAACGGCTACAAGCCGTACGCCTGCGGGGTGGTGTTGCACCCGCTCATTGACGCCATGATCGATGTCGCACGAAAGACGCGTCAGCCCGCGTCTGACGTTGCCCGTGTGGACGTGACGGTCCATCCCGACGTGATCCGGATCACGGGCATCGACACGCCGAGTTCCGGCTTGATGTCGAAATTCAGTGCCAACCACGCGGCAGCCGTGGCATTCATCGATCAGGCCGCTGGCGTGGCACAGTTCAGCAATGAGCGCTCGGCAGACCCGGCAGTGCAGGCGTTGCGCAGGTTGATCCAGATCACGCCTGATGCGTCGTTCCGCCTGGATCAATCGGCCGCGACGGTGCGCACAAAGTCAGGGTCTGCTTTTGAAGCGCAGGTTGCGCACGCCACCGGAACGGTCAGCAATCCGCTGTCGGATCAGGCGCTCAGGGAGAAGTTTCTCGGTAACGCGACGCCTGCCATCAGTGCAAACCAGGCGCGCACGGTCGCCGACATGATTTGGAAGCTCGACTCACTGTCGGACGTCGGCGACCTGGTACGCGCCTGCGTCTAGGCGGGGCTTCTGTCAGCGGTCGAACGATTCACGGCGCGAGGATCCGGTCAGGCGGATCACAAAGCGCTCCGGATCCTGGCGGAATGCGTCCTGAAGCTCGCCGAGGCTGCGAGCCCCGCCGTAGCTAATCGCAGAGCACACGTGCTTGAACATGTCGCGCAGCAGCGGACGCACCGAGCCGCGCGCGGGGACGCTAATCTCCATCCCCTCGGCGCCAAGCGCTTCGACGTCGGCGGCGTCCGCGTCTTCCACATCCAGCCGATCGACAATCGCCTGCAGTGACGCCATCCCGCGAAACACCTTGAAAGGGACGCGGACGGTCTTGTTCGACTCGGGAACGACGACCGGCTTTTGCACGACCTCACCGGGCGTCTCTGTCGTCCCCGCAAGCGCGCTTCCCAGCATCACGCTGTCGCCGCCGAAGAGCAGCGCCTGGACGAGCGCGCCGTGGCGCTTGACGCCGCCGTCGGCAATCAGCGGCACCCGGCCGTCCGTCGCGGCCCGGCATTCCGCGAGCGCGTGCACCTGCGGCACGCCGAAATTCGTATTCAGCCGCGTCGTGCAGCCGCCTCCCGGCCCGATGCCCACCTTGATGCCGTTGACCTGGCGATCGGCGAGAAAGCGGACACCCTCGGCGGTCGCGACGTTGCCGGCGACCAGTTCGATGTCGCCGAATCGCTTCCTGAATGCGTTGATCGCGCGTTCCATCACGACCGAATGCCCGTGCGCGATGTCGATGACGATGACGTCGACTTCCGCCTTGAGGAGCTCCACGGCACGCTCGAGGTAGTCGCCTTTTGCGCCAATCGCCGCACCCACCCGCAGCCGGCCGTGACCGTCGCGCGTGGCGAAGGGAAGCTGCCGCTGGGACATGACGTCCTTGGCGGTGATCAGGCCAAGCAGCGTCCCGTCCGGGTGGAGCAGTGGGAGCTTCTTGATCTTCTGCGCGCGCATCGTCGCTTCAGCCATGCCCGGTTCGGGAAGGCCCACGTGGGTGACGAGGCGCTCGCGAGGTGTCATGCGTGACGCGACGGTTCCCGCCAGGTCGACGAACCGGAGATCCCGGGTCGTCAGCACCCCCTGGACGCGCCGCTGATCGTCGATCACGACCAGCGTCCCGACGCCGGTGCGTCGCATGCGGGCGGCCGCCTCGGCCAGTGTCGCATCGGCAGTGATGGTGTACGGGTCGTTGATGATGCCGTGCTGCGTGCGTTTGACGATCTGGACCTCGCGCACCTGCGGATCGATCTCGCCGCTGCGGAAGCCGCGATCGATGATGCCGATGCCGCCTTCCTCGGCGACGGCGATGGCCATCTCCGCCCGCGTCACCGTGTCCATGTTGGCCGAAACGATCGGCCGTTTCAGGGTGATGTGCTGCGAAAACCTGGAGGTCAGGTCGATCGCCGATGGATCGCGGCGTTCGAGGACGCTGAACTGCGGCGTAAAGAGGAAGTCGTCAAAGGTGCAGCCTTTGACGAGCGAGAGCAGGTCGGACATGCAGACAGACTACAACTCCCAACGCCCAACTCCGCAACTCCCAAATGCGTTGGGGGTTGGGGGTTGGGAGTTGGGCTTTGTGGGGAGTTAAAGGCCGGCCGCGTACCGGGTCCGGGCGGCGGCCACAATCTGCGCGTACTTGGCCTGCATCAGTTCCCACTCGGTCTCCAGGAGCGACAGGCGCGCGTCGTTCAGCTCCGTGGAGGTGATGACGCCGTTCTCGTAGGAGACCTCCGCGATGGACAGGCTTTCCCGCGCCAATTCGAGGGCCTTCTGCTGCGTCGAGACGATCTCGATGGCGGCGCCCATTTCCGTCGACGCCGTCGCCAGCTCGAGGCGCGCGTCATCGAGGGCTGCGCTGGCGCCATGTTCGGCCTGCTTGACGCGTGCCGCTGCCGCGCCTCGCTTGGCCGACACCGCCGGAGCGTTGAAGAGCGGCACGTTCACCGCCACGCCGAACTGGTAGCTGCGATTGTTGTTGTTCAAGAGCGCGTTGAAACCGTCTTCCTGGTACTGGTAATTCCCCGAGAAGGCGACGGTCGGCTTGAGCTCCGCGTTTGCCAGCGACACCATCCGCTGCGCGGCTTCACGCTGCTGGCCCATGGAACGGATGTCAGCGCGCGCCACCAGCGCAGCTTCGAGCGCCGGCGGCGCGGGAAGTGTCGGCGCCTGGTCGAGCGTGCCCGCGAGTTGCAGCGGTTCGGATTGCGGCAGGGAGAGGACGGTTCGCAGCGCCTGGTACGACACGGCGGATGCGCTCCGAGCGCGAATCAGCTTCGTCCGCGCGTTGGCGAGCTCGACTTCGGCACGCAGCACGTCGAGCCGCGCGGCCGAGCCGGCATCGAAGCGCACCTTGGCGAGCTCGAGGTGCCGCTCGGCAATCCGGACGCCCTCCTCGCTGACCTGGATCCCCTGGTCGTTCATCAGCGCGGCGTAGAAGGTCGCGTAGACGCGAAGCGTCAACCCCTGCTGCGCGCGTTCGAGATCGAGCCGGATGGCTTCTTGCGTCGCCGCCTGTGCACCGTAGGCATTGCTCAGCCGTCCACCGGTGTAGATCGGTTGCGAGATATCCAGGCGCATGACGTTCTCGCGGACAAAATTCGCGCGGAACGTCTGTTCGGTGGGGCCGAACACGCCCGCCGGAATCTTCAGCAGCGGCGAGGACTGCGACGGCGTGTAGAGAAAGTTCAGGTTCAGCGACGGCAGAAACGCCGCCTTCGCCCCCATGACATGCGCCTGGCTCTCGCGCAGCCGCTCCTCGCTGACCTTGTACGAC
Source organism: Candidatus Sulfopaludibacter sp. SbA3 (assembly GCA_945876205.1). Classification (GTDB taxonomy): domain Bacteria; phylum Acidobacteriota; class Vicinamibacteria; order Vicinamibacterales; family UBA2999; genus CANNDT01. The sequence continues at coordinate 6,674 of CAMCNL010000035.1, forward strand.
TGATTGCGGGTCTGCGCGAGCTGCAAGGCCCGGTCGATCGTGAGGGGCGCGGGGATGACATCTACACTCTGGACCTGTAGCGCGGGGGCTTGAGCCCCCGCGTCCGAAGCGAACGCGCGAGCGACGCTCACGAAGGCGCCGAGCAGAGCCAGGATCACGAGCAGTCCCGTCACGCGGACCGCGGTCCGGGCCCAGGCCGGCGTCGGTGACGCGCGCCACGCCTTGACGCGCGCGACCGCGCCCTCGAGCAGCAGATAGGCCACCGGAATGACGACCAGCGTCAGGAGCGTCGAGGTGATCAAGCCACCGATCACGGCGATTGAGATGGGCGCGCGGAACTCACTGCCGTCGCCCGTGCCGACGGCGGACGGCAGCATGCCCAGCACCATCGCCACCGTGGTCATCATGATCGGGCGGAGTCGCACCGGTCCGGCCACCAGGAGCGCGTCCTTGACGCCAAGTCCCTGCTCGCGCCGCAGCCGGTTGGTGTAGTCGATCAGCAGAATGCCGTTCTTCGTGACCAACCCCATCAGCATGACGATGCCGATCGTGGCCGGCATGCCGAGGTGCTTGCCGGTGGCAAGCAGCAGCAGCAGGGCGCCGACCAGCGCGAGCGGCATCGTCAGCATGATGATGAACGGCTCGAGAAACGACTCGAACTGCGACGCCAGGACGATATAGATGAAGGCCACGGCCAGGATCATCGCGAGCCCCATGGCGGCGGCCGATTCCTGCATCATTTCGACGTCGCCCGCGAATCCCCATTCGAAGTTGGGCGGCATCTGGATCGTGGCCATCGCTTTCTCGACCTCCGCGGTCACGTCGCCCAGGGCGTACCCCTCGCCGAGGTCGACGCCGATCTTCGCCTGCCGGCGCCGCTGTTCGCGGTCGATGTTGCTGGGGCCGACGGCAGGCGTGAACTGGACGACATCGCCCGTGCGTACCGCAGTCCCGCTCTCCGAGTAGAGCGGCGTGCGCAGGATGGCAGCCGGGTCGTTGCGATATTCCGGCGCCAGGCGAACGCGGATGTCGTGTTCGCGATTGCCGTCGCGCAGTTTCGTCGGCACGACCCCTTCGACCATGCCGCGCAGTTGGCCGGCGACGCCGCCGACGCTGAAGCCGAGGTCGGCGGCCATCGAGCGGTTGATCCGCGCGACCACCTCCGGCTGCCCGGTCTCGAGGTTGGTGCTGATGTCGACGGCGCCGGGAATCTGGCGCACCCTGGCTTCAACCTCGCTGGTGATCCGCTGCAGCGCCGCGAGATCGTCCCCGCGGACAAAGACGTTGATCGGCGGCTCGTACGGCGCACCCTGCATGAACTCGGGATCCGCGACCTTGCCGTCGACGAACGGCATCGCCGCAAGCTTGGTCCGGACCTCCGCCTTGATCGCGGCGATGCCGCGGGTGCGTTGATCCTTCTTCGTCGTCTTGACCGCAATCGATGAGGCGCGCACCTGCCCGCCGGAGCCAACGGTGCTGAAAATCTGCGTCACTTCCGGAATCGTCTTGACGTCGCTTTCAATACGCGCCACGGCCGCCACGCTCTCGTCGAACGACGTGCCGGGCGGGAGCTCGACGATGATCTGGAATTCGCCGCGGTCTTCGGCCGGCACGAATTCAGTGCCCATGACGGTGACCGTGCTGAGGCTCGCGACGAAGATCACGGCGGCGGCTGCCAGCGTCTTCCAGGGGTGGCCGAGGGCCCAGCCGAGCACGGTGTGGTATTTCCGATCGAGCGCCTCGTAGGCGCGTCCCCATCGCTCGAACAGCCGGCCGGCGCGCGTGCGCATCCGCTCCTCGGGCGGGATGTAGCGGACGAAGCGCGACGAGAGCATCGGGTCGAGCGTGAACGCCACCAGCAGCGACATGGCCACCGCGAAGGCAATCGTCAGCGCGAACGACTTGAAGAACTGGCCGACCAGGCCGGTCATGAAGCCTACCGGCAGGAACACCGCCAGGATGGTAAAGGTGGTCGCCATCACCGCCAGACCGACTTCGGACGTGCCCTTGTGCGCCGCCGTCACCGGGTCGGCGCCGTGCTCCATCTGGCGGTAGATGCTCTCGCGCACGACCACGGCATCGTCGATCAGGATGCCGATGACCAGCGAGAGCGCCATCAGCGTCATCATGTTGAAGGTGAAGCCGGCGATATACATGAAGAAGAAGGTCGCGACCACCGAGGTCGGCAGCGCGAGCGCGCTGATCAGCGTCGAGCGCCAGTCGCGCATGAACACGAAGATGATCAGGACGGCCATCAGCGCGCCGAAGATAATCGCCTCGGCGACCTGCGCGACGTTCTCCTGGATGAACTCGGCGTCGTCGTGCACCGAGCGGATCTGCAGCGCCGGGAAATTCGGCTGCACGCGCGCCACCACCGCGTTCACGCGCTCGGCGATGGCGGCGGTATTGCCTCCGCTCTGCTTCTTGATCGAGAAGGAGACGGCGTCCGCGCCGTTCAGTCGCGTCGTCGACGTCCGCTCCTCGAAACCATCAACCACCTGGCCGACGTCGCGGACCCGGACGGTCGAGCCGCCGTCCGATCGCAGGATGACGCTTTCGATCTCTTCCGCGGTTTCGAACTCGCCCTTGGTCCGCAGCGAGATCGTCTCTCCCTCGCGTGTGATTCGTCCGCCGGGCAGGTCGAGGTTCTCCGCCGAGAGCTTGTCGGCCACCAGGCTGAGAGGCAGGCCCAGGGCTTCGAGCCGGCGAGGATCCAGGTCCACCTGGATCTCCCGCACGTCGCCGCCGTTGACTTCGACCGCCGCGACGCCGTCGATCTGCTCGAGGAGCGGCTTGAGGTCGTCTTCGATCTGGCGGCGGGTCACGTCTGACGCCTGCGACGAGCCGACCGCGAACACCATGATCGGAAGGCCGGCGACGTCGAAGCGGACGATGGTCGGATCTTCGACCTCGCGCGGCAGGCGGCCGCGGATCGCGGCCACCTTCTCGCGCACTTCGGCGGCGGCATTCTGCGCATCGACCTCGAGCCGCAGCTCGACGCCCACCATGGAACGCCCTTCGGTCGAGCTCGATTGCACCCGCTTCACGCCGTTGATGCCAGCCACGGCATCTTCAATCGGCTTGGTCACGAGCGTCTCGACTTCCTCGGGCGACGCGCCCGGGTAGACGACGCTGATGTTGACGAACGGAAAACTGACGTCGGGGAACAGGTCGATGCCGAGCCGCGTCATCGACACGATGCCGAGCACCATCAAGCTGACGATGACCATCGTCGCGAAGACGGGCCGGCGGATGGAGGTATCAGAAATCCACATATGTCTTACCGCGCGAAAACGGGATTCACCTTGCTGCCGGCCGCGACATCGCGGCGCGTATCGGAGACGATCGTGTCGCCACTATTCAGCCCGCTTGAAATCTGGATGAGCGTGCCACTGGTCAGGCCTTCGACGACAGGCACTTCCTGGATGGTGGCGCCGTCGATCCGGAGCGCCACGCGCTTGCCGGCTCGCGTGGTCACCGCGTCGCGCGGCACCGCCACGGCGTTTGCCGCCCGCTCGAGAGGAATGGTCGCGGTGCCGTACATGCCCGACAGGAGGTTGCCGCGGTTGACCGTCCGCACCTCGACGGCGAAGTGCCGGTTCTTCGGATCGACTTCGGGAGCGATGTTGGCCAGGCGTCCTTCGAAGACCTCGTTCGGCAGCGCCTGCGCGATGATGCGCGCCGGCATGCCGACCCGGAGACGGCCAGCCTCGAGCTCCGAGACGCCGGCTTCGAGCTTCATGATGCTCAGGTCAGCCACCACCACGACCGCCTTCTCGCCGGGACCGACCAGGCTGCCCGCGTCGTAGTTGCGTTCCACGACCACGCCGTTGATCGGCGAGGTGAGTGTCGTGTCGCGCTGCACTTCGCGAGCCCGCCGCAATGCCGCCTCGGCCTGCGCCACGTTCGCCTTGGCAAGCTCGCGTTGAGCGGTTGACGACCGCACCATCGTGTCCGCGGCATCGAGGCGCTGGCGGGGCAGCGCTCCCTTTTCAAAGAGATTCCTGGAACGCTCCTGCTCGAGCGTCGCATTGGCGAGCGCGGCTTCCGCCGCTTCGAGGCCCGCGTGCGTCACGCTGAGTGAGGCCGCCGCCGCGTCGACCTGCGCGTCGATCTCCCGGCGGTCGAGCGTCGCCACCACCTGGCCCTGCCTGACGCGATCGCCAACCTGGACCGCCATGCGTGCGAGCGTTCCCGGCAGCCTGGCCATGATGGCTACGCGCGTTTGCGGCGCGAGGTTGCCCGAGATTTGCAGCGAGGATTCCAGGTCGGCGACGCCGACCTTGATCGCGGGAACGTCGATGAGGCGCTCCGCTGCCGGAGTACCCGCGGCGACGGCGGTGGGCTCGGCCCCGCCGCACGCGGCCAGCGTCATCGCGGCACCAAGCGTGAACATAAAGACAAAAACGTACCGAACTGACTGAAGACGATGGCTACGCATTCTGATTGGCCTCAACTGCCGTTTCCGTGGATGTATGAAACGGACACTCGGATGCGACGAAAGTAGAGCGGATGATGTTCGTGGTGAATCCTGCGAGAAGGGATTCAAGGACGTCGTGCGCCAGCGTGTCGGGGTCTTCGCCGGGGGCGAGACGGTGCGCCAGCCCAATCGAGGCGGCGCCGAGCATGCCAACCCAGAGGACGTGCAGCGCCGCGGCCGGAACGAGCGACTTGGAGAACTCCCCACGGTCTATACACGCGCCAATATCGCCTTCGGCCCGCAATCTGGTGTCCTGGAAGAACTCGAAGCGCTGGAAATCCTGGCTCAGGCTGGGCACCGATCGGTCGAGGAACATCAGCTCGAAATACTGGGGATGGGCCTTGGAGAACTCGTAGAAGGCCCAGAGACCGCGGCGGAGCCGGTCGAGCGGGTCGGTGATGTCGCGCGTCGTGGCCTGCGCCTGCTCCGCGAGGAGCCGGAATCCTTCTTCCGCGAGGGCAAAGAAGATGTCGTCCTTGCCGGGAAAGTAACTATAGATGGCGGCTGGGCTGTACTCGATCCGCTCGGCAATCTTGCGCATCGACACGGTGCGGTAGCCGTCGGTAATGAAGAGCTCTCGCGCCGCGGCGAGGATGGACTCGCGAATTCTGCTGCGATCCCGTTCCTGGCGCTCTTTTGTTCCCATCTACACTGTCCTCCGAACGCCAATCATAATCTGAACACTGTTCAATTGAACAGTGTTCGAACTATCAATAGTGTTCGATGAAGGTGGGCTATATGCGGCCGCTCAATTGCAGCCCTCAGTAAACGGATGGGCCAGCGGCGGGGAGGTGCGGCGTGAAAAAAGGGTGTTTCGTTCTTGCGTATTTGGCGTGGGGTTTCGCGGTCGGGGGTCAGAGCCTGCGGGCCTCCGACGCGTCCCCGGTGTTTCGTGCGGCGATCGACCTGGTGGCGCTCAACGTCGTCGTCACCGACGGACAGCAGAAGCTCGTCCACGGTCTCGTATCCAATAATTTTACGGTCCTCGAAGACGGCGTTCCGCAGGATGTCTCATTCTTTGCGGCCGCGGAGGTGCCCCTCGACCTGTCGATCCTCCTTGACGCCTCCGCCAGCATGACCGACAAGATGCGGACGGCCCAGGAAGCGGCCGTAGGCTTTGCGATGCGGCTTCATTCGTCGGATCGCATCGCAGTCGTCACGATTCGGGACACCGTGAAGACCGTCCATGCGCTCGACGCGGACCTTGACGGCGCCGTCAGCGCGATCCGGCAGACGACGCCGGGCGGCGGCACGGCGCTTTACAACGCGCTGTACATGAGCATGCGGGAAATGAGCACACAGCGTCGCGGCAACGGCGAAGTCCGGCGCCAGGCGATTGCGGTGCTCACCGATGGCGACGACACGTCCAGCCTCGTCAACTTCGACGACGTGATGGACGTCGCGAAGCGGTCGGGGATCGCCATCTACACGATCACCCTGAAGTCCGGTGCATCGAAATCCATCGACCCAGGCGCGAAGCGCCCGATGTCCGACTCGGACTTCGCGATGAAGGCGCTGGCCCTCGAAACCGGCGCGCGGTCATTCTTTCCAGCCGATATCTCCGAGCTGGCCGGTGTCTACACCACCATCGCGCAGGAGCTCTCGAACCAGTATTCGATTGGCTACGCCTCGAAGAATGGGCGCCAGGACGGCGCCTACCGCCGCGTACGCGTGCAGGTCGATCAGGCGGGTGCGCGCACTCGCACGCGCTCGGGATACGTGGCCGCGCGGCCTGTTCGACGGGTGGCGCTCCAATAGAATGATCGCGTGATGTCGCTGATGGCGCTGGCCGCGTGCGCGTGGCTGGCGCTACTGGTGTTCGCGCCGTTCCTTCCGGTGGCGCTCGCCGCCGCTGCCTACCTCGCCGGCTCTCTCATCTGTCATCAGCTCCCCGAGCGTTCGTTTCATATCGGCGCGGCGCAGCTGCCGGTCTGTGCGCGATGCGCTGGCATTTACGTCGGGGTGGCTTTGATCGCAGGAACACGCTGGTGGGGCGGACCCTGTCGGGTTCGGCTCGCCCCACTCGCGCTCATCGTCGCTGCCGCCGTACCCACCCTTGTCACCGTCGCGGCCGAGTGGCTCGGCATCTGGGAACCGTCCAACCTCTCGCGAGCGTTGTCCGGCGTACCGCTCGGCGCCGCGATCGCGTTCGTAGTGGTTGACGCGGTGGCTAAGCTACACTACGACTCATGCGCGCCACAGCGGCCGATCGCGCCGCGTCCTCCGCCAACCCCTACCTGATCTGCGCGGTGGCGTGGGCGATTCCCGGCGCCGGTCATCTCTGGCAGGGCCGCATCCAGAAGGGCCTCATCTTTCTCATCACGTTGCCGCTGATGTTCCTGTTCGGACTGTGGCTCGAGGGGCGGCTGTTTCCGTTTGAGGCGACGCAGCCGCTCGTGGCGCTGGCGGCCTTCGCGGACATCGGCGTGGGTGTGCCGTACCTCATCGCCAAGGCGATGGGCGCGGGTGCCGGCCGGGTCGTCGCCATTACCTACGAGTACGGCAACGCGTTTCTCATCGTCGCCGGGCTGCTCAACATGCTCGTCGTGCTCGACGCCTTCGACATCGCGCAGGGACGCAAATGACGTCGCACTTCGGCCTGATGGTCATCTTCGCGCTCTTCGTCTCGATCGTGTTTGCCACGCTGATGCGGGACGAGCCGCGTGAACAGCTTTTGCTCGGCGCGCGTTTGTTTGCTGGCTTTGTCGGCGGCGGCGTCCTCGCTGGCTGGTTGCTGTACCCCCTCCCGTTCTAGGCGGGTGCCCTCGAAATATGACTCCCAGCCCCTGTATCTGTGGGGGCCGGTCATCGTGTACATGGCGGTGATTTTCTACGTCTCCTCGCTCCATGAGGCGCCGTTGCCGAAGGGGATGTCTGACAAGTCGGCGCATTGGCTCGGATATACCGGTTTCAGCGTGACGATCGCCCGTGCGCTGGCAGGGGGCCTCGGTCGCCGCATCGCCGCGAGCACAGCCATGGTGGCGGTGCTGATCGCGGTGGCCTACGGCGTGAGCGATGAGTTCCATCAGATGTTCGTCCCCGGGCGGTCGGCGGAGCTTGCCGACCTGGGAGCCGACGCCCTCGGCGCCATCGTTGGCGCGGCCGCGTGTTGGGCGTGGGGTATAATTTCAGTTCGCTCTCGCCATGAGCTTTGAGAATCTCTTAGTCGATCGGGACGGTGCGGTTGCCCTCCTCACCATCAACCGCCCCCAGGTTCTCAACGCGCTCAATTCCGCTACCCTCGACGAACTTCGACGCGCCGTGCTCGACGTCAAGCACGATGAGGCGATTCGTGTGCTCGTCATCACGGGCGCGGGTGAGAAGTCGTTCGTCGCCGGCGCCGACATCAACGAGCTGGCGGTGCAGACCCCGGTGCAGGGCAAGGAGCACGCGCGCCAGGGCCAGCACGTGTTCGACGTGATCGAGAACCTGGGCAAACCGGTCATCGCCGCGATCAATGGCTATGCGCTCGGTGGTGGCTGCGAGCTCGCGATGGCCTGCACGCTTCGCGTCGCCGCCAGCACGGCGCGGCTCGGCCAGCCGGAAATCAACCTCGGCATCATCCCGGGGTATGCAGGTACGCAGCGTCTCGCGCGGCTCGTGGGGAAGGGTGTCGCGCTGGATCTCCTGCTCACGGGACGCCAGGTGGACGCCGACGAGGCACTGAGGATCGGGCTCGTCAATCGCGTCGTCGCGCGCGAAGCGCTGATGGCCGACGTCATGACGTTCGCCGGTGAGCTCGCGACCAAGGCGCCGGTGGCGCTGAAGTACATCATCGAGGCGGTCAACCGAGGCCTGGACATGTCGCTCGACCAGGCGCAGTTCCTCGAGGCGACGCTGTTTGGTCTGGTCGCGTCCACCGAAGACATGCGCGAGGGTACGCAGGCGTTCTTGCAGAAGCGGAAACCGCAATTTAAGGGTCGCTAGGTGGCTGAGTTGTCAGGTTGCTAGGGATGGAACTTCACGGATCGACCAGTGCCGCCGGCTGCCGGTTTGCGGTCGTGGTCTCCCGCTTCAACGAGGAGATCACCGAGGGCCTGCTCCAGGGGGCGCGCGAGGCGCTCGCCGGCTCAGGGGTGCGTGACGAGGACGTCATCCTCTTCCGCGTGCCCGGCGCTTTCGAGATTCCCGTGACGGCGCTCCGCGCCGCCCGCACGGGACACTTCGACGCCGTCATCTGCATCGGGTGCCTGATCAAGGGCGACACGATGCATTTCGAATACATCGCCTCGGCGGCCTGCAACGGCATCAGCGAGGCCGCGGTGGCGACCGGCATCCCGATGGCGCTTGGCGTGTTGACGACGCTGACCGAGGAACAAGCGGTCGAGCGGGCAGCCGCCGGTTCTGGGAACAAGGGGAGAGAAGCCGCGCTCGCGGCCGTGGAGATGGCGACGCTCTTTCGTCACCTCCAGGCAGGGATCGACGAGTGACGGCGAAGGCCGAGCGGCGCACGGCGACCCGTACCAACAAGGAATCGCGTCATCGCGCGCGCGAGGCGGCGGTGCAGATGCTCTACCAGTGGGAGGTCGGTCGTTCGACGATGCCCGAGGTGCTCGAGACGTTCTGGACGCACGATCCGGCATCCACGCCGCCGCTCTCTGACGAGCTCCGCGTCTTTGCCGTGGAGCTCGCCAACGGCGTCGTCGCCACCGTCGCGGAGCTCGATCTCGTGATCTCCGAGGCTGCCGACAACTGGCGTCTCGAACGCATGAATGTGATGGACCGCTTGATTCTCCGCATGGCCGTGCACGAATTCCTCCACCAACGGGAAACCCCGGGGCGCGTGATCATCAACGAGGCGCTGGAACTGGCACGCACCTTCAGCAACGACGACTCGGTGCGCTTCATCAACGGGATCCTCGACGCGATCCGCCGACGGCTGGAACGCGAATGAGCGCTATCGAAAAGAACGCCATCGAAAAGAACGCAGCGCAGGAATCCGATCAGGTCCTCCAGCGCCGCGCCAACCTCGAGGAGCTGCGCACGCTCGGCATCGAGGTCTACCCGCGCAAGTTCGATCCGCAGGCGACGATCGACGAGCTGGTTCAGGCGCACGGCGAGAAGCCGCGCGAAGAGCTCGACGCGGCGCCGATCACGGCGCGCACGGCGGGCCGCATCCTCGCCGTCCGCAGCTTCGGCAAGGCTAACTTCCTCGTCCTGTCCGACGGCAAGGCGCGCGTGCAGGTCTACATCCGGCAGGACGCGCTGTCGGAGCGTGACTTCAAGATCTTCAAGCTGCTCGATTTCGGCGACCTCGTCGGCGTCGAGGGACGGCTGTTCCGCACCAAGACCAACGAGTTCACCATCTGGGCGTCGAAGATCGAGTTCCTCGCCAAGTGCCTGCTGCCGCTGCCCGAGAAGTGGCATGGCCTGACGGACGTCGAGACCCGGTATCGGCAGCGCTACCTCGATCTGATCGTCAATCCAGATTCGCGGCGGGTGTTCGAGATCCGCAGCCGCGTCGTTACGACGCTGCGCGAGTTTCTGATCGCGCGGGGATTCCTCGAAGTCGAGACGCCGATGATGCAGTCGATCGCCGGCGGCGCCTTGGCGCGGCCGTTCGTGACGCATCACAACGCGCTCGACATGCCGCTCTACATGCGCGTGGCTCCGGAGCTGTTCCTGAAGCGGCTCACCGTCGGCGGGATCGAGCGCGTCTTCGAGATCAATCGCAACTTCAGGAACGAGGGGATCTCGACGCAGCACAACCCCGAGTTCACGATGCTCGAGTTCTACTGGGCGTACGCCGACTACCAGGACCTGATGACGCTGACCGAGGAGATGCTGGCCGAGGTCGCGCGCAAAGCCGCCGGCGCCGATGAATTGCCCTACGGCGATCAGACGATTTCCTTCAAGGCGCCCTTCCGCCGCCTGTCGCTGCGTGAGGCCGCGCGAGAGGCGGCGTCCCGGAAACTTGGCATCGACGTCGCGCCCGGCGATCTGCGCTCGCGCGAGGCGGCTGCGGCGCTCGCGGGCAAGCTCCACGTCGCGGTGACGCCGGCCATGGGCGCCGGCCACATCGCGGCGGCCATCTTCGAAGCGCTCTGCGAAGGGGACCTGATTCAGCCGACCTTCGTCTACGACTTTCCGACCGAGGTGTCGCCGCTCTCGAAGCAGAAGCCTGACGATCCCGACACGGTGGAGCGGTTCGAGCTCTACATCGCCGGCTTCGAGGTCGCCAATGCCTTTAGCGAGCTGAACGATCCGGTGGAGCAGCGGCGTCGCTTCGATGAGCAGCTCCGCCAGCGAGCGGGGGGGGATGAAGAGGCGCACGCGATGGACGAGGACTACATCCGCGCGCTGGAGTTCGGCATGCCGCCGGCGGCGGGCGAAGGCGTCGGCATCGATCGGCTGGTGATGCTGCTGACCAACAGCCCGTCGATCCGCGACGTCATCCTCTTTCCGCTGATGCGGCCTCGATGAGGTTCGAGCTCTTCATCGCCCTTCGCTACCTCCTGGCCCGCCGCAAGCAGGCGTTCATCTCGCTCATCTCGCTCATCTCCACGCTTGGTGTCACCGTTGGCGTCATGGCGCTCGTCATCGCGCTGGCGCTGATGACCGGGCTCCAGGGTGAGCTGCGCGACCGCATCCTCGGCTCGATGGCTCACGTCTATGTGTGGAAGACCGGCGGCATCGAGGACTACCAGGCCGAGATCCAGAAGCTTCGCGGGATCGACGGCGTCATCGGCGCCGGGCCCGCCATCCTCGGCAAGGCGCTGATCGTCTCCGATCGCGCCGAAGCCTTCATCAGCCTGAAGGGCGTCGACCCCGCGCTCGAGCGGAGTGTCACCGATATCGGCAAGTCGATGCAGAAGGGGAGCGTCGCGGCGCTGACATCGCAGTCAGCGGACGACCCGCCCGGCATCCTGCTGGGCAAGGACCTCGCGGCGCAGCTTGGCGCCGATGTCGGCGATTCGATTTCGCTGCTGACGCCGCAGGGCACCCTCACGCCGATGGGGATGCTCCCCCGGCAGCGCCGGGCGCGCGTCGTCGGCATCTACAGCCTGGGCCTGTTCGAGTTCGATTCGCAGTACGGGTTCGTGTCGCTGGACTTTGCGCAGCGGCTGATGGGCAAGGCGGCGCCCGATCTGATCGAGCTGCGCGTCACCGATATCTTCCTGGCGCCTGAAGTCGCCGCGCGTGTGCCGGATGCGCTTGGTACCGATTACGTCGCGCAGGACTGGCAGGACATGAACCAGAACCTGTTTTCAGCGCTCTGGATCGAAAAGATGGCCATCTCCATCACCATCGGGCTGATCGTCATGGTGGCGGCGCTCAACATCATCGCCTCGCTGATCCTCCTCGTCATGGAGAAGAGCCGCGACATCGCCATCCTGAAGACGATGGGGACCTCGTCGAAGAGCGTGATGACCATCTTCATGATGCAGGGGCTCGTCATCGGCGTTGTCGGAACGACGATCGGCGCCGGCGCGGGGCTATTGCTCTGCTGGGTGCTCGATCGCTACCGCCTCATTCACATCCCGATGGACGTCTACCAGGTCTCCTACGTGCCGTTCGTCGTCCTGCCGCTCGACTTTGCCGTGGTGATCGTCTCCGCGGTGCTGGTCTGCTTCCTGGCGACGCTCTATCCATCGCGGCAGGCCTCGCGGCTGGATCCCGTGCAGGCGCTTCGCTACGAGTAATGCCTTTCGTCACCGTCAGTGGTCTCAACAAGGCGTACATCGTCGGGGCGCACCCGATCAATGTGCTTCGCGATCTTGCCCTCTCGGTCGAGCGTGGCGAGATGCTGGCGGTGGTTGGCGCCTCAGGCGTGGGCAAGAGCACGCTGCTGCACCTGATGGGCGGACTCGATCGCGCTGATTCCGGATCGATTCAGGTGGCTGACGCCGACATCTCGAAGATGAGCGATGCGGCGCTGGTCGAGTTTCGCAACCGCAATGTCGGCTTCGTCTTCCAGTTTCATCACCTGCTGCCGGAGTTCGACGCGTCGGAGAACATCGAGATGCCGATGCGGATTGCCCGCATGCCGGTGCGCGAAGCGCGGGAGCGCGCGCGCGCCCTGCTGACCCGCGTCGGGCTCGGCGAGCGCCTCACCCATCGTCCGAGCATGTTGTCGGGAGGAGAGCAGCAGCGCGTCGCCGTCGCGCGCGCGCTGGTGATGAAGCCGGCGCTGCTGCTCGCCGATGAGCCCACCGGCGATCTCGATGAGAACACCGCCGATTCGCTGCATGCGCTGCTGAAGGAGATGCACGCGGAGCACGGACTCACCTCAATCATCGCCACGCACAATCCCCGACTGGCCGCCGCCTGCGATCGCGTGCTGCGGCTAGAGCAGGGCCAGCTTCGGCCTGCCTGAGGCTTCGCCACGAAGATCGCGAAGACGATCAGCCACGAAGGCCACGAAGATCACGAAGTCAATCAGGCAGCGCCCACTGGACTGCTCATGGCAGGGGCGATAGTTCTACGCGACGTAGCACAGGGGTCGCCTGGGCATCGCCGCACCGGGTCAACGCGACGTCTGAGCAGGCGCGGGTCACCCTGGTCACAGGATTCTCCATCCTCGCCGACAAGATCCTGCCATTCGAAATGCCAACATTCAGCGTGACATCGAACGTTTCCTTGCCCGCCGAGGCGGCGAAGCCGGCATCCGTCTTGCGCACCTGTACCCAATTGTTCGGAGTGTCGGCGACCGGCGCACGCATCCACTCTGCCGGCAGGCGAATCCTGGGAACGGGTGGCGGCACGTGCTTGACCAGCAGCGTCGCAACATCAGAGGCCGTATCGACAGCAGTCAACGCGATATCGAAATCGATGTGGTCCTCGCCGAGCACGACGATCGTGCCATCGGCCCACGACGAGGTAATCGGATTCGAGAAGTAGAAATGATCGCCTGCCGCGCGCAGCGCACCCTGGTGCATCGCCAGGAAGAGGTCGGCATGGAACGTCATCAAGTCGGTGACCGGCCCAATGAGGCCAGGCGCCTTCGACAGGTCTGGCATGTCGAATGGCGCTCCGCCTTCGAGGGTGACCGCGAGCCGGAAACCCTGGCTGGTGGCGGCCAGCGCGCGGGGTGTGCCGTTGGCGACCATGTCGGACCACGCGAACTCCTCGACGAAGCCCCCGTCGCCAGGTTTCTTCTTGGTCGTGCCGGTGATGCGCACCTCGTACGTCGAACCGACGTCCTGCCCCTTCATCACATACTGAACGCGCTCGCCCTCGACGTAATCACGAGAGAGCATCCGCTCCGCCCGGGGGGCGTTCTGCGCTGCCAGGGGCGCAAGGGCGGTGGCAAAGGCGAGTAAGGCGGTCCAATGTCGAGTCATTGCTTCCTCCGGCCTTAGTGTTCTTCGTGACTTCGTGGCAAACCGTCTT
>CAMCNL010000036.1 GCA_945876205.1 Candidatus Sulfopaludibacter sp. SbA3
CCGAACATCGCCCGGTAATAGGCGTCGGCATGGGCGACGCCGCGGGCATTCTGTTCGGCGGCAAAGTAATCGTCTGCCGCGATCCGGCCGTCGCGGCTCGCATAGTCGGCCGCCCGCCGCTGCAGCTCGACGAGCTGGGTGATAACCGCCTGCTCGCACGAGGGCTCGAGCCCGCGCGTGGTCGCATAGCCGTAGGCTTGCGCGTCCTCGCCAAAGACGTCGAAGCACGCGTAGCGCCGCCGGGCGCGTTCGGCGGCAGCCGGATCGACCGTGCGGAGATAGCCGAGCACGGCATCGATGGAGCGGTGCAGGCTGTAGAGATCGAGCCCGTAGAACCCGACCTGGTCGCGCAGGAGGCGGCCAACGTTGTGGTCGTGGAGCCACTCGAGGAAGCTGACGACCTCGCGGTTGCGCCACATCCACCGTGGGAACCGCGTGAAGTCGCTGACGGCCTCTTCGGCGGACGTGTCGGTGCTGCTACCGCGGACCCAGCGGTTGGCGCGATACGCATCGGGCCAGTCCGCTTCCACGGCCACGAGGTTGAATCCGCGGTCGGTGATCAGGAGTCGCGTCAGGTCGCCGCGCGCGCGGTAGAACTCGTGGGTGCCGTGTGAGGCTTCGCCGATCAGCACGAACCGCGCATCGCCGATCAGATCGAGAATCGGCCGGACGTGCCCGGCCGGCTCGAGCCGCATGGCGCTGGCGATGACAGCGTCGATCGCTGGGTCGCGGCTCATCGTCTGGCTCCTGCGCTGGTGGGGCCCGCGGCCGGCTGCGCGAGCAGCGCCTGCACCTCATCGTCGGACGTTTCTGAGAAGTCGCGGTACCAGAGGCCGACCGCCGAGAAGTCGCGCGGGGTGCGCACGCACACCACCTCGTCAGCCTGCGGTCGGAGCTTGTCGCACGCCTCGGCCGATCCGACCGGCACGGCGACGACGACCGTTCGAGGTTCGAGGCGGCGCACCGCCTGCACGGCCGCGAGCATGCTCGAACCCGTCGCCAGGCCGTCGTCCACGAGGATGACGACGCGATCCTTCAGCGCCAAAGGGGGCCGGCTGCCGCGATACAGGCGCTCGCGGCGAGCGAGCTCGCGGGTTTCCTCCGCGACGACCGCCTCGATCGCGCCGGTCGGGACGTAGAACTGCGAGGTGACGTCGGTGTTGAGGATGCGGACGCCGCCGCTGGCGAGCGCGCCCATCGCGAACTCGCGATGTCCCGGCAGGCCAAGCTTGCGGACGATGAAGACGTCGAGAGGCGCGTGAAGCCGCGAGGCGACTTCGGCGGCGACGGGAACGCCTCCGCGGGGCAGCCCGAGCACGATGACGTCGTTCCGATGGCCATAGGCGCCCAGAAACTGGGCGAGTTCCGCCCCTCCCTCATGGCGGTCGGCGTATGGCTGTGCGTCGACCCGATCGTGCACCGGACGATTCTCCACCCCGAAGCGTTCCCGTCTCCGCTTGTCTGAGGCGAAAACACGGGGCACGCGTCCAGTCGTTCGCGATGGTTGCGTCTGCGGATGTGTGTCGGCCCAGAAGCCTGTGCTTCTCGAGTTGCGATCACGTTCCCGATCCGTCATCCATCGGTCTCGCGGGCGTGCCCCGCTGCAGAGGATCAAGCACGGAATGCACCAACGGTGATGGACCGAAGTCTGCGGTTATCCGCAACGATGGCGCGAATCGCGGAGCGAGGGCGCGGGATCCTTCCCGCCAGCGCGGAAATAATTCGCGCAATCGAACGAGTTCGACGACCTCCGGTCGCGATCCATCCTCATTCGCACCAAGGCACGCTCGTTGCGTCGCGCTATCTGCGAGGCGTCTAGGTGCGAATGATGCGGAGTGAAACCACGGCCCACGTCGTGCCGCCGGTCGCCATTCGCGCCCGCCGCCTTGGCCATCTCCGCCGATATCACGACATCGCCGCCGTCCTGGTGAAGTACGGCTTCGTCGACGTCGTCGATGCGCTGCACCTGGCGCCGTATCGCGCCGGCGGGCGGCCGCCGCGCCGTTCGGGTGCCGCCATGGAAAATCAAGCGCCACTGCTGAAAAATTCCGGTCCATCGCTATCCCTCCGCCACGATCGCCCGCATTCCTGAGCGCCGTGGACGGGCACGGAGGTTGCCCTTGCTATCTGCCGGGATGCCGGCAATCCAACGGGTCCCACCGATCCACCTCATCGTGCGTAACGGGCACGCCACGCTGACGGGCGTCGTCGCCGCCGAGGCGCAAGGGTCGGTGGCTGAGATGCTGGCGCAGGGAACGTTTGGTGTCATGGGTCTCGAGAACCGGCTGCAGGTCGAGGAACAGTCCGATCCCGCCACGTAGGTGGTCACGACATGGAGATCATTCAGGCTGAAGCCGTTCGCATCCCGGCCGCAGGCGTGTTCATCGAGGGTGATCTTCGAGTCCCGCGCATGGCGTCGGGGCTGGTGATCTTCGCCCACGGCAGCGGCAGCAGCCGCTTCAGCCGCCGCAACCGCCAGGTGGCGGCGTTCCTCCAGGATCGCGGGTGGGGAACGTTGCTGCTCGATCTGTTGACCCGGCAGGAAGAAGCCGTGGATCTTCGGACCGGCGAGTTCCGCTTCGACATCGAACGGCTGGGACACCGCGTCGTCTGCGCGGTCGACTGGGTGGACGCATACCCGGAGATCGCGGGGCTGCCGATCTGCTGTTTTGGGGCGAGTACCGGCGCGGCCGCTGCACCGATCGCGGCGGCCGAGCGGCCGGGCCGCGTGCAGGCGGTCGTATCGCGCGGCGGCCGGCCCGATCTCGCCGGCGACGTGCTGCCGCAGGTCAAGGCGCCCACCTTGCTCATCGTCGGCGGGTCCGACGGACCGGTCATCGATCTCAATCGGGAGGCGATGCGGCATCTGACGGCCCCCGTCCAACTTGAAATCGTCGCGGGCGCCACGCACCTCTTCGAGGAGCCCGGGGCGATCGAGGAGGTCTGCCGCCTGGCTGCGGCGTGGTGCGAGCGGCACCTTCGACAACAGGACTAACATGTTCGTGTAGCGAACGATGGTGAAAAGACTCCGGAGCGTTCTCGTCCTCGCGTGCGCCGCACTGGCCGCATCCGTGCCTCCCGCGTACGCGCAGCAGACCTTGAACCTGTCATGGGGATACTCGATGATGCGGACCGGTCGCGTTGCGACCGACATCCTCCTGATCGAGCACGCAGACCTGGACTTCGAGTTCCGCGATTTCAATGTTCCCACCATCGGCGTCGAGTGGCTCGTCCCAATCGGCAATCACGTCGAGGCGGGAGTTGGCGCAGCGTTCTCGCGGGATACCGTCCCGACCGTCCATGTGGGTGTCGCCAGCAGCGATGGCCGCGCAATTCCCCGCGAGCTGCGGCTTCGGCAGATGCCGCTGGCATTCACCGCCCGGTACCTGCCGCTAGGCCAGTCCTACATCGTGCAGCCGTACGTCGGCGGCGGGGTGGCCATCGTCAGGTGGCGGTTCAGCGAGTCGGGTGACTTCGCGGCGTCGAACCGCCCGACGATCTTTCGCGGCGAAGAGTACAGCGCGACGGGCAACGCGATCGGCCCTGTCGTCGTCGCAGGTCTGCGCGCCGTGACGGGGGATACGCTGGCCTTTGGCGTCGAAGCGCGGTACCACCGAGCGCGAGGCACGTTCGGCCCCGCCTTCGCCAGGGTAGTGGATCCGGACATCGACTTCGGAGGGTTGACGCTGCTGGCAACCGCCGGACTGAGATTTGGCAAGTAGCGTCGCACCTCGCCCGCGCTCCGCCATCTTCCATGCCGTCACCCACGTCTGGGGTCGAGGCTATCTCGATCTCTTTCTCAACGTCTGCATCCCCAATCAGCTCGCGCCAGGCAATATCCCGGCGCTGCCCGCCGGCTCCCGCTACCGCATTCTGACGAAGTCGATCCACCGGGAGGAGATCGACGCGCACCCGAACGTGCGCGCGCTGCGCGAGGTGATTCCCGTCGACATCATCCTGATTGACGTCCTCGAACAGGGTGGAGTCCTGTCGGGCGCGTACGACCTGATGATTGCGTGCCACCGCCAGGCGGTCGCCGACATCATCGAGGCGGGCGCAGCGATTCTGTTCTTGTCCGCAGACTTCGTGATGTCGGCCAACACGATGGCCGCGGTGGTGGCGCACCATCGACAGGGTGCTCGCGCGATTACCACCACCGGCCTTCGGTTGAACCGGGGAGCCTTTCTGGCTCGCCTCTCCGAGCCAGACGTACTGCTCAGTGCACTGTCGCCGCGCGCACTTGTGGCGATGGCGCTACCTCACCTGCATGCACACACGCTGTCGATGTTCGCCGATGCCGATCCGTTCAACAAATTTCCGGTAGCCGTCTACTGGCGGGTGGGCGACGAGGGGTTGGTCGCACGCGGCCTGCATCTGCACCCGCTCATGGTGGACCCGGTCAACCCGCTGCTGCCGGTTGGCACCGTTGATGGCGCGTACCTGAGCCAGGCGGTTCCCGATCGATCCTTGGTGCACGTCGTCACCGATTCTGACGACATACAGTTTTTCGAGTTGACCGAGGCTGAGAGAGAGGTGCTGCCGGCGCAGGGCTCCGGCGCCTCGATGTGGCGTTCGTTGCTGGTGGCCGCGACCTGCGACGACCACCAACGCGCGTTCTGGCGCGACCACGCGATCCTCATACACACACGCGATGTCGATGGACCGCAGTGGACGGCCGCGAAGCGGGCTGCGGCCCGGTACGTCGCGCGCGTGGTGCGACTGGATCCACACCGTCGAACCATCTACAAGTGGTCGAAGAAATACGGCCTTCTGCTGAAGCGACGCGATCAAGCCCTGACGCGCGCGCTGCGAGCCGTGCGTCAGGTCGCCCGCCAGTCGGCGCGATCGCGTAAGCAAATCTCCCGCGCCGCCCGGATCCTGCAGAAGCGTCTGCGGAAGTCCCCGCTCGGGCGTTTCCGGTAAGCGACTCAACCTGGATGTCTTTCCGAGCACCAACCGGCTGTTTCGGGTTAAATTAGATGGTCGGCAACAACTGATGACCTCCAAGTCCTTTCCCGCGTGGCTCATCGCCGTTACGGCGGCGTGGCTGGTGCTGCTCAACGAGCAGCCGGCCTACGCGTACATCGATCCGGGCACCGGGAGCCTCATCTACCAGACCGCGCTCACCCTGCTCCTTGGAGCTGGACTCGTGCTGCGGCGCTTCCGCGGATCGGTTGCGCGGTTTGTGAAACGCCTCGGCGGCCGCGGCGCCGGCCCCGAGGGCCCCGGTGCCGAGCCCTGATTCGATAGGGGCGATGCGTCTCCCGGGATCGTTTCGCGATCCTGCCGGTCACGTCTTCGTCTCCGAAGGCACCCTCTACCGACAAATCGAACCAGCCGGACGCGAGGCCTACCAGCGCCTCATGCAGTCCGGCCTCTATGAGTCGCTCGTCCGCGACCACCTCCTCGTTTCACATGAAGATCTCGGCTCACCGCTCGGCCAGCCGCACGCGACGCTGATCCGTCCCGAGCGCGTGCCGATGGTGTCGTACCCGTACGAGTGGTGCTTCTCGCAGCTTCGCGATGCGGCGCTCGCGATGCTGGCCGTCGCGCGGCAGGCGCTCAAATTCGGGATGGTCCTGAAGGATGCGAGCGCGTACAACATCCAGTTCCTGCGCGGACGTCCAGTCCTCATCGACACACTGTCGTTCGAGCCGTACGCCGGCGGACCGTGGGTAGCCTATCGCCAGTTCTGTCAGCACTTCTATGCACCGCTCCTGCTCTGGAGCGTCACCGATCCCAGGCTCGCGCGCTTGTCGCAGGTGTTCATCGACGGCGTTCCGCTGTCGCTGGCGTCGAAGCTTCTGCCGCGGCGTTCATGGCTGAAGCCCGGCGCGCTGTTTCACATTCACATGCACGCCGCAGCCGAGCGGAAGTTGAGCGGCGGAGCCCACACGCCGTCAAGCGGGCCGCGTCCTTCCGGTTCCGGCCACATCGAACCATTACTCGAGAGCCTCGAGCGTGCCGTGACGGCAACACGATGGACGCCGAAGAGCGAATGGGCTTCGTACTATTCGGACCAGCCCAGCTACGTCCCCGAAGCGTTCGCGAAGAAGTTGGATCTGGTCACCGGCTGGTTGAACCGCCTTCAACCGGCAACCGTGTGGGATGTGGGTGCCAACACTGGACAGTTCTCCAAGGTCGCCGCGAAGCAAGGCGCACACACGGTGGCGCTCGACAGCGACCCAGCCTGCGTGGAGACGCTGTATCGCGAGGCTCGCGCCGAGAAGCTCGAGACCCTGCTGCCGCTGGTCGCCGACCTCGCCAATCCCAGCCCGGCGATCGGCTGGGCCAACGTCGAACGACAGACGCTCGAGCAGCGCGGACCCGCGGACCTCGTCCTCGCGCTCGCGGTCATCCATCACCTGGCGATCGGCAACAACGTGCCGCTCTCGGCGGTGGCTGACTATTTCGCGCGCATCGGCCGCCGCGCGATCGTCGAGTTCGTGCCGAAGTCCGACCCGATGGTGCAGCGCATGCTGGCGTCGCGGGCCGACGTCTTCGACAGCTACACCGCCGAGGAATTCGAGCGCGCGTTCAGCGCGCGCTTCACGATCGAGCAGCGCGCGGTCATCTCCACCTCCGACCGCCTGCTTTACCTGATGACCGCCCTGTAACCATGCGCCGGCGCCTCGTCGTCGCCGCATGGCTCGGATTCGCCCTCGCGGCCCTGTTTTTCTACTCGCTCGCCGTCGCGCTCGATACCGACATCTATTACCTGCAGTGGCAGTCCGGCGATCTGGTCGAAGCGGCCGTTGCGCTCGTCCTCCTCGCGCTCGCATTCGCCGCGGCCATCTACGTCCTCTGGCCGCGCGAGGACCGTGGCGCGCTGATCGCGCTGATCGCCGTTGCCGCCCTGCCGCTGGCCTCGTTCGCCGCCGGCGTCGCGCGTCAGCTTCCGTTTGACGATGCCCTGAGGGCGATGGGGGAGAGCCGCGGACTGAGGCTGGGGCTCCCGGCGGTGTCTGTCGCGCTGATCGCCGCCGGCGTCGTGTTCTGGCCGCGCGCCTTCCTGCGCGGGTTGCGTGTGCTGCTGGTGCTGGTGTCGCCGGTGTCGCTCGTGGTGGTCGAGAGCCTGATCACCTCGTCGTCCGAGGCCAACGCGATCGTCAGCCTCGCCAATGAGCGATCGACAGTCGCCACTGCACCGAGCAACTGCAACCCGGTGCTTGCGGTGCTCTTCGACGAGCTGTCCTTTTCGTATCTCTACGACGACGGTCGCGTGCGTCCTGAGTACACGGGCATCGGCGCGTTGGCGTCGCAGGCCACGAATTATCTGACCGTCGCGGCGCCAGGCCCGGAAACGCTCGTGTCCATGCCGTCGTTTCTCGCCGCGCGGCATCTGCGCGACATTCGTATCGAAGGCAACGGCATCTTCGAGATGAGCGAGGACGGCCACCTGCTGCCGTTCAGCGCCGGACGTCCAGAAGCATTGTTTCCCACTGCCCGGCGGCTTGGCTTCAGCACCGAGATGGCGGGTTATTACCTGCCGTACTGCGACATCCTCGATGGCCTGCTCGACGCCTGCCAGTCGCTCAGCTTCTACAACATGTCGTCGGTCGACTCGCGCTTCTCGGTGGCGGATCCGGTGATGACGACGCTGATTCTGTGGCCGCGGCAGTTTCCATTCGGCCTGCTGAAGAATCCACCCTTCGCGAGGCTTCAGCGCGGTCTGGTCGAGAACACGACGGCGTTCGCGATGCAGCCGATGCATGCGTCGAAGCCGGTGTTCCGGTTCGTCCATTTCAGCGTGCCGCATTTCCCGTTTGTGTTCGACGCCGAGGGCTTCAATCCGCCATTCGACCCGCTTCGCACATCGCCCGACACGGCGTACGCGGCCCAGATCCGATATGCGGATTCGGTATTCAGCACATTGATGGAGCACATGCGCGCCGAGGGCACGTATGACGGGACGACGATTGTGGTGCTGGCCGACCACGGCTTCCGGTTTGGCGGCGCGGAGAAGAATCCTCGTCAGATCCCGTTCATCGTCAAGAGGGCCGGGCAGCGCGAGCGTGAGGACGTCAGCGAATCGATGGCGGGCGAGATGCTGTTGAAGCAGGTGCTCGAGAGTTCCTGCCGCCGCTAGGGTGGGGCGGACCTGCCGTAGAACCGGTTGATGTCCTGGCTGAGCGCGTCAGGCACGTCCTTCCGCTCCGCAAGCTTCTTCAGGAGGTCGGCGTAGGTCTCATCCGCGAGCGGGTACTCACCGAGCCTGGTGGGCTGGCCGGTGTCGAAGTCGAGGTTCTCGAGGTTGAGGCGATTGTTGCGTAGGGCGTCGAGAAACCCCCGGTACCGCGTGCTGGCGCGCGCGAAACTCTCGAGGAACAAGCGCTCGACTTGAGGCGTTGGCGGATCGAAGGCCAGGGCGCGGAACGGTCCGATCTTCGGCATGATCTTCGCGAGGAAGGCGATCACGCGGGCGAAGAAGCCAGGCCGCTGATACTTGTTCCCGTATTTCTTCTCGAAGTCCTGCCGCGTAAACCTGTAGACCAATTGATCCTTGTTGCTCTTGGCCGCGGCGCGCGTGAGGTCGGGAATCAGCTTGCTCACCGCGAAGCGGTAGGTGCCGATGGCGAGATCTTCGTCGAAGAACACGTCCTTCATCTCCAGCCCGTAGATCTGCAGGAACGCACGCTCGAGCACCTCTTTCGAGACCTCGAAGCCGATGAATCGGTGGAACGCCTCGGCTGGATACTTGCCGCTCGCCAGTTGCGCCACGTCGAACGAAAACTCCACCATGATGTGGCGGCGCGGATCCTCGGCGTAGGTCACGGCGTCGCCGTACTTGGCGCGCAGCTTCGGATACATCAGCGCCACCGCGCGGTTGGTGGCGATCGGATGTCCGGAGGTGTCGGAGGAGTAATGCGCGAGCGCACCCAGCGAGAAGGCGTACTCGTCCAGCGTCTGGCTCTCACGAATCATCGCCTCGACGAAATCGCCCGAGCGGACGTAGTGAAGGACGTTGGTGAAGAAGTGGCTGCCGAACGGATAGTAGCCAAGGTCCTGGATGACCGAGCCGCCATAGGCGAACGCGCGCGACGCGGCGATCTGGTCGGCGGTGGCATCCGGGAATTTCTGCCGCAGCAGCCCGACGATCGCATCGTCCCAGAGTGCGTCGATCAGTCCCTCATGCGCGAGCACGGAGTAAGCCGACGCCGGCTGCGGCGAGACCAGCAACCCGGAGAGAAGGACGGCGCCGAGCAGGTGGCGCAGAGGACGACTTAGACCCACGCGTGGCATGTGGTATCGGTGGCCATCGCCTGCTCTCGTGCGATGCTGGAAAAGTGCTCGGCGAGCACGGCGGCGCGCGCGGCGTCTGACAGGCCCGGGCACCAGAAGCGCAGCAGCCGCGTGCTGTCGACGAGCGCGATCGCGACCTCGCGGCCGTCGAGGTGCACGTGCGCGACCTGACTCCACGACACGCTGACGTCGAGCGCAGCCCGGAACGTGAACCAGGTGTTGGTGAGCTCGAGATGCCCTGACTGGTCGGTGTGGCGACGCCCAAACCTGGCGCGCGTCGCAAAGTGGCAGACGTCCCCGGCCGGCAGGGGCTCGCGCGTCGCGACCACCGGCAGGTTGCCGTGTGCGATGTCGTCGGCAAGAGCGAGCGCGTCCTGGCGGGCCTGACGCTCTTGTTCGAGGCTCGGACGAAGGTCGCGGTTGACGGCTGCCGGTGTCGGCCCAGACGTCAGCGGTCGAAAGAGACCGTATTGGATCTGACCATTCACGGGGCTAATTCCTCTACGCCCGCCCATTTCGCAAGATTGCTGCCGGTTACAATTCTCGCCAGATGATCTCGATGAGCCGCCGAGGGACGCTGGAAGCCGGCGTCAGCATCATGGCCGTGGTGGCTGCGTTTGTCGAGATTCCGCGTCCGCTCGTCGAACGCTGGTATTCGACCGGCCTCTATCCGCTCGTCCAACACGCCCTGACGCCGGTCTCAAACCTTCTTCCGTTCGCATGGCTCGACGTGATGCTGACAGCGGCGGTGGCGGCGGCGTTGTTCGCGCTGATACGCGCCGGCCGCCGCGCGTGGCGCGAGCGTCGTCTCGCGATCGTGCTTGCCACCTTCGGCCACCTTCTGGCGGTCGCGGCCGGTGTGTACCTCGTGTTTCTGATGCTGTGGGGATTCAATTACCGGCGGATCCCGATGGAGGAGCGGCTGATCCTCGATCGCGCTGCGCCGACCACCGACGCGGTCCTGCAGCTCGGGCTCGAAGCCGTCAGGCAGATCAACGAACTGCACGGCCCGGCGCACGCCGTCGGATGGGTGAGCGATCAGCGTCAGAACGCGCCGCTGCGCGCGGCCTTCGAAGACGTGCAGAGGTCTCTCAGCGATGCCACGCCGGCCGTGCCGGGTCGATTGAAACGGACGGCGTTGGGTCCGTACTTCCGGTGGACGAGCGTGGATGGGATGGTCAACCCGTTTGCCTTGGAGGTGGTGGCGAATCCTGACCTCCTGCCGTTCGAGCGCGCATTCGTCGCGGCACACGAGTGGTCACACCTGGCGGGATACGCGGATGAATCGGAAGCCAGCTTCGTCGGCTGGTTGTCGTGCATCCGCGCCGATGTGCCCACCCAGTACAGCGGGTGGCTCTTTCTGTTCTGGCAGGTGAACGGGGAGGTGGGAACCGAGGGCCGCGCGACGCTCGGCGCCGCGCTCGGGGCGGGACCTCGCGCCGATCTGAACGCCATCGTCGAGCGCATTCGCCGAGGGCAGCTACCGCAGTTGCGACACGCCAGTTGGCTTCTCTACGACCAGTACCTGAAGGCCAACCGGGTCGAGGAAGGGATTCGCAGCTACAGCGCGGTCATTACTCTTCTTCTTCGCGCCCGGTTTGACGAGGGGTGGACGCCGGTCAGGAGGTGACGATGCGCCCGGCCGCGGCGCGGCGCAGGCGATCTCGAATGGCTGCCCCCAGCCCCTCCTCTGCTGAAACGGTTCGAGCAAAGATGAGATCGACTCCTGCTGAATCGAAGGCGCGCAGCGCCGCATAAAGACGCTGCGCGATCTCCGCAAGGTCGTGTCGCGCGCCGAGGTCCTCGACGTGCGGCGGCGGGTCGGGACGGTCCATCATCGAACGGATGGCCTCGAGCTCTTCACGCGGCGCGAGAATGCCGACGCGCGATCCCGCCGCCATCGCGGTTCGAGCATCCGCGGCCAACGCCTCGAGCGCCGGCTCGGCACGCCCTTCGTACAGCGTCAGCGGTGCGCGAGGGGAGTAATGCCTGGCGAGCAGTCCAGGCGACGCCATCGCCGTACGACCATCCGCGGCCTCTGGCGAGCGAAGGACGACGGTCGGGATCACGGTGCGAAGCTGGTCGAGCGTAACCGCCCCTGGGCGCAGCACCGTCGGTGTTCCGTGCGCCAGATCGAGGACGGTTGACTCGACGCCGACGTCGGTCGTCCCTCCGTCCAGCACGATGTCGATGCGGCCGTCGAGATCCTCGAGGACGTGCGCGGCGCGCGTCGGGCTTGGCCGCGAGAAGAGGTTCGCGCTCGGCGCCGCCACCGGCAGGTCGGCGGCCGCCAACAGTGCCCGGGCAACCGGGTGAGAGGGAATGCGGACCGCGACGGTGTCGAGGCCTGCCGTCACTTCGTTCGGTACCCGCTCGCTTCGCTCGAGGACGAGCGTCAGCGGACCGGGCCAGAATCGATCGGCGAGCGCGCGTGCCTCGGCGGGCACGGATCGCGTCAGCGCCGCGATCTGATCGAACGTCGAGACGTGGACGATCAACGGATCGTTGGCGGGACGGCCCTTGGCCTCGAACAGACGTTGCACCGCAACCGGATCGAGTGCGTGCGCGCCGAGACCGTAGACCGTCTCGGTTGGAAAGGCGACCAGGCCTCCGCGCCGCAGGCAGCCGGCGGCGCGTGCGATCGAATCCCGATCGGGGCGATCCGGATCCACGCGAATCACGAGCGTCATCAACGCACCACTATTCAGGTATCCTTCTGCCAATGCAACTGCCGCTTGAATTCGAGCCGGCTGCACCGGAGTTCTACCGGTCGACGACGGCGGAATCGATCTACTTCGTCCGCCAGCGCCGCGCACGACGGTACCTGCTGCGCGTCGACATCGATGGCCGCGTGCGCGTGACGATTCCGCGCGGCGGCTCCCGCCGCGACGCCGACGACTTCGCTAGCAGGAATCTCGACTGGATCCGCCGCCAGCAGGCGCAGTACACCAGGGCCGCGCTTCTCACACCGGCGCTCGGTGACGCTGAACGGCGCGCCATGCAGGAGCGTGCTCGCAAGGAACTGCCGCCGCGCCTCCTCGAGCTCGCCGAGCTCCATCACCTGACCGTGCGGAAGATCAGCATCCGCAACCAGCGGCTGCGGTGGGGCTCCTGTGGCCGAACGGGGCACATCTGCCTCAACTGGCGGCTGCTGCTGATGCCCGACTGGGTGCGCGACTACGTCCTCATTCACGAGCTGATGCACCTGCGCCGGATGGACCATTCACCGCAGTTCTGGGCGCACGTCGCGGAGGCGTGCACCGAATACGAGTCAGCTCGGCAGTGGCTGGCGGCCAACGGCCCGATGTTGCGGTAAAGTTACGAGTATCCTTATGGCGAGCCGACGGCAGTTTCTCTATGTCGCGGGCGCAACCCTTGGCCTGGCGCCGATCGTGGCCTGGCTCGGGAGTCCCACCATGGCCAACAGCACGTCTGCCGAGACCTTTCCCGTCCAGAAATCCGATGCCGAGTGGCGCAAGGCGCTGACCGACGAGCAGTACGAAGTCTTGCGCGAGCACGCCACCGAGCGTGCCGGCACGAGCCCGCTCAACCATGAAAAGCGTCACGGGACGTTCGTGTGCGCCGGTTGCGGACAGGCGCTGTTTTCGTCCGAGACGAAGTTCGAGAGCGGCACCGGTTGGCCCAGCTTCTACAAGCCCCTCGACCACGCCGTGGCGACCACCGTCGACACGAGCTACTTCATGGTGCGCACCGAGGTGCACTGCGCACGGTGCGGAGGCCACCTGGGACATCTCTTCCCGGACGGTCCCAAGCCGACCGGTGAACGCTTCTGCATGAACGGCGCGGCCATGACATTCAATCCGGAGAAAGCGTGATGCGCTCCCACCGCCTGATCCTCATCGTCGCCGTCATCCTGGGCATCGGATATTTCTGGCTGCGAGGCGGATTTGTCGGCCTCGGGACGGCGCAGGCCGCGCCGGCGGCGCAGGCCGCACAGGCGCCGCGGGCGGACGGCTACGTGCGGGCCACTTTTGCCTCCGGCTGCTTCTGGTGCACCGAGTCTGACTTCGACAAGGTGCCGGGCGTGATTTCCACGACCTCGGGCTATACCGGTGGCACGGTGAAGAATCCGACCTACCGGCAGGTGTCAGCCGGAGGGACGGGGCATGCCGAGTCGGTGGAAGTGGTGTTCGACCCCAAGGTCGTGACCTACGAGAAGCTCCTGGACATCTACTGGCACAACGTCGACCCGTTCACGGCGAACCGGCAGTTCTGTGACGGCGGCTCGCAATACCGGCCGGTCATCTGGGTGCACGATGCCGCCCAGCGAAAGGCGGCCGAAGCCTCGAAGGTGCAGGTGCAGAAGATGTTCAAGGAGCCGGTGGTCGTGGCCATCCAGGACGCCGGGCCCTTCTACGCCGCTGAGGATTACCACCAGGATTACCACAACACGAATTCGGCCCAGTACCGGTTCTACCGGTTTGGCTGCGGCCGCGACAAGCGTCTCGCCCAGATCTGGGGCGACCCCAAAACGTAGCGGCCTTGCCGCGTGCGAAGTCGAACCGCGCACACTTTTGATCGCCCGTGTGCCATCCTCGCACACGGCCCGTGCGGCCAGGTTCGCCCACGAAACCGCGGATTCAACCCAGTGGACACCCGGTCGTGTCCCAAAACGTTCCGGCAGAGTCACTTAGCGCACTGTAGGTATTTCTGCACCCTAACGCTCGAGCTGTGGAGTTCCAATTGCTCAATTGGGATACGCGCACCCGATCGTGCGCCTCGCGTTCGGAGCCAACATGCAGACTCAGCGCCCACATCTTCTGGTTGTCGACGATGACCGTGCCGTTTTGACCCTCATTGGAACCGGAGTGACCTGCTTCGACGTACTGCGGGCCCTTCGCGACATGAGCCCGCACTGCGAAGTGGTGTTGACCACCGGCTTTGCCAGTCTGGACGAGGCCATCGACGCCGCTAAACGAAACATGCACGACCCGTCCGGGGCAGCACAGTTGCCGGGCGCGGCCAGCCGGTTGCTGCCGCCTGGCGCGACGCCGCTCATCGAGGTCGAACGTGAGCACATCGTGCGCACGCTCGAACAGGTGCACGGCAACAAGGCGGTGGCGGCCCGCATGCTGGGGATCAGCCGGCGCGCCTTCTACCGCCAGCTCGAACGGCACGGATTGCACCACCGCGTGCCGATGACGACTCGACGTGACGAGGCCGCGCCCGCGGCGGCCGCGGAGTAAACATCGTGGTGGTCGACTCCTCCTCGCCGATTACGCGCCAGACCCGCGTGCTCGTGGCGGACGACACCGACAGCGTACGTGCCCTGTTCCAGAAGCTGCTGACAGCGGATGGACATCAAGTGATCTGCGCTCAGGACGGGCTCGAGGCGCTCGACGCCGTCCAGAAATATCGACCGGACGTCATCCTGCTCGACGTCGGGATGCCGGGCCTGGACGGCATTGAGGTCTGCCGGCGCCTCAAGTCAGATCCGACCACGCGATTGACCCCGGTCGTGCTCGTCACTGGTCTTTCGGATCTGTCGGACCGCATCAAGGGGATCGAGGCGGGCGCCGACGACTTCCTCTCGAAACCGGTGCACCCTCACGAGCTGCGCGCACGCGTCGTGTCGCTGTCGCGGATGAAGCAGCTCATCGACGCGCTGGATTCAGCCGAAGCCGCGTTTCTGGCGCTCGCGTTGACCATCGAGGCGCGCGACCCCATGACCAACGGCCATTGTGAGCGCCTCGCACACCACGCGGTGCTGCTCGGGCGCGCGATCGGCCTTTCCTCCGAAGACCTGCATGCGCTTCACCGCGGCGGATACCTTCACGATGTCGGCAAGGTCGGCGTGCCCGACGCCGTGCTGCTGAAGCCGGGTCCGCTGACGCCGTCGGAATTCTCGCTGATGCAGCGCCATCCCGAGATCGGCGAGACGCTGTGCGCGCCGCTGCAGTCGCTGCGAAATGTGCGCCCGATCATCCGGTGCCATCACGAGCGGCTGGACGGCAGCGGCTATCCCGGCCGGCTCAAGGGAGACGAGGTCCCGCTGCTCGCGCAGATTGTGGGCATCGTCGACGTCTATGACGCGTTAACATCGCAGCGTCCATACCGCGGGGCGCTCCCGCCGGAGATGGCCGCGCGGCACCTGCTACGGGAAGTCGAGCAAGGCAAGTTCGCACGAGGGTACGTGGAAGCGTTTCTGGATGCGATGCGGATCAGCGCCGCGACGCCGGTCCACTGACGCGTGGCCTGAAGGCCACGCGCTACCAGGGGTGGCTAGGTAGCTCGATAGCTGGGTAGTTGGGATTTCTGAGGAGGAGCTTGGACAAGCTCATGGCCCTCGGTTACCCCCCGAGCTACCCAGCTCCGGGCTAGTTAGCCACCTCGCGTGTGCATCTCCAGATGCGGATCACGCCGCAGCGTGTCGATGGGGATCAGGGGTGAGCGGTCGCGCTCGGTCAGCCGCGTCTCGGCGCCGCGGTCGCGGCGCCCGCTCCAGGTCGATCGAATCAGTTCCGCAAGCTCGGCGTCGGTCGCGCCCCCGCGAAGCGCACGCCGAAGGTCAGTGCCGCTCGGCGCATACAGGCACAGGTACCACATGCCATCAGCCGTCAGCCGGCTGCGATCGCACGAGTGGCAGAACGGTTCGGTGGTCGAAGAAATAATCCCAAAGATGGTCCCATCCGGCAGCCGATAGCGATCGGCCGGTGCCGACGAGGCTTCCTGGACGGGCGCGATTTCTCCGTAGTGGGTGCGCAGTGTCGCGAGCATCTCCGCGCGCGGTAACACGCGGTCCATTGCCCAGTGGGTTGCGCCTCCCACGTCCATGTATTCGATGAACCGCACTTCCGCGCCGTAGCCACGGCCAAACTCGATCAACTCCACCAGCTCATCGTCGTTGACCCCGCGGATGGCGACCGTGTCGATCTTGAGGCCCGGAAAGAGCGGCGCCGCCGCGGCAATCCCCTCGAGTACGCGGTGATGTTCGTCAGAGCGGGCGAGATCCTTGAAGCGATCGGCATGCAGTGTGTCGAGGCTGACCGTGAGCCGGTGCAGGCCCGCGTCGCGCAGCGCGTGCGCATGCTGGGCGAGCAAGACGCCGTTGGTGGTCATCGCCAGGTCGCGGATGGCCGGCCGGGCAGCCAGCTTGGCGACGAGCGTCGGGACGTCGCGTCGCAGTAGCGGCTCGCCGCCCGTTAGCCGGACCTTGTCGACGCCGAGGTCGATGAACACGTCGACCAGGCGCTCGATCTCCTCGAAGTGGAGCAGGTCCTCGCGGGGCAGCCACACGTAGTCCTGCTCGGGCATGCAGTAGCTGCACCGCAGGTTGCACCGGTCAGTGACCGACAGCCGCAGATTGCGTAGCGGGCGGTCGAATGTGTCGAGGACCACTCTACTGGTATGTCCTTCCCGAGCTATTACCGGCCGCTCCGTTGTCGCGGCCGGAAGATCGCGCTCCACGGCACGTTGTGGCTGGAACCCCCGTCAGTTGGGACGCGCCACTAAATTATAGAACCTGCAGTCGGCGCGTGCGGTCGTGGGGCAGGAAGGGGAAGGCGGTGCGCTGGCCCTCGAAGGCGGCGCCCCAGCGGCCCGGCACCTTGAGGGTGCACTGCGGGCAGGTGCCGTCCTTCGTCACGCGATAGTCCTGAATCAGGTAGCCGTGGCGGGCGACGAGGCGCTCGCCGCATCCGTGGCAGAAGGTGTGCTCGAGGTCTCCTACGTTCCCGGGCAGGTTGCCGGCGTAGACGTAGCGCAGTCCGGCCGCGCGGCCGATGGCCGCGGCGCGTGTCAGCATCGCCGGCGTCGTCGTCGCCGGATCCAGCATCCGGTAGTCCTGGTGGAACGCCGTGACGTGCCACGGGATGTCTGGAGAGACGCCCGCGACGAATTCCGCGAGGCCTCGCACTTCCGCCTCGCTGTCGTTGAAGCCGGGTACGAGCAGGGTGACGGTCTCTACCCAGACGCCCGCGGCGTGCAGCCACTGGATTGTCTCGAGGATCGGCTGCAGCCGTCCACCGAGCTCGCGGTAACGACGGTCGTCGAAGCTCTTGAGATCGACCTTGTAGAGATCGATGTGCGGCCGGATGTACTCGAGCACTCTCGGCGTGCCGTTGCCGTTGGACACGAATCCGGTGATGAGTCCCGCCTCGCGCGCCTCCTTGAAGATGGCAACCGCCCACTCCGCGGTGATGAGCGGCTCGTTGTAGGTGGAGACCATGACCCGCGCGCCCTGGCGCAGCGCGTCCTGGACGAGCGCGCCTGGCGTGGTGTCATGCGGCGGTGCGACCGCCTGCGGATCGCGGAGCGCCTGCGAGGTCACCCAGTTCTGGCAGTAGCTGCAGTGCAGGTCGCAGCCGAGCATGCCGAAGCTGTAGGCGAGCGCGCCCGGATAGGCGTGGAAGAAGGGCTTCTTCTCGATCGGGTCGCACTGCACGCCGCCGACGTAGCCCCACGGCACGCGAAGGCGCCCGCCCTCGACGAAGCGCACTTTGCAGACACCCATCGCCCCCTCGGGAATCGGGCACTGGTGTCCGCAGGCGTGGCACCGCACACGCGGCTTGCCCGTCGAAGCACCCGTCTGCGAAGGCGGGTCCAGAGATTCGACCAGCTCGGGTGCCGCGTCATGCGTCCGCGAAGCGAGGGCGTCCTGCAGGCTCGGCATTCTTTAATGGTACGGTACTGGCCCAGAGCCTATACAGATGAGCAGCAAGATTCCTCGTCCCGTCTGGCTACTCGGGTGGGCCAGCCTCTTCACCGATGCCGGCACGGAGATGATCTATCCGCTGCTGCCGATGTATCTCTCGCGCGTCCTCGGCGCCAGCGCGATGTCGCTGGGCATCATCGAAGGAGTCGCCGAGGGCATCAACAGCCTGCTGAAGGTGGTCTCGGGCTATTGGTCGGATCGCGCGCGGCGCAAGCCGATCGTGATCGCGGGCTATGCGCTGTCGTCGCTGGCGCGTCCACTGATCGGTCTCACGAAAAGCTGGCCGCAGGTGCTTCTCATCCGCGCCATGGATCGTACTGGCAAGGGCATCCGCGGCGCGCCGCGCGACGCCATGCTCGCGGAGTTCGCGACGCCCGCAACCCGTGGCCGCATCTTCGGCTTCCACCGCGCCATGGATCACACCGGCGCGATCGTCGGACCTCTCCTTGCCACCGCGATCCTCTACTTCGCGCCGGAGCAGTACCGCCTCGTGTTTGGCCTGACGATCATTCCAGGCGCGATCGCGGTCTGGCTGCTGTTCCTGGTGCCGGAGAAGGCCGTCGCTACCGAGGGTAGCCCTTCCGCCTCTGCCAAGGCTACGGCGGACAGGTCGGTCTCGCCCGCGAGACTCCCAGGTCGCTTCTGGGCCTTTCTCGGCGTCCTCGTCGTGTTCAGCCTTGGCAACTCCGCCGACGCGTTTCTCCTCCTGCGCCTCTCGGACGCCCTCGGCGGCATCACCTATGTGCCGCTGCTCTGGGCCGGCATTCACGTCGTCAAGGCATCGCTCTCGACGTGGGGAGGCGGTCTCTCCGATCGCCTCGGACGCAAGAAGGTGATTGTCATCGGCTGGACGATCTACGCGGTCGTCTACCTGGGCTTTGCGAGCTCACCTGGCCCCGTCGCGCTGATCTGCTGGTTCCTGCTGTACGGCACCTACTTCGGATTTGCAGAGGGTGCCGAGAAGGCGCTCATCGCGGATCTCACGCCGCGCGGCCGCCAGGGCACCGCGTTCGGCTACTACAACGCGGCGATCGGCATCGGCGCGCTCGTCGCGAGCGTCGCGTTTGGATTTCTCTACGAACGCTTCGGGCCCGGTGTCGCCTTCGGCACGGGCTCGGCACTGGCTGGGCTCGCCGCCGTGCTCCTGCTGGCGCTGCCGACCGATGCTAAGATGGTTGATTCTGATGCCTAAGATTCTCGTCACCAATGACGATGGCGTGCACTCGGAGGGGATCAAGGCGCTGGCTGCCGCGCTTGCGTCCCTGGGCGAAGTCACCGTCGTCGCGCCGCTGACCGAAGCGAGCGCCATCGGTCACGCGCTCACGTTTCGTCGTCCGCTGCGGCTCGAGACGTTCGGTCCGAGGGTATACGCCGTGGACGGCACGCCGACCGACTGCGTCAACATCGCGATCACGCAGGTGCTCGACGGCAAGCCGGATCTGATCGTGTCGGGGATCAACAAGGGTTGGAATCTGGGTGACGATGTGACGTATTCGGGCACGGTGGCCGGCGCGCTCGAGGGCGCGTTGCTCGGCATTCCCAGTATCGCGGTATCCGCGGCGCGGCCACCCGAAGGCTGCGAGTTCGAGTTCTCGGCGAAAGCCGCTGCGCTCGCCGCTGAAGCCGTCCTGACTCACGGCATGCCGAAGTCCATGCTGCTCAACGTCAACGTGCCGAGGCACCGCAACAAGGGATTCAAGGTCACCGTGCAGGCGAAGCGCAACCACGTGACCGTGGTGAGCGAGCGGATCGACCCGCGCGGGCAGGCGTATTACTGGATCGAAGAGGGTGAGAACGACTGGGAGCCGCACGATCGCTCCGATTACCAGGCCGTGCGCGACGGCTATATTTCGATCACCCCGCTCCAGCCCGATATGACCGCGCACGACGCCCTGGGGTATGTCGAAGGACTGCCACTAGTGACCCCAGCTCAAGTACGGTAAACTGACGACTTCGTCGGGGCGTGGCTCAGCCTGGTAGAGCGCTCGGTTCGGGTCCGAGAGGTCGTAGGTTCGAATCCTATCGCCCCGACCACAATATTCGAGAGAAGAGGCCGAATTCCCCCGGGAGTTCGGCCTTTCCCTTTTTAGGAATGTGACTGAAAACACCTCGAGTTGGCCGCTGCGGTAGTCGGTGACCGAACTCGGAGAGAGCGAAATCCAGAGTCCTCTCTTTTTGTTCTTCATCCACGCACATTCAACCGCGTCTCCAATTCGGTAACATACTGCGAAGACACGGGTTGGTCGTATGAGGCGTGTCTTTGTCTCGCCGACGATTCTTGCAGCGAGAGGGGCAAACCGGTTCTTCGTCAACCCGACCTCCGGCCCGCGCTGCGTCAGGAACTCCCGATGGGCGTCAATGGCTTTGGCCCGGCTGGGCGTCACCCGCGGACGCCAGCCGCCCCGGCGGCGCCACCGCTTGATCGTCTTCTTGTCGACGCCCAGCTCGCGCGCGACGGTC
>CAMCNL010000037.1 GCA_945876205.1 Candidatus Sulfopaludibacter sp. SbA3
CTGGGCGTCTTCTCGCCGAAGGCGATTCCGGTCGATGAGCTTGGCGTCGGCGAGGTCGGCTTCATCGTCGCCAACATCAAGGTCGTGGCCGACGCCAAGATTGGCGACACGGTCACCGAGACCGCGCGGCCCACGACCGAGCCGTTCCCTGGATTCAAGGAGCTCAAGCCGATGGTCTTCGCCGGGCTGTACCCGGTGGAGAACCACCAGTATGCAGAGCTGCGCGAAGCGCTCGACAAGCTGCGGCTGAACGACGCGTCGTTCTTCTACGAGCCCGAAACGTCCGTGGCGCTCGGATTCGGATTCAGGTGCGGCTTCCTCGGCCTGCTCCACATGGAGATCGTCCAGGAGCGCCTCGAGCGCGAATACGACATGGACCTGGTGACGACCGCCCCGGGCGTGTTGTACCGGGTGACGACGACCGATGGGCAGGTGCAGGAGATCGATAGCCCGGCGAAACTGCCTGAGGCCGGATTGATTACCAAGCTCGAAGAGCCGGTGATTACCGCGATGGTCCTGACACCGTCGCCCTATGTCGGCGCGATTCTGCAGCTCTGTCAGGACAAGCGGGGCGTTCAGAAGAAGCTGGAGTATCTCAAGTCGGACCGCGTGCTCATCACCTACGAGCTGCCGTTCAACGAGGTCGTGCTCGACTTTTACGACCGGCTGAAGACCATCTCGAGGGGATACGCGTCGCTCGATTACCACGTGACCGGCTATTGGGAGTCGCCCCTCGTCAAGATGGATATCCTGGTCAACGGCGAGCCGGTGGACGCGCTGTCGATCATCGTGCACCGCGACGCGGCGTACGACAGGGGCCGGGCGCTGGCGGCGAAGATGCGCGAGCTCATCCCACGACAGATGTTCGAGATTGCCATCCAGGCGTCGATCGGCGCCCGGATCATCGCCCGCGAATCGGTCAAGGCGCTGCGCAAGAACGTGCTCGCCAAGTGCTACGGTGGCGACATCTCGCGCAAGCGCAAGCTGCTCGAGAAGCAGAAGGAAGGCAAGAAGCGGATGAAGCGCGTCGGGCGCGTCGAGATCCCGCAGGAGGCGTTCCTCGCCGTGCTGAAGATGGGACAGGACTAATGGCAAGCGTCAAGAGTGCCGAGCCGGTCGAATATCGCAAGTCAACGGCGCGCGAGTACTTCGAGTCGATCTGCGTCGCCGTCATCCTCGCGCTGTTCGTGCGGACCTTCGTCGTCCAGGCGTTCAAGATCCCGACCGGCTCGATGGAGCCCAACCTGCTGGTCGGCGATCACCTGCTGGTCAATAAGTTCAACTTCGCGCCGACGTTGTCCGGCGCCGAGAACATGGTGCTGCCGATCGATCCGATCCGGCGCGGCGACATCATCGTCTTCAAGTTCCCCGAAGAGCCGGAGCGCGACTTCATCAAGCGCGTCATCGGGCTGCCGGGAGAGACGCTCGAGCTCAGGAACAAGAAGGTCTTCATCAACGACAAGCCGCTCGACGAGCCGTACGTCCACTTCCTGATCCCGCCAGGTGAGGAGGGCGCCCCGTCGGACTTCGATGTCCGCATGACCTACGGGCCGGTGACGGTGCCGGCCAATCAATATTTCATGATGGGCGACAACCGCGACAACTCCCAGGACAGCCGCTACTGGGGCTTCCTGCCGCGCGAGTACGTCAAGGGCAAGGCGCTGTTCGTGTACTTCTCGTTCGGTGACGGGCCGGGCGGCAATCCCTTCACCAGCATCCGGTGGAATCGAATCTTCCACCAGATCCACTGATGAAGACGATCATCAAGCTCGCCATCGCCGCGGCGATGATCAACGCCTTGTTCCACGGGGGCGAAGCCGCGTGGCGGTACTACCAGCTCAAGGATGCCGCGCAGCAGTTGATCGTCTTCGGCGCAGAAGAACACACCAGCGAGCTGCACAACCGCATTGTTCAAAAGGCGACAGACCTGCAGGTGCCGCTGCTTCCCGAGAACATCGCCGTGCACCGCGAGGGCACCCGCACGTTCGTCGACGCGTCCTACACGCAGCCGGTGGAGTACTTTCCCAACCAGGTGTATCCGGTCGACTTGAAATTCTCCGTCGAGGCCTACTCGGTCAGCTCGGGCCGGCCTGAAGACCCGCCGCAGCCGCAGCCGTAGCCGCGTCCGCGGTCCCTTCACTTTCGAGCTCGTCCCGTTCAGCCTTCACTCGTGAGACGTACGCGGCATCGGTGATGCTGCCGGTATTTACGTCGACATTCAGGCCGGCGCCGCGGAGGCTCGCCAGCAGCAACTGGATGCCCACGCCGGTGTCAGTCGCGGCGTTGGTGTTGCCGTTCTGCGCGATGATGAGCGCGCCCCGAAGCGCCTGCTGGCACGCGCGCATCGTGTCGAGAGGCACCTCCGTGGCGCCGCGCATCGCCGTATCAACGGCTGCAAGCCGAACGGACTTCTCCGCGTCGGTGTCTTTCGGCAACCGGTAGGCGGCGAGCACGGCCTCGTACGCCGTGCTGTCCTTGTCGATCAACGACGTCAGCATCTCGCGCAGCGCACGCAGGCGTGACGAAGCTTCCGAGAGGTCGGCCGCTTCTTCCGGCGTTCCCGTGCGCGTCCTGGGCAGGCCCGCGACCATCATCAGAAGAGACACGCCAACCGCGGCGGCGAGCGCTGACGCGGAGCCGCCGCCGGGCACCGGCTCGCTCGACGCGAAGGCATCGAGCAGGTCTTCGACCGCCATCGTTGAGTACGAAATCATTGACCCCAGAATACGGCCTTCCCGCGCTTGATCACCATACGAACTGGCGAGGCGCCCACGCGGATGAGGTCGGGAAGGCCGCCGCGGATCAAGACGGCATCCATGAGCTTGCCTGGCTCGAGGCTGCCGACCGAATCGGAGCGGTCGAGCGACCACGCCGCGTTGAGAGTGGCCGCGACCAGCGCTTCCTCGAGCGTCAGGTTCATCGCGAAACAGGCGAGGGCGATCGCGAACGGCATCGACGGTGAGAGGCCTGCGCCGGGGTTGATGTCGGTGGCAAGCGCGACCGCCACCCCTCGATCGATCAGCATACGTGCGGGGGCCAGTCGGCCGGCCTTGAGGTAGAACGCGGCGATCGGCAGGAGGGTGGCGCACACGTTGGCTGCGCCGAGCGCGTCCGCGCCTGGCTCGTCTACGAACAGAAGATGATCGGCCGATCGAGCGCCTGCCTTGACCGCCACTTCTGTGCCGCCGCTCCTGCCAAATTCCTCCGCGTGCACGCGCGGCTTGAGGCCGGCCTCCGCGGCCGCGGATAGAATCGCCAGCGACTCCTCCGGCGTGAAGGCACCATCCTCGCAAAACACGTCGCACCATTCCGCGAGGCCCTGGTCGACGACCCGCGGAATCATCTCGTTGATCACGAGCGCTACGTAGTCAGCGCGGCGCGACGTGTATTCGACGGGCACGTCGTGCGCTCCGAGAAACGTGGAAACGAGGTCGATCGCATGCTCGGCGTCGAGGCGAGCGATCGCGCGGAGTTGCGTGAGCTCCGACTCGGTGGTCAGGCCGTAGCCGCTCTTGGCCTCGCAGGTGGTCGTGCCGTTCGCGAGCATCTCGTCAAGGCGCGGACGCGCGGCCGAGACGAGCTCCTCTTCCGATGCACCACGCGTGGCTGCCACCGTCGCCGCGATCCCGCCGCCTGCCGCCGCGATCTCCGCGTAGGTGGCGCCCGAGAGCCGCCGCTGCAGCTCACCGCGCCGATCTCCTGCGAACACCACGTGCGTGTGCGGATCGACGAAGCCCGGCAGGACGGTGCATCCCCGCGCGTCAACGCGCGTGGCGTCTCGAACCAGCTCGACTCGTTCGGACAGCCGCGCTCGAGGACCGACGTAGGTGATCACGCCTTCATGCGCGGCCACCACCGAGTCGCGAAGCGGCGTGATCTCCCGCTGCGCCGGTCCACGGCGGGGCGCCGGTCCGGCGCAGGTCGCGATCAGGTCAGCGTGCTCGATGAGAAAGTCGGCGGGGATCATGGTTTGTCGCGGGCCGTAAAGGCCCGCGCCGCATCATCCATGGCTCGGGCCGCGTCCTGCGTGCTGATTCCGGCAATGGCGACACGCTTCGTTCGCCCTCGATCCCCAGACACGATTGACACCGAGCGGCGCGGAACGCCAGCGGTCTTTGCCATCAACTGGATCAGCTCGGCATTGGCCGCACCCTCGACGGGCGGCGCCTTGAGCCGCACGAGCAGTGCGCCGTTGCGCGAACCGGCGATGCCAGGCCTGGACGCGCGCGGAATCACGCGGACCTCGATCACGACGCCGCCGGCAGTTGCGGTGATCATGTCTCGCGGGCCGTAAACGCCCGCGCCGCATGACGATTGGAATCGCGCCGCATCATCCGTGCTCGTGAGTGAGAGTGCGCGCATGGAGCGCGTTAACCAGTCGTTAATCGTGGGGACGGAATCGCCTCACGCCGTCGCCATTCTGCAGCACGAACTTCTGCACCCGCTTCCCATCGTCCACCTCACCGGTGTAGATGTTGCCGAGCGAGTCCATGGCGATGCCGTCGATCCAGTGGAGCTGCCCGGCCATGCGGCCCGGCGATCCGATGGCGCCGACATAGGCGCCGGTCTTGCGATCGTGGATCCACATGCGGTGGTTGGTGCCGTCGGCGACGATCACGTACTTCTGTCCCGCATCATGCGAGAACACGATGTTGTAGGTGGTGCCGCACATGCCGAGCGTCGGGTGGCCCGGTCCGCCGCATTCGGGACCGCGGGCAATCGTGTTGCCGGCAACCAGGAAGTTCTGGACGAACTTTCCCTGCTTGGTGAAGACGTGGATCCGGTTCTGGTCGCGGTCGCACACGTAGACCAGGCCGTCCACCGAGATGTGGACGCAGTGCAGGTCCGCGGACAGGTTGTCCCACTCGGGCGGCGGCGCCTTCTTCTTCCAGTCGTAATCGGGAATCGGGCCGTTGTTGATCTGGCTCAGGGGCATGCCGTGCCCGCCCCACCCGCGCTTGAAGGCGCCCGTCTCCATGTCGTAGACGAGCACGCGCTTCCACTGCGCGATGTAGATCTCTCGCGCGTCTTCGTCGAGGGTGAATTGAGAAACGCCCGTCGGCAGGATGTCGGTCTGCTGGTTGTTCTCGACGACCGGCGGCAGCGTCACGCCGGGGCCGGGGCGCGGACCGCGGTGGCCGAAGTCCCAGAGGAACTTCCCGTCCTTCGTGAACTTCTGCATGCCGTCGCCGCGGCTCTGCCCGGTGATCCAGACATTGCCCTGCCGATCGACCGCAATCGCGTGCTCGCCTTGGGCACCCGGCTTTGCGACGCCTGGCGCCGACCAGTCAGGATGGTAGCCGGGGCCGCCCCACGCGTTGTGCAGGTTGCCCTCGGCATCGAACTCGAGGATCGCAGGCGCCGGCTTGCAGCAGTCGGTTCTCGGCGGGTCACCCACCGAGCCAGCCTCGTCCGGCGTGATATCGCGCGGCCGGCTGACGACCCAGATGTGATCGTTCGAGTCGGTGACCATGACCGGCACGCCCTGAATCAGCCACTGGTTCGGCAGCGGCATCTTCGGCCAGGATGGGTCGATCTTGTAAATCGGAACCGGCACGTCCTCTTGCGCCTGGGCGCCGACGCACCACAGCCCGAGCATGATGGCGGCGGCTGGGATCCAGTGTTTCGAGATCGACATCGCTGTCCTCCTGAACCCGCCCCACCGCGCAAGCGTGCGCGGCGGGGACCCCGGCTCGGGCGAATGGTAGCACCAGTTGACGAACCCCTACCGGTTCGCTGAGACTGACGCATTCCCATGGGCATTTCATGAACAAAGTCCTGTCTTCGGTCATGTGGGTCGCCATTGCGCTGCTTGGCGCCGTCGGGTTCGGCGTCCTGGCCTTGTCTCGCGGCGAGACGATCAGCGCCGGGTGGCTCGTTGTCGCAGGTGTGTGTACCTACCTCGTCGCGTACCGGTTCTATTCGCGGTATCTCGCCATTACGGTGTGCGGCCTCGACGATCGCCGCGCGACCCCCGCGGAGCGGCTCAACAACGGCCGCGATTTCGTGCCCACCACCCGGTGGGTGCTCTTCGGCCATCATTTCTCCGCCATCTCGGGAGCGGGCCCGCTGGTCGGCCCGACCCTGGCGGCGCAATTCGGCTTCCTGCCGGGCACTCTGTGGCTGATCGTCGGCGTGGTGCTGGGCGGCGCCGTGCAGGACTTCATCATCCTGTTCGCCTCGATGCGCCGCGACGGCAAGTCGCTCGGCCAGATGGCGAAAGAGGAGGTCAATCCAGTGGCGGGTGTGGGGGCGATGATCGCCATCTTCGCGATCATGATCATCCTGCTGGCGGTGCTCGCGCTCGTCGTGGTCAACGCGCTGCGCGACAGCCCGTGGGGTCTCTTCACCATTACCGCGACGATTCCGATCGCCATCTTCATGGGCGTCTGGATGAACAACATCCGTCCGGGCAAGGTGGCCGAAGCGACCGGCATCGGCATCGTCCTGCTGCTGGCGGCGCTCCTCGGCGGACGATGGGTCGCCGAAAGCGCGACGTGGGCGCCCGGGTTCACCTGGTCGGGGACGAACCTGGCATGGGCCGTCATGATCTACGGCTTCGTGGCCTCGGTGCTGCCCGTCTGGCTGCTCCTGACCCCGCGTGATTACCTCTCGGCGTTCATGAAGATCGGGACGATTCTCTTCCTGGGCGTGGCGATCGTGCTGCTGATGCCGCCGCTCAAGATGCCGGCGGTCACACAGTTCATCGACGGCACGGGCCCGGTCTTTGCCGGCAAGCTCTTTCCGTTTGCGTTCATCACCATCGCCTGCGGCGCCGTCTCCGGCTTCCACGCGCTCGTGTCGAGCGGCACGACGCCGAAGATGGTGTGCCGCGAAAGCGATGCGCGCGTGATCGGATACGGATCGATGCTGACCGAGTCGCTCGTCGGCCTGATGGCGATGGTCGCGGCGGCGACGCTCGACCCGGGTGTCTACTTCGCGATGAACGTGGGACCCGGCATCATCGGCACGACGCCTGACAGCGCGGCGTTGAAGGTGGCCGAATGGGGCTTCATGGTCACCCCGGATCAGCTGCGCAGCCTCGCGAGCCAGATGGGCGAGGCGTCGCTCCTGTCGCGCACCGGCGGCGCGCCAAGCCTGGCAGTCGGCATGGCCGGCATTCTCGGCGGCGTGTTCTCAGGACCGGGGCTGGCCCTCTGGTATCACTTCGCGATCATGTTCGAGGCGGTCTTCATCCTGACGACGATCGATGCCGGCACGCGCATCGGCCGCTTCATGCTGCAGGAGCTGCTCGGTCACGTCTGGGCGCCGCTGGGCCGCACCTCCTGGTATCCCAGCATCGTCCTGTCGTCCGGCCTGGTCGTCGCCGGTTGGGGTTACTTCCTCTATCAAGGCGTGATCGACCCGCTCGGCGGCATCAACTCCCTCTGGCCGCTGTTCGGGATCGCGAACCAGTTGCTGGCGGCCATCGCGCTCTGCATCGGCACGACCGTGCTGGTGAAGATGGGAAAGGGGCGGCACGCGTGGGTGACGCTGGTGCCGCTCGCCTGGTTGACGGCGGCGACGCTGACCGCTGGGTATCAGAAAGTGTGGGCGCCGGCGCCCGCGCTCGGGTTCCTCGCGCATGCGAGGTCGCTGGCCAACTCCACCAATCCCAACGCCCGCCAGATGATCTTCAACGATCGCATCGACGCGGCACTGGCGATCTTCTTCATGGCGATTGTCATCGTGGTGCTGATTGCGTGCGCTCGAGAGATCTGGCTGATCGTCGCAAAGAAAAAGGCGCCTCGCGTGAACGAGACGCCTTTCGTCGAAACGCAGATGGTGAGAGTCTAAGCCGTATGCACGACCTGCGGGCGGTGAAGGACGACCTTGTTCTCCCGCTCGCGCCGCTCCTGCTCCCGGACGAAATCCAGCGTGTTGTGCAGTGTCGAGATCGTCGCCTCGATGCTGACCTCCGCCTCGCGCCGCTTCAGGCGTAAACCGTCAATCTCGCGCTCGATGTCTTCGAGCCGGGCCTGCGCTTTTTCCACCAGCAGGTCCGCCCGGCCTTCCGCTTCGCGGACGATGCGCGCCGCCTCGTTGGTCGAGGTCAGGCGCATGTCGTCGCCGACCTTCTGCGCGCTCATCAGCGTCGCCTTGAGGCTCCCTTCGAGCTCGCGAAACTGGTTGAGCGACGCCTCGAGGCGGATGATCTCGCCACGCAGCCGCTCGTTCTCACGCAGCGCGTTCTCGTAGTCGGTGGACGCCTCCTCGAGGAAGGCCGTGACTTCGTTCTTGTCGAAGCCGCGCATCGCCGTGCCGAACCGCGGCTGGCGCATGTCGAGGGGAGAAACGGTCAGGTGCCGCTCCGGCGAGGGAAGGCGGCGTGCGTCGGTCGTCTGCGCGGAATCCTCAATCTTCAACAAGTCGGCTCCCGAAAATTGCCGTGCCCACCCGTACCATCGTGGCGCCCTCTTGAATGGCGACCTCGAAATCCCCGCTCATGCCCATCGACAGCTCGCGAAGCATCGGTGCGGGGACGCCCGAAGCCAGCCACCCGTCACGCAGGTCACGCAGCGTCCTGAACCAGGGTCGCGCATCCTCGGGCGTGTCCGGTACCGGCGGCAGCGTCATGAGCCCGGCGACCGAGGCGGCGCGACACGCGGCAGCGGCTTCGAACAGCCGCGGCACCTCGCTTGGCGGCGCGCCGAACTTGGACGCTTCGCCCGCGAGATCCACCTGGATCAGCAGCTCCGGCTTCGTCCCCGCTTGTTCGGCCGCCTGATCGAGCTTCTGAAGCAGCTCGAGGCTGTCGACCGACTGGATGGTGGCAAAGGCCGGCCCCGCCTTCCGGGCCTTGTTCGTCTGCAGGTGACCGAGGAGGTGCCACCTGATCTCAAGGTCGGTCGTTTCAGCGATCTTCTGTAGGGCTTCCTGGACACGATTTTCGCCAAACTCACGCTGCCCGGCAGCGTAGGCTTCTCGTATCAGGTTGATGGGAAAGGTCTTGGAGACGGCGACGAGGCGAACCGAGGAAGGATCCCGGCCGGCCGACCGGGCCGCGGCGCCGATGCGCTCGCGAATCCCGGCCAGCCGATCGGCGACTGACACAGAGGAGCTATTTCGGGAGCTGCGTGAGGAAGGTCTTTACCTCGGCCGCCTTCGGACCGTTCGCGTCGGCCTTGAGGTAGCCCTCGAACGCGGCGCGCGCCTCGGGGATTTTGCCGAGATTCAGGTTGGCCATCCCGAGCTGATAGTGCGCCATCGCCATGTTCGGGTCGGCCGCGACGGCCGCTTCGAACTGCGTCTTGGCCTCGGCGTACTTGCCGCCGTTCCAGAGGATCACGCCCTGGTTGT
Organism: Candidatus Sulfopaludibacter sp. SbA3; assembly: GCA_945876205.1. Classification (GTDB taxonomy): domain Bacteria; phylum Acidobacteriota; class Vicinamibacteria; order Vicinamibacterales; family UBA2999; genus CANNDT01. Next base: position 9,301 of record CAMCNL010000037.1, read on the forward strand.
AGGTCGCCTCGGCGTTGCCGCCAGCCGCGCCCGCGGCGCCGGCCAGTTGCTGCGCCTTGTTGCTGGCTTCAGCCGCGAGGTCGAACTTCTTCTGTGAGTTATAGAGGTTCGCGAGGCCCGTGTAGGCGTCGGCGCTGTCAGGCTTGAGCTCGAGCACCCGCTTGAACGCGGTCTCGGCCTCGGTGAACTGGCCCTTGTGCGTATAGGCAAGCCCGAGGTTGTAGTAGCAATCGCTGCAGGTCGGGATCTTCAGCGTGATCTCGTTGAACTTCTGGATCGCCTCGTCATCCCTGCCGGCCTTCATCGCGTCGATGGCGCCTTGCGCAAGTGCCTGCGTCTCGGCCTGCGCCTTGGCCTGTTCGGGCGACATGCCGCTGGTCGGCGACAACTGGAACGACAACTCGACGGGCGAGCCCTGGGTCACGGTCGCCGGCAGCGCCTGCTGCATCTTGTCTTTCACGGCGGTGACGTTGTAGCGGCCCGACGGGAGGCCGACCTGCAGGAACTCACCGTTCTTGTTGGTCTTGACCTCAGCCTTGCGCGTGGAGCCCTCTGTGCCCGCGATAGTGACGACGGCACCTTCGATCGGCTTGCCCTGCGCATCGAGCACTTTGCCTCGAACGATGCTCTGCGCGAACGCGGGGCCAGACACCGCGAAAATAACGGCAATCGCCAGGATGCCGCGGATCAGATTGGTCCGCATTGAAAAACCTCCAAAATGAGTAATAACTGTAGTTTACATGAAGAAACGGCCCACTGCGTCCAGATCATGTGTGACCGGCGCGGGGGGCAAGGAATCTAGGAATCTGCGGCCATATCCCATCGTCCGCAGGCGCGGATCGAGCACCGCCAGGACGCCGCGATCCGACCTGTGGCGGAGCAAACGGCCGAGTCCCTGCTGAAGGGCCAGGATCGCCAGGGGCACCTGGTACTCGGCGAAGGCGTCGCCGCCCCGCGAATTGATGGCCTCGATTCGAGCCGCGGTCACCGGATCACCTGGCGAGGCGAAGGGGAGCTTATCGACGATCACGCAGCTCAGCGCCTCGCCGACGACGTCGACGCCCTGCCAGAAGCTGGAGGTGGCCAGCAGGACCGCGTTCGGCGTCGATCGGAACTGGTCGATGAGGACGGACCGTGGTGCGGTGCCCTGGACCAGGATCGGATACGGAAGCGACATCTCCACGAACTGCTGAACGGTCCTGAGGACCGCGTAGCTGGTGAAGAGCACGAAGGCCCGGCCTCGCGAGCGCTTGAGGATCTCGATCGTCTCGACCGCCGCGGCTTCGGCGAAGTTGGCCGCCTTGGGCGATGGGAGCCGCTTCGGCAGGTACAGCAGCGCCTGCGACGCGAAGTCGAATTCCGAGGGGACGCGAACCTGCTCCGCCTCCTTGAGGCCGAGACGGCCCTTCACGTATTCGAATGAGCCGTCGACCGCCAGGGTCGCGGAGGTGAGGACGGTGGCGCGCATGCGTTCGAACAGCGAATCGCGAATGATCCGCGAGACGTCCACCGGCGAAGCGCGCAGGAAGGTGCCGCGGCCGCGCGTTTCGACGTAGTAGACGAAGTCCGGATCGCCGGCGCGCATCAGGAAGCGCAGGTCGCTGCGCAGCTCTCCCGCGCGTCGCTGCATCGTCGCGACGTCCTCCTTGATGTCGCCGGCGCCAATCATCAGCGCCAACGTCGCCTCGAGCCCTTCGAGCGCGCCGGAGAGCATCATCCCGTGTTCGAAATGCTCCTCGAGGTCCTCGGCGCGGTAGCGTCCGCGCGATGCGGTGGATTGCGGGATCCCGCTGAAGAAGATGCGCGCCCGGTCGGAGACGCGCGCCAATCCCCGCGCCAGCTCCGCGGTCTGCATCGGCAGCGTCATCGCATCGCGAACGAAATCGTCCACGCGGTAATTGCTGAACGACACGCCGAAGTACTGCGTGGCGATGTCTTCGAGTTGGTGGGCTTCATCGACCACCAGCGTCGCGCAGGTCGGGATGACTTCGCCGTAGGCGCTCTGGCGCACCGACGCATCCGCGCACAGCAGGTGGTGATTGACGATGACCACGTCCGATTCGGCGGCGCGCTGGCGCATCAGCGTGACGAAGCAGTCGCCGTAGCGGGGGCACTCGGAGCCGAGGCAGGTCTCGACGTCCGCTGCGACCTCCTTCCAGAGCGGGAGGTCCTCGGGCAGGTCGCGGAGTTCGGCGCGGTCGCCGGTCTTGGTCGTGCGCGCCCATTCATTCAGCACGGGAAGGAGGACGCGATCGCCGGTGTCGATCAAGCGTCCGCCGGCTTGCCCCGAGCCAAGTCGAGGGGTAGAGGTGTTGCCATCGACGCCGTCGCGGTAGAGCTCGAAGCGATGCAGGCAGAGGTAATTCGAGCGGCCCTTCATCAGGGTGGCGGTAAACGGCACGCCGAGCGCCTCCTGCAACGCGGGCAGGTCTTTGAAGTAGATCTGTTCCTGGAGGTTCTTGGTGCCCGTCGAGACGAGCACTCGCTGGCGGCTGAGGATCGCGGGGATCAGGTAGGCGAGCGTCTTGCCCGTGCCCGTCCCGGCTTCGGCGAGCAGGACGCCGCCGTCTTCGATGATTGAGGCGACCGCTTCGGCCATCTGGCGCTGGCCATCGCGCACCTCATAGCCCTCCACCGCGCGCTCGAGCGCGCCGCCTTCGCTGAACACCGCGCGAACGACTTGGCGCAGATCCGGAGGATCTATTGCCGCTCGGGGTATAGCGGGAACTTGCGGCAGAGCCTCTCCACCTCGTTTTTCACTACGCCGAGTGTACGGTCGTCCTCGGGTGATGCGAGCACGCGGGCGATCAGGTCGCCGATCTGGTCCATCTCGGGCTCGCGCATGCCGCGGGTGGTCATCGCCGGCGTGCCGATGCGGACGCCGCTCGCCACCATCGGAGGATTCTGGTCGAACGGGATGGCGTTCTTGTTGACCGTGATGCCGGCCTTGCCGAGCGCCGCTTCGGCCACCTTGCCGGTCAAGCCCTTCGAGAAGACGTCGACGAGCATCAGGTGATTGTCGGTGCCGCCGCTGACCAGCCTGAAGCCGTGGCCGGCGATCGACGCGGCGAGCCGCCTGGCGTTGGCGACGATCTGCCTGGCATACTCCGCGAATGACGGCTCCATCGCTTCCTTGAAGCAGACGGCCTTGCCGGCGATGACGTGCATGAGCGGACCACCCTGGACGCCGGGGAACAGGGCGCGGTCGAGATCTTTCGCGTACTTCTCACGGCACAGCACGAGTCCGGCGCGCGGGCCGCGCAGCGTCTTGTGCGTCGTGGAGGTGACGAAATCAGCATGGGGCACGGGACTCGGATGCTGGCCGCCGGCGACCAGGCCCGCGATGTGCGCCATGTCCACGACCATTGGCGCGCCAATCGCCTGGGCGACGGCGCTGATGCGCGGAAAGTCGATGACCCTCGGGTAGGCGCTTGCGCCCACCATGATCATCTTCGGCTTGTGCTCGTGGGCGAGGCGTTCGAGCTCTTCGTAATCAATCCGCTCGTCCTCTTTGCGGACGCCGTACGGGACGATCGTGTAGAGCTTTCCTGAAAAATTGAGCGGATGGCCGTGCGTCAGGTGGCCGCCGTGGGCCAGGTTCATGCCGAGTACCGTGTCGCCCGGCTGGAGCAGCGCCAGGTAGACCGCCATATTGGCCTGCGCGCCCGAGTGCGGCTGGACGTTGGCGTGATCGGCGCCGAAAAGCTTCTTCGCGCGCGAAATCGCCAGCGATTCCGCCACGTCCACGAATTCGCAGCCGCCGTAGTAGCGCTTGCCGGGATACCCTTCCGCGTACTTGTTGGTCATCACCGAGCCGACGGCCTCGAGGATGGCGGCGCTGACGAAGTTCTCGGACGCGATCAGCTCGAGGCCATCGGCCTGGCGCCGCGTCTCATCGCGAATCGCCTCGGCAATATCGGGGTCAAAGTCGGCAAGCGAGCGCTGCATCGGGGCAAGAGCGATATCGGACATGGGAAAGGAATTGTACTATGCGTCTCAACCATGTCCTCAAGAGTGACGATCTCCGCACGCGGAGAAGAGCGGGTACGAAGCGGCCACCCGTGGATTTATCGCTCGGATGTCACCGATGTCCACGCCGCGGGCGGAGAGATCGTCGAGGTGATGGGCCCGCGGCGCCGCCTGCTCGGCCACGCGCTCTTCAGCGATCAATCGCAGATTCCCATCCGGATGCTGTCGCACGGCGACGTCGTCGTGGACGCGGCGCTGATCCGGAAGCGGCTGCAGCAGGCAATCGCATTCCGGGCGTCGCTCGGGATTGATGCGACCGCCTACCGGCTGGTCCACGGTGAAGCCGATCTCCTGCCCTCGCTGATCGTCGATCGCTACGGCGAGTACCTGGTCGTCCAGGCGCTGTCGCAGGGCATGGATCGCCTGCTTCCCGAGGTGACCGCGATGCTCGTCGAGCTGCTGGCGCCGATCGGCATCCTGGCGCGCAACGATCCGAAGGTGCGGACGCTCGAGGGTCTCGAACAGACGATCGAGGTGCTGCACGGCGACATTCCGGAATCTGTCCTCGTCCGCGAAGGGCCAGTTGAATACGACGCGGACCTGCGGAAGGGTCAAAAGACGGGGCTGTTCCTGGATCAGCGCGAAAGCCGCGATGCCGCGGCGAAATACGCGCGCGGCCGCCTGCTCGATTGCTTCAGCTACAACGGCGGGTTCGCGCTGCGTCTGGCCCGCCACTGTTCCGAGACCGTGGCGGTCGACATCTCCGCGGACGCCGTGGCTCGGATCCGCGAAAACGCGGTGCGAAACAGCCTGCCGAATCTCGAGGCGCGCGAAGCCAACGTCTTCGACGAGCTTCGCCGGCTCGAACGGAGCGGTGAGCGCTTCGACACGATCGTGCTCGACCCGCCGGCGTTCGCGAAGAACAAGGCATCGGTGCCCAATGCGATGGCCGGTTACAAGGAGATCAATCTCCGCGCGATGCGCCTGCTCTCACCCGGCGGATATCTCGTGACCTGCAGTTGTTCCTACAACGTCAGCGAAGACATGTTCGCCGAGGTGATTCACCAGGCGTCCATCGACAGCCGCACGCCGGTGGCGCTCGTGGAGAAGCGAACACAGGGGCGCGATCACCCGATCCTGGTGGGCGTGCCGGAGACGTATTACCTGAAGTGCTTCATCCTGCGCCGGGTCGAATGACGAAGCGAACAGCACTCATTACAGGCGCGTCTTCGGGTATCGGCGAGGCATTCTCCGATGTGTTCGCGTCTGAAGGCTTCGACCTGGTGATCACGGCCAGGCGCGAGGATCGGTTGCGCACAGTCGCTGCGCGACTCGAGCAGCAGCATCACGCGCGCGTTCACGTCATCGTCGAGGATCTGTCCGACCCCGATGGGCCGGCGAGACTCTGCGCGGAGGTCGCCGCTCGCGGCATCACCATCGACGCGCTCGTCAACAATGCCGGCTACGGGGTGACCGGGGTCTACACCAGCACCGACTGGCCGGCCCACGCGGCGTTCCTGCAGATCATGGTCGTCGCGGTCGCCGAGCTCACGCATCGCCTGCTGCCCGGCATGATCGACCGCGGCTACGGGCGCATCGTCAACGTCGCGTCGCTGGCGGGGCTCGCGCCGGCGCCGGCGGGGCACACGCTCTATGCGGCGTCGAAGGCGTTCGTGATCAAGTTTTCGGAAGCGCTGGCCAACGAAGTGATGAAGCACGGCGTGCATGTCACGGCGCTCTGTCCCGGCTTTACCCTGAGCGAGTTTCACGACGTCACGGGTACGCGAGCCAAGGTGAGCAAAATTCCACGGTTTCTGTGGATGGACGCGCCGACCGTGGCGCGCCAGGGCTTCGCCGCCGTGATGGAGGGGATCCCGATCTACGTCAACGGGCACGCAAACCGTGTCATAGCCATGCTTGTGCGGTATCTCCCTTACCGATTGCTCGTTGTGGGTGCGCGGCTGACAGCGGGGTCATACCGGAAGACGTGAACCCCAGCCGTGGCACGTCGCTTGCTCATCTGTACGCCAGAGAGGGGCGATTGCCCTGAAATAGCTACGGAGACAGCCATGGTGGAAAGACTCTGCACGAGTGGTAACAACGAAGCGCTGAAGTGCTCCGTCCACGCCGCGTCCGGGTTCATGGCTGGTCTGATGGCAGCCTACAACCTCGCGGCCTGCTGCTATCGGAACGATCGCCACCTGCGCGTAAACGTGGTCGTGTATTCGCTGCTGGTGGCGTACGAGCTCAAGCATACAGTCCACCACTTCAGCTTGATTAACTCAGCAGCACGGCCGGTGTTGCAGGACACGCCGCTCCTGGCACGATGCGCGTAGGGGTGGCTGTCCCTCTTTTTGCAGGGATGACAAGACATGACAGGCCGAACGCTGGTCGTCCTCCTTGCTCTCGTCGCGTCTGCCTGTGGCCACGAGGTCGGCACCGTTCGCGATGTCGTCGATAACGCTCGCCATGTCGACGGAATCAGGGAGATGGTCGCGTCGAGCCCCGGGTGGGTCGAGAACGACAGCCTGGGCGGCAGGCTCTGGACGATTGAGCGTGCCTTCTACGAGAAGCGGCAGTACATGCCCGCCTGGATCGACGGTGACCGGGCGACCCCTCAGCTGAAGAATCTCGTTCAGCAGCTTCACGACTCCGAGCAGCACGGTTTCGAGCCAGCGCGCTACCGCGTTGGCGAATTCGAGCAGGTCATCATTCCGGTCGAGCGCGTCCCTGAGCTCGACGCGAAGATGACGTATGCGTACCTCCGTTACGCGGCGGACCTCCTCGGATGGAGCTCGAGCCCGCAGCAGGTCGATCGCAACTGGCTGGGTGACCCGAAGCAGGACGACCTCGCGGCGCGGCTGGAACGAGGCGTCGATTCCAACACCATTCGCCAGTCACTCGAGGCGCTGGCCCCGGCGCATCCGCAATACAGGGGACTGCAGGTGGCGCTGGCCCGCGAGCGCCGGCATCCTTTGGGACATCTCGAACAGATCCTGATGAACCTGGAGCGGTGGCGGTGGGCGCCGCGCGATCTCGGCGACCGCTACATCCTCGTCAACGTGCCTGCCTATCAGCTCCAGGTGGTGGAGGGCGGCAAGCCCGCGCTCGCCATGCGCGTCATCGTCGGTCGGCCCCAGACGCGCACGCCACTCTTCAGCGACGAGATGACCTACCTCGTCTTCAGCCCCTACTGGAATATTCCCACCAGCATCCTGAGGAACGAAACCCTGCCGCACGCGGCCAAGGATCCGGACTACCTGGCGCGCAACAACATCGAAGTGGTCGGCACCTCAGGCGGCGAGGTGATCGATCCCGAGGGGATCGACTGGTCGGATGCATCCGAGACGAAGGGGCTGCGCTTGCGCCAGGTGCCGGGAGACGGCAACGCGCTCGGTCTGGTGAAGTTCGTCTTCCCGAACCCCTTCGACGTCTACATGCACGACACGCCCTCGCGTCAGTTCTTCCTCCGCGCGACGCGCGCCTTGAGCCACGGCTGTATTCGCGTCGAGAACCCCGCTGCGCTGGCGGAGTATCTCCTCGGCGATCAGGCGCAGTGGACCGATGCGCGCATCGCTGCGGCGATGCACGCGGGCACGGAGCAAGCGGTCACGTTGAAAAAGAAGTTGCCCGTGCACATCGGCTACTGGACGGCGTGGGTGGAGCCGGACGGCTCGGTGACCTACACGGCGGATCCGTACGGCTTCGACACGGTGCACGCCCGTCTTCGGGCGGCGGCCGGGTCAGTTCGCAGCTAGCGCCTTGGCGATCGCCGCATGCAGTTGCGGCGATCGCGCGTCACATCGCTTGGAAATCCGAGCACGACGACCCCCTGGGCTTTCATGTCGCGGTGCAGCTTCTCCAGCCCTGTGTACTGCGGCGTGAAGCCGCAGTAGCTCGCGACGTTGACGACGAGGGCGACCTTTCCTTTGTAGATGCCCAGGTCGGCAGGCGCGCCTTCACGGGCCGCACTATAAAATGCTTCCTCCATGTTTCTCCCGAAGGTGCTCGCCGTGTGTGGGCTGCTTTTGCTCGGTCCCGCGATAGCTCTCGGGCACCCTGCACCTTTTAGTTACCTGGATCTCCACATCCGCGATCACGAGATCGCCGGTTCGCTCGCCGTTCACTCATTCGACGTCGGGCACGAGCTGGGCATCGACCCGCCGGAGCGGGTGCTCGATCGGGCCCTCGCCGAATCCATCCGCGCTCGCCTGACGACGCTGCTGACGCCGCGCTTTACGATCCGGACTGACGGAGTCTTGCCGCTCGAGTGGCTGGGCATCGAGGTGCTGGCCGAACAGAGCGAAGTGCGGCTGTACTTCCGCATTCCCGTCGAGCGTCCCGCCACGGTCAGCGTCCGCGCGGGGATGTTTCCCTACGATCCGGTGCACCAGACGTTTGTGAACGTGTACGAGGACGAGACGCTCCGGCAGCAGCAGGTGTTTGCGGGCAGCTCGCCGGAATGGACGTATTACTCGGGCACGACGCAGGGCGCGCTGGCGGTGATGGGCGTGTTCATCCCGTCGGGGATCCACCACATCCTGATCGGGCCCGATCACATCCTGTTCCTCATCGGGCTGCTGCTGCTCGGCGGCACGTGGAAGACGCTGCTCGCGATTGTCAGCGCGTTCACGCTCGGTCACAGCGTGACGCTGTCGCTGGCTGCGCTCAACATCCTGACGCCGCCGGCCCGCATCATCGAGCCGGCGATTGCGCTGAGCATCGTGTTCGTGGGCACCGATAACCTTGTTCGCGGCAACGGGCGCGACCTGCGCGCGTGGGTGGCGCTGGTGTTTGGCCTGGTGCACGGCTTTGGTTTCGCGAACGTGCTTCGGGAGTTCGGACTGCCGCGCGAGGCGCTCGGCTGGTCGCTGTTCTCCTTCAACGTCGGCGTGGAAATCGGTCAGCTCGCGGTGGTGCTGGTCGTCGCGTCGGCGCTGGCGATGATCAGGCGATGGAGGAGCGATGTGGCGTATCGGGTGGCGTATGCGGGCTCTGTCGTGGTGATCGCAGCGGGCACCTACTGGTTTGTCGAGCGCGTGTTCTTTCCGCCGCTATAACCAGCGCTTCCACCAGACAACGGAGACGGCCCCCGAATGGCCGTAGCCGGCCGGTCCGGCCGAAAACGGCTTGCGTATGCGGTGCTCGATGCGCAGCGTAATCTCCGGCGTCAGGCGGTAGCCGAGCGTTTCCTGGGCGCCGGTGAGCTGCTGCTGGTCGATGAGTGTCGCGCTGATGATCGCCGGCGACGACAGGCGTTCGATGCGGCCGGCGAGAAACCAGCGAGGTGTCAGCGTCTGCTGACCTTGCACGAACCAGCCAGTCGCCGCGCGGTCGCCCGTGTCGGTGCCCACCGAGTCGCGCACCCATTCCCCAGAAAGCTTCGTGTAGAGAAAGGACAGATCCGATTCGATCGTGAACACGGTCGCATCGTGATCTGCGGTAACGACCGGACTCTCCCCGGCGCGCAGCCAGCCGCCGTGCGTGACGGAGGTGCCAACGCGGAAGCCGACAAATGGGGTGACGCCCGCTCCAAACACCACGTTGGTGAACCGGGGCGGGTTGGCCTCCGCGAAGATGCGGCGTACTCGCATCGGTGCTGTGTCCATGATGGCGCCGCGCGCATCCCAGTGCACACCGGACACGGTCACCTGCGCGCCGTACGGATACACCGCGCCGATCAGGTTGGCACCCGGACCGCGGAGCCCGGCGAGCGGCGGCAGCCGGGTAAAGAGCGAGGCCGGCTGCGCAATGGTCGGATTGAGGTGCGGCCGCAGCGTCAGGTTCGCGAGCCCGATCGGCGACGGGATGAGTCCGGCCTCGACACGAAGCCCGACCGGCCCTGGCCGCTCGTATCGCAGCTCGGCGACCCACACCTGCTTGTTCCATTCGCCCGTGCTGGCGAGACGCTGCACAAAGGGACGCACGATCGCCTGCACGCCACCGCCGAGGTCGACCGACAGTACGCCGTCCATGATGACGCCGGTCGTGTAGTTACCTTTGCCATCGACCGTTTCATCGACCGCCGCGCTCGTGTCGAGCGCAAATCGCGACGGCGTCGCCTGCTGCCCGAACGCCTGCGCGGTTGCGCCGGCCACGAAGAGGCACGCCAGGATCGTTCGGCGCATGTCAGGCCAGTTGACGGCCAAGCAGTTCCTGTAGCGCACGCTCCGGGATGCCGGTGGACGAGGGCAGTGCCGCGAGCAGCGCATCGACCGACACCTCATCGAACTGCGTTCCCGCGTTGCGCTGGAGTTCGACGACGGCTTCGGCGCGGTCGCGGGCGGGCCGATAGGCGCGAGCGCTGGTCACCGCGTCGAAGGCATCGGCGACGTGGACGATCCGCGCCGCCAGTGGAATGTCGTCACCGCGCAGCCCGAATGGATACCCGCGGCCGTCGGGCCGCTCGTGATGCAGCTCGACGATCGGCAGGTACGGGGCGAGGAACGGCACCTGGCGGAGAATGCGCGCGCCGAGCGCCGGGTGCCGCTTGATCTGCTCGTACTCCTCGGCGGTCAGCGCGCTGACCTTGCGGAGCACTTCATCGCTGATGCCGATCTTGCCGATGTCATGCAGCAGCGCTCCCAGCCTCAGGACGTCGAGCTCGCTGTCGCCCAGCCTCATCTCCCGCCCGATCAGCACCGACAGTGCGCTCACGCGCTCGGAGTGTCCGGCCGTATATGGATCGCGCGCGTCGAGTGCGGCCGCCAGCGCGCGGATGGCGCCGAGGTAGGCGGCGCGTGACTCTGCCTCCGCTGCGGTCAGTCCCTGCATCAACTGGTTGAACGCCGCGGTGAGCGCATCGAGCTCACGGCTGCTGCCGGTCGGCTCGAGCGTCGGTCGCTCGTCACGCGCGGCCGTCATCACCGCGATGTTGCTGACGAGCTGATCGATCGGATCGGTGAGCATCCGCGCCAGCCAGAAGCTTCCGAGCGCCGCCAGCACGATGGCGCCGAACGCGATCATCCCGAGCGTAACCATCGCGTCGCGCGTCTCGGTGCGCGCCGCGGCATCGAGCGATGTCAGTGTGTAAACGCGCGCCGGCCCGTTGGCGAACAACTGCCGGATCGCGTACTCCTCGCCGTTGAGCATGCGCGTGCCGCC
>CAMCNL010000038.1 GCA_945876205.1 Candidatus Sulfopaludibacter sp. SbA3
GATCATCGTCGCATCGCCGGTGAGGTGTGAGAGCGCGAGGAGGTTGAGCACACCGACCGCGCTCGCCGACGGTTCCGCCCCGTCGTAGTCTTCCTTCAGTCGAAGCAACACCGACGGATCACGGCCGGTGGTACTGAACCAGCCGCCCTGCTCGACGTCCCAGAACAACTCGTCCATGCGGCCCTGCAGCGTGAGCGCCCACTCCAGCCACGCGGGGTCGCCATCAGCCTGAAACAGCTCGACCAGCCCGAAGATCAGGTAGGCGTAGTCTTCCGCGTATCCCTCCACGCGCGCATCGCCCTGCCGGTATCGGCGCAGGAGCGTCTCGGTCGCCGCGTTCCACAACCGATCGCGAATGAATCCCGCGGCGCGCTGTGCCGCCTCGAGGTAGCGTTCGCCTCCCGGCAACTGCCGGCCGGCGCGGGCACACGCCGCGATCATCAGCCCATTCCACGCCGTCAGGACCTTGTCGTCGAGATGCGGACGCGGGCGCTTCGATCGAAGCTCCAGCAGTAGCCGGCGGCTGCGCCGCAGCGCGCCCTCGACGTCCGCCGGTTGCCGGCCCGTCGCCTGGACGACGTGATCGATCGACCGGGCGGTGTAGAGGAGGTTTCTGTGCGTGAACTCGTTCTGCGGATCGAAGGGCGCATTTCCGTCCGGCAGGATGCCGAACCGGATGCGGAAGACGTCGGCATCCGCGCCGAGCGCGCTCGCAACTTCGTCGTCGCGCCAGATATAGAACGCGCCTTCGCTTTTATGCCCGCCTCCGCCTTGCGGGCTATGGCGGGCAAGTGGCGTGTCGGTGACCTGCTCGGGAGGCACGCTGTCTGCGTCTTCCGCCGAATAGAAGCCGCCTGACCCGTCCGTCAGATCGCGAAGCACGTACTCCAGCGTATCGGCGGCCACCTCGGCGTAGAACGATTCGCCGGTCAACTGCGCCGTCTCGAGATACGCCAGCGTGAGCTGCGCCTGGTCGTAGAGCATCTTCTCGAAGTGCGGCACGCGCCAGTCGCCGTCCACCGAGTAGCGATGAAACCCGCCACCAAGATGGTCGCGCATGCCGCCGAGGGCCATTGCGCGCAGGGTCAGGAGCACCATGTCGCGCGGCTCCTGTGCACCGGTTCGCGCGTGCTCGCGCAGCAGGAACAGCAGCTCACTTGGCCGCGGAAACTTCGGCGCATCGCCGAAGCCGCCGCGCCGCGCGTCGAACGCCGCCCCGAACTCCCGCACCGCGCTGTCGAGCGCAGCGGGGGCCGGCACCTCGGTTCCAGCGGCGCTGGCGCCGTAGTTACGAATGCGATCGAGGATGGTGGACGCCGAATCCAGCACCTTGCCGCGCTCTTCGCGCCACACGCGCGAGATCTCCTGGAGGATCTCGATGAAGCCGGGTCTGCCCCACCGCGAGGTCGGCGGATAGTAGGTCCCGCCATAGAACGGCATCAGGTCGGGGGTCAGCCAGACGCTCATCGGCCACCCGCCGGAGCCGGTCGTCGCCTGGACGAACGTCATGTAGACGCGATCGACGTCAGGACGCTCCTCGCGATCCACCTTGATGGCGATGAAGCCGTCGTTGACCACCTTGGCGACGCCCGCGTCCTCGAAGCTTTCGTGCTCCATGACGTGGCACCAGTGGCAGGTGGAATAGCCGATCGAGAGAAAGATCGGCTTGTCTTCGCGACGCGCCCTCTCGAAGGCCTCGTCGCCCCACGGGTGCCAGTCGACCGGGTTGTCCTTGTGCTGGAGAAGATAGGGACTCTGCTCTGCCGCGAGACGATTAGCCACGCGGCATCGCCTTCGCCGCCGGCATCTTCAGCAGTCGCGTCTTGATCGATTGAAACTGGCCGCTGTCGCGTCGCCCCCCATGGCTCTTGGCCACCTGCGCCCGCAGCCGCGCGATGCGGTCCTGCGGCGATGGATGGCTGGAGAAGAACACTTCGACGCTGCCAGGGTCCCGGCTCTGTTCCTTCCGCAGAATCTCGAACAGCTCGATCATTCCCCGTGCATCCCATCCCGCGCGCCGCAAGATCTGCAACCCCACCTCGTCCGCCTCCCGCTCATCGTCTCTGCTGAATTTCAGGAACACGCCATTCGCGAGAAGCCCCGCCGCCACCTGCGCCGTGCCCGCGCCGCCGCTGTTGCCGAGGATCGCGCCGAGCGCGGTTAATCCCCAATTCGTCATCATAGCTTTCGTCAGTTGCTCCGCGGCGTGCCGCTGCGCGACGTGCGCGATCTCGTGCGCGAGAACGCCCGCCACCTGCGACTCATTGGTCGCTGACTGCAGCACGCCGCGATGCATCCACACCGGCCCGCCCGGCAACGCAAACGCGTTGATCTCACGGTAGTCGGCCACCGAAAAGCGGTAGGGATACTTCGGTCCTGGCGCCACGCGGCTCAATTGCTGTCCCAGCCGGCGGATATACGCCGTCGTCTGGCGGTCGCGCAGCTCCGGCATCTGCGTGCGCACCTGCGCCTCGGTCTGCTTGCCGATCTCGATTTCCTCCTGCACCGACACGAGGGTGATGGCCAGGAACAGGGCGATGACTCGCGGATACACCAGCATTACGTCCTCGGCGTCGGGGCGGCTGGCATCTCTTCGGGGCGGCGTCTGCGGAGGCGCGCGTAGGAGGCGGTGAATTCGACGCCGTACATCAGGATCGCGGCAGACACGTAGATCCAGAGCAGGAAGACCACCACCGCCGCGATGGATCCATTGATCATCGTCATCCGGCTGTTGGTGCCGATGTACCACGCGAAGCCGTCGAACGCGACCCGCCACAGCACACCCGTCAGCACCGCGCCGACCGACACGTCGCGAAATCGTGTCTTCGCGTTCGGGATGAAGTAGAAGATGAGGCCGACCCCGAAGATCAGCAGGATGGTGGCCGAGTGCCGGAAGGTCAGCGTCTGCGCCACCTCCATCCAGTGGAAGCGCGCCACCATGCCCCCGAACCATCGCGCCTGAACGACCTCGATGAAGCTCACCAGCACCAGCGCGACGATCATCACGCCGCCGGCGGCGACCAGCATGAGAAACGAGACCATCCGGTGCTTGAGGAAGCTGCGCTGCTTCTCCACTCCCCACGCCTCGTTCACCGCGCTGGTGATGGCGCCGAACACGCCGAGCGAGGCCCAGATCAACGCCAGGCTGCCGGCGACGCCGACCTGCACCCGCGTCTGGCGAAACGCGTCGAGCTGGGTGGTGACGAAATCGAGCTGGGTGGGAAAGTACCGGAACACGAACGTCAGCACGGCAAGACGATCGGCATCGTTGGCGGTGACCGATCCGAGCATCGAGATGACGAGAAGCAGGAAGGGAAAAAGGGAGAGCAGCGAGTAGTAGGCGATGGCCGCTGCGTGCGTAAGTGCGTTGCTGTTGACCAGTTGAAGGAGCGCACGCCACGCCGCGAGGCCCGAGAAGCGGAGCTCCGCGCGTACGCGGCGCAGGATGCGGTCCAGCGTCACGCTCGCATTATGGCAAGAGACATAGACGAAGACCTAAAAGCTCCGCCTACCGAGAGTCATGGTAGGCGAAGCCTTCAGGCCTCCGGATGCATTTACGAGCGGCCGAAGTCGCTACCCGTCGTCCCGCTGGTGCCGGCGGCCCCGTTCGCGCCCGACGCATATTCGCGCGCTTCCTCGGCGCCGCGGTTGACCGCCTCACGCGCCTTGTCGACGAACTCGCGCCCCCGTTCGGCCCAGCCGGTCGCGTTCTCGGCGGCCTTCTTGTAATGGTCGTTGGCCGCGGTGCTCAGGTTCCGCGCCTGTTCGCCGATGGCGCCGCGGAGTTCCGACCCCGCCTTGGGCGCCAGCAGGATGCCCAGGCCAGCGCCCAGCACCGCCCCGGTCAGCAGTCCCATCATGAACCCACCGCCGCTGCCCTCATTCTCGTAACGATCGTAGTTGTCCGCCATTGTTGCTCCTCCCCTTAGGGCTTTTACGCCGCTGGCGCCTCTCCCGAGGCCCTCCGGCCAGTGAATATCCCGTCCATCGCGCACTTGACCCCATGCACGAAGGCATACATGCGTCCAACCTGCGACGCCACCGAGCTGCGCACCCGTGTCGCCGTCTCGTCCACTCGCTCGATCGTGTCGTGAATGGCGGAATCGACGCGATCGGTCTGGCCCTTCACGCGAGCCGTCACGTCTTTCACGTCCACCAGGATGCCGTCGACCTTATCCATCAGCACATTGACCTTCGCGACGAGCGGCGCCACCTGGCGCTGTTCGATGTCGCGAACGGCGTGCATCGCCTGCGCGTACAAGCGATAGGCAAAGATGCCGACGCCTATCAGCAGCAGCGCCTCGAGGACGCTGACCGCCGCCATGATCCCCAGCAACAGGTTCGTCGTGTCCAGGTTTCCTGCGGGCATGGCCGTCAGTGCGAGGTGCGATCGCCGAGATAGGACGAGCTCGCGCGTGCCGCGTTGAACTCGCTCAGGACGCGCATGCCGTCGTTGGCCATCTCGCCCACCTTCTCGATGGTTTTCTGAAATGTGGTGAACTCGCGCTTCATCTCGTCGACCGCCGGTTCAATCCGATCGCGCACCACCCGGCCGCCCTCGGTAAAGAAGAGGTAGCCGGCCGCGGCTCCCACGAGTGCACCCAACAATGCGCCTGCCATTAGCTTTGATTGTTCGCTCACACACGTCCTCCCTTCAAGCCCCAACGCCATCTGCTCTCCAAAATGAGTGCCATGAGGGTGGCTGGGTTGCTACTTAGCGACCTCCACAAACTGCAGCGCGGCCGATTCAAGGAACAGGGCGATCGCGACGCCGTCCCATTTGTCGTCGCTGGGACTCCCCTGCGCGTCGTTGCCGAGCGAGATGAACCCGGTGTTCGACGGCCCCAGCTCATAGCGGCCAAGCAGGTATTCCCGAACAATTCCGGCCCGAATACGCCCCTGGCTAAACCGTTCGCCGGTCGTGCCGGTGGTGGCGTAGCCTTCGACGACGATCGGATTCGACGGGATGTATTTGAGGTAGGTCGCCATGGCTGAGTCGAGCCGCGCGCGGCCATCCTGGCTCAGCACCTCCGTGCCTTCGGGCCCAGGCTCGAAGAGCACCGCGGCGCTCAGCCACGTACGCATGGCCTTCCGTTTACCGTTTTCCAGCACGCCCTTGCGGTATTCGTCGGGCGAGATCGCATCGAGGTCGAAGTAGCCGCGCTTGTTGAAGAAGCCCCGCAACAGGAAGTTGTGCTTCATCGCCTCCATGTTGTCGGCCATGTCGGAGGTGGCTTCCCGCGCCTGCAGGAGCGCCAGCCGCATGTCTCCGAACAGGCCCTGCGCTGGGCCATCCTTCGAGCGGAAGTCGGAGATCGCGCGGCGAGCCTCGTCGGACACCGCCTTGACGTTGGCCATGACCTCCTTGGACTGAGCCATCACTTCCTTGGACTGATCCGCGAGCTCACGAGCACGGACATACAAGGTGTCGTCGTTGATCAGCTTGCCGATCGTGCCCTCGCCGGCGTTGATCCGGGCGACCAATTGCTGCGTGTTATCGGAAATGCGGGTGCCGTTCTTGGCCATTGCCGTGATGTCGGGACGAATATCCTGCAGCAGCCCGTGCGCATCCTCAGCGGTTAACGCTACCTGGCTGACGGCTGTTTCGATATCCCCTCGAAGGGCCTCGACGGTTTCCTTCACCAGCGCCGCCGTGTCGCTCGCCTGCTGAAGCAGGTCGGCGATCGCGAACGGTTCGCGGCTCGGGATGGTGCCACCCTCGGGCACCTGGGGCTGTGCCTCGCTGCCCGTCTGGATGTTGATGAACAGGGCGCCGACCAGTCCCTCGGTCTGCGTGACCGCGACCGAATCGACGCGAATCAGTTGATGAAGATCCTCCCGGACCTCCATCTTCACGCGGAACTTCCCGCCCGGCGACGTCGGCACGCGGATCTCGGTCACTTCGCCGGCACTCGCGCCCGCGACCCTGACCACCGCGCCCATCTCCAGCTGCCCGAGACTCGCGAACTCCGTGTAGACGGGAAAGCGATCCGTGAACAGCATGCGCCGCTCGCCGATGAAGAACAGGGCGACCGTGAACAACAACAGGCCGACGACGACGAACGCGCCGGCGCCAACGACTTTCGCAGACACCATGACTTACCCCGCTCCTTCGGACCGCATGAACGCGCGAACCAGCTCGTGCTCGCTGCGATCGAGTTCCGCCGCCGTACCCTGGGCGATCAGTTTTCCTTCGTGCAGCATCGCCAGCTCGTCACCGATGTGACGGGCGCTCGGGATGTTGTGCGTGACGACCACCAGCGTCGTCCCCTTCTTCTTGAGCTCGACCAGCAGGTCGTCGATCTCACCGGCCGTAATCGGATCGAGGCCCGCGCTCGGCTCGTCAACGAGGAGAATCTCGGGGTCGAGCGCCATGGCACGCGCCAACCCGGCGCGCTTCTTCATGCCGCCGGACAGGTCGCCCGGCATCTTGTCGTAGTCCTTCTCGAGCCCGACGTCCGCCAGCTTGGCCTTGGAGACCTCGCGGATCTTCGCCTCGTCCCAATCGGTGTGGCGACGCATCGGGAACGCCACGTTCTCGCCGACGCTGATCGAGTCGAAGAGCGCGGCATTCTGAAACAGGAATCCCATGCTGCGCCGCACTTC
This sequence comes from Candidatus Sulfopaludibacter sp. SbA3, assembly GCA_945876205.1. Classification (GTDB taxonomy): domain Bacteria; phylum Acidobacteriota; class Vicinamibacteria; order Vicinamibacterales; family UBA2999; genus CANNDT01. The sequence goes on from CAMCNL010000038.1 coordinate 6,607, forward strand.
GCTGAGCTCCTGCCGCTTCAACTCGTCGATCTTCTTGCCGTGCACGAGCACGTGTCCGCTATCCGGCTTGAGGAGGCCGATGATGTGCTTCAGCGTCACGCTCTTGCCGGTGCCGCTGCGCCCGAGCAGGCAGAACGCCGTCCCGCCCTTGATGTCGAGCGTGACGTTGTCAAGGACCTTGAGGGCGCCGAACGCCTTGGACACTCCGTCCAGCCGAATCGCCACGTCGTTTTCGGCAGTCATCCGGTGGCCGGAAAGAGAAAGAAGATCAGTTTTACGAGGACGACGTTCGACACGATGATCATCATCGACGCGAGCACGACGCTGCGGGTCGACGTGCGGCCAACGCCTTCAGTGCCCTGCGTCGTGCTGAACCCGAGATAGCTGGCAATCGTGCCGATGATCATCCCGAAGACGGCGGTCTTCATCGTGGCGGGGATGAAATCGTTGAATTCAACCAGCGAGAACGCGCGCTGAAAGTAGAGCTGCCAGGACATCCCGCTGATCGTCGATTCCGCAAGGTAGCCGCCGACGATGCCGCAGAAGTCCATGATCAGCGTGAGCATCGGCATCGCGATGATGCAGGCGATGATGCGGGTGACCGCCAGGTACTTGAACGAATCGACCGCTGAGGCTTCGAGCGCATCGATCTGCTCGGTGACTTTCATCGCGCCAAGCTCGGCGCCGATGCCCGCGCCGACGCGGCCCGAGACCAGCAGTCCCGTGACCAGCGGCCCCGTTTCACGAATCAGGGCGATCGCCAGACCCGCGGGAATCATCGCCTCGGCGCCAAACCGCTCGAGCGACGCGCGGGTGTGCATCGACAGCACGATGCCGATCGCGAAGCCGGACAGCGCAATCAGGGGAGCGGATTTCCAGCCGATCTCGTAGACGTGGCGGATGACTTCGCCGAATTCGTACGGCGGGAGGAGGGCCTCGCGCAGCGCGCGCAGCCCGAAGAGCGAAACTTCACCGACCTCGGCCAGTGCCGCCAGGATGGCCGCACCAACTCGTGCATACATGGCTGGACCGTTTGCAACGGTCGCGCCACCAGCTCATCCCGGACCTAATTTGTCGTCGGATTCCCGGCGGCGGCTGCCGCGGCGGCGCGCTGCTGAGCTCGCTGGTCCTGAATCTCGTGCTTCTTCATCTTGCTGTAGAGCGTCGGACGATACAGCCCGAGGATCTGCGCGGCTTCCTGCTTGTTCCAGTTCGTGCGCTGCAGCGTCTGGACGATCGCCATCTTCTCGATTTCAGCCAGCGTTCGGTGCGGCGGCACCGTGAATTCCTGCTGCGGCGCCGCTTCCTCGCGAATCGTCTCTGGGAGATCGCCCGGCTGGATCTCACCGGTCTTCGACACGAGCACCGAACGCTCGATGGCGTTTTCGAGCTCGCGCACGTTGCCAGCCCAGCGGTTACGGATGAGCAGGTGGTACGCCGACGGAGAGATCGCCCGCACGACCTTCTGATACCGCTGGTTGAACTTGGAGAGGAAGTGGTTACACAGGAGGGGAATGTCTTCACTGCGCTCGCGCAGGGGCGGGACCCGCAGCGTGATGGTGTTGATGCGGAAGTAGAGGTCCTCCCGCAGCTTTCCTTCGCGCAACGCCACGTCCAGGTCGATGTTGGTGGCGCAGATGAGCCGGAAGTCGACGTGCACGAGGCGATCGCTGCCAATCGGCCGGTATTCGCGCTCCTGCAGCACGCGGAGGAGCTTGGTCTGGAGATACGGCGGCATCTCGCCAATCTCGTCGAGCAGGAGCGAACCGCCCTCAGCCATCTCGAAGAGGCCGATCTTGTCGGTGTTGGCGCCCGTGAATGCGCCCTTCTTATAGCCGAACAGCTCGCTCTCGATCAGATCCTTCGGAATCGCCGCGCAGTTGATCTTGATGAACGGCCCTTTGACGCGGTTGGAGTTGTAGTGAATCGCGTTGGCAATGAGCTCTTTGCCGGTGCCGTTCTCGCCCTGGATCAGGATGTTCGCATCGCTCGCAGCCACGCTTTCAATGAGCTCGAAGAGGTCTTTCATCTTCTTGCTCTGCCCGACGATGTTCGCGAAGCTGTACTGACCGCGGATCTGTTCCTTGAGCTGCTGATGCTCCGCCTTCTCCTGCGTCTGCTCGAGGGCCCGGCGGATCATGTCCATCAGGCCGTCCTGGCTCACCGGTTTCTCGAGGAAGAAGAACGCCCCTGCCTGCCCCGCCTCAACCGCGCGCGCCAGCGTGCCCTGGCCGCTGATGATGATGATTTCCGGCCACGCGTCGATTTCCTTGAGCCGGCGCAGCAACGCGATGCCGTCGATGTCAGGCAGCATCAGGTCGGTGACGACGACGTCCGGCCGCCACTGCTTGAAGACTTCCTCGCCCCGGGTGCCGATGAGCGCGGTGCGGACTTCGAAGCCTTCCGCCTCGATCACCATCTTCAGCCACTCGGTCATGGCTGGCTCGTCGTCGATGGCGAGAACACGTTTTCGGCGCTTGGTTGAGGTCGAAGCTGGCGGAGTCGGCATGGTCCGGTCTGAAGAAGGAAAATCCTAGCACAGGAACGTTGGTATTCAATACAGGCTAGCTCAACCCGATGAATATTAGAACACCGTGAATTGTTTTCATACTTTAAGAATGTCTGGACCGGCCTGCCCTATAATCTCGGCCATGTCGGGCCGTTCATGGATTTAATCCCCTCGCGAATCCAAACCGATAGCCCCGAATTCACCGAGAACGTCCTCCGGATGACGCAGCTCGTCGAGCAGCTCCGTCAGCGGATCACGGCCGTCCAGCAAGGCGGCGGGCCGAAATATCTGCAGCGACACCGGGAACAGGGCAAGCTCCCTGTCCGCGAGCGGATCGAGAAGCTCCTGGATCCCGGCTCTCCCTTCCTCGAACTGTCGCCGCTGGCTGCTTGGGAGATGTACGACAGCGAAGCGCCGGGCGCCGGTATCGTCACGGGCATTGGCCGCGTGTCGGGTCGCGAGGTGGTCATCGTCGCCAACGATGCGACGGTGAAAGGCGGCACGTATTACCCGATCACCGTGAAAAAGCACCTGCGGGCGCAGCAGGTGGCGCTCGACAACCGCCTCCCCTGCGTCTACCTGGTTGATTCGGGTGGCGCGTTCCTGCCGCTGCAGGCGGAGGTGTTTCCCGACAAGGAACATTTCGGCCGCATCTTCTTCAACCAGGCGCGCATGTCGGCCGAGCGCATCGCGCAGATCGCGGTCGTCATGGGCTCGTGCACGGCGGGCGGCGCCTACGTACCGGCCATGTCCGACGAGACGATCATCGTCAAGGGCACGGGGACGATCTTTCTCGCCGGCCCGCCGCTCGTGAAGGCGGCCACCGGCGAGGAGGTCACCGCCGAGGAGCTTGGCGGCGCCGATGTGCACACGCGGCTCTCCGGCGTCGCGGATTACCTCGCGGAAGACGACGAGCATGCGCTGCACCTCGCGCGGACGATCGTCTCGACGTTGAATACGCGGAAGGAGCCGACGCTCGACGTGACGACGCCGGAAGACCCGGCATACGACCCCGCCGAGCTCTACGGCATCGTCAGCGCCGATGTGCGCAAGCCGTACGACGTCCACGAGGTGATTGCGCGCATCGTCGACGGCTCGCGCTTCGATGAGTTCAAGGCGCGCTACGCGCCGACGGTCATCACCGGCTTCGCGCGGCTGCACGGATTCCTGGTCGGCATCATCGCGAATAACGGCGTGCTGTTCTCGGAATCGGCGCTCAAGGCGACGCACTTCATCGAGCTCTGCAACCAGCGCGGCATCCCGCTCATCTTCCTGCAGAACATCACCGGCTTCATGGTCGGCCGGCAGTACGAGCGCGGCGGCATCGCCAAGGACGGCGCGAAGATGGTGCACGCGGTGGCCAACTCGGTGGTGCCGAAGTTCACCGTCATCATCGGCGGGTCGTTCGGGGCCGGCAACTACGGGATGTGCGGCCGTGCCTACGAACCCCGGCTGCTCTGGATGTGGCCCAACGCTCGCATCTCGGTGATGGGCGGCGAGCAGGCCGCCAGCGTCCTCGCGACCGTGAAGCGCGATCAACTGGTGCGCGATAAACAGGACCTCACGCCAGAGGACGAGCAGGCGATGAAGCAGCCGATCCTCGACAAGTACGAGCTCGAGGGATCTCCCTACTATTCGACCGCGCGGCTGTGGGACGACGGCATCATCGATCCCGCGCAGACGCGCCACGCGCTCGCCCTCGGCCTGTCGGCGGCGCTCAACGCACCGATTCCGCCGCCGAAGTTTGGGGTATTCCGGATGTGAACCACGAAGGCACAACGATGACGCCACGAAGAACACGAAGCTCACGAAGGTACGATCCCAAGAAACTTCGTGTTCTTCGTGACCTTCGTGGCTAACGTTTTCGTGACCTTCGTGGCTAACCATTTCGTGATCTTCGTGGCTAGCGTCTTCGTGACCTTCGTGGCGATATCGTCTTCGCGACCTTCGTGGTTGATTTCGTGATCTTATGAAATACGACTTCCTCACCACGCGACGCGACGGGACGGTCGAGCACCTCACGCTCAATCGTCCCGACGTCCGCAACGCGTTCAACGAATACCTCGGACACGAGTTGACGCACTGGGCCGAGGCCATCACCGTGGACGAAGAGGTGCGAGCGGTCGTGCTGGACGGCGCGGGCAAGGTGTTCTGCGCCGGAGCCGATCTTGCGTGGATGGCGAAGATGGCGGCCTACTCGCACGAAGAGAACGTGCGCGACGCCACGGCGATGGCCCACCTGTTCTACACGCTCGACCGGCTGCCGGTGCCGCTCATCGGACGCATTCATGGCGCTGCGCTCGGCGGCGGCGCTGGACTCGCGGCCGTGTGCGACATCGTCGTCGCCGACGACCAGGCTGTCTTCGGGTTCACTGAGGTGAAGCTGGGCATCGTGCCATCGGTGATCTCGCCATACGTGCTCACGAAGATCGGGGTCTCGGCGGCACGAGAGCTGTTCCTGACAGGGATGCGCTTTGACGCGGCGCGGGCGCGAGAGATCGGCCTCGTGCACGCCGTGGTGCCGATCGCCGACCTCGGTGCACGCGTCGCGGAATACGTGCGGGAAATATTGAGCGCCGCGCCGGACGCGATCGCCACCTCGAAAGAGCTCATCAGGAAGGTGTGGGGCCGCCCCGCGCAGGACACCCTGGGGATTACCGCCGACACCATCGCCGCGCGCCGGGCCTCGGCCGAAGGCCAGGAAGGCCTGAAGGCGTTTCTCGAGAAACGGAAGGCGACGTGGAACGTCAGCCAATGAGACGAGCCACAGAATGTTTCGTCGCATTCTGATCGCCAATCGCGGCGAGATCGCGGTGCGGGTCATTCGGGCGTGCCGCGAGCTGGGCATCGAATCGATCGCCGTCTACTCCGACGCGGACGCCGGCGCGTTGCACACGTCGCTGGCGGACCGCGCCGTGCGCATCGGTCCGGCCGCAGCCGCTGAGAGCTACCTCTCGTCCGATGCCATTCTCGCCGCCGCGCGCGAGATGGGCGCCGAGGCGGTGCATCCCGGCTACGGCTTCCTCTCCGAGCACCACGTCTTCGCCGCCGCCTGCGCCGATGCGGGCATCGTCTTCATCGGTCCGCCCGCCAACGTGATCGAGCGCATGGGATCGAAGATCTCCGCGCGGCAACTGGCCGGGCAGGCGGGCGTGCCCGTCGTCCCCGGTGACACTCCAGCGGATCAGAGTGACGAGGCGATTGCGGCGGCGGCGCAACGCGTGGGACTGCCAGTCATCATCAAGCCGTCGGAAGGCGGTGGCGGGATCGGCATGAAGACGGTGCGTGACGCCTCGGAGCTCGCGGCGTCCATTGCCCAGGCGAGGCGCGAGGCGGTGGCGTCTTTCGGTGACGGGACGCTCTACGTCGAGCGGCTGGTCGAACGGCCGCGTCACGTCGAGTTTCAGATCATCGCCGACGCGCATGGCCACGTCGTCCATGTCTTCGAACGCGAATGTTCGATTCAGCGACGGCACCAGAAGGTCGTCGAAGAGACGCCCTCAACCGCCGTGACGCCGGCGCTGCGCCAGCGCATGGGTGCGGCGGCGGTCGCCGTGGCGAAGGCGGCCGGATACCAGAACGCCGGCACCGTGGAGTTTCTACTCGAAGGCACCGGCGATGCCGCGCGCTTCTATTTCCTCGAGATGAACACCCGCCTGCAGGTCGAGCATCCAGTCACCGAGCAGGTGGCGTCTGTCGATCTCGTGCGCGCGCAGATTCAGGTGGCAAGCGGCGAGCCGCTGCCGTGGACGCAGGACGACTTGGCCCAGCGAGGGCACGCGATCGAGGTTCGCATCTACGCGGAGGATCCGGCTCGTGACCACCTCCCGCAGGCGGGGCGGCTCCTGCTCTATCGGCAACCGTCAATGCCCGGCATCCGAGTCGACTCCGGTGTCACGGAAGGCGGCGAGATCCCGGTCCACTACGATCCGATGATCGCCAAGCTGATTGCGCATGGCGACACGCGGGAGGCCGCCCGACACCGCGCCCTGGCGGCGCTGCGCGACTACCCGATTCTCGGCATCCGCACGAACGTGCCGTTCCTGATCGAGCTGCTCGAGCATCCGCGTTTCATCAGCGGCGACCTCGATACCGGCTTCCTCGACACGGAAGGCGCCGCCCTGCGCGCGCGCCTCTCTGATGACCCGCCGCCCGACGCCCTTGCCGTCGCCGCCATTGACTCCGCTCCTGTGGGACGAGCCACCGATCAGCCCGACCCATGGGCGACCCTTCGAGGCTGGCGTGGCTGACGTCACACCGCTCGGCAACGGCCGCTATCTCGTCGCTGACGGCGAGAAGCAGTCACTCGCATACGCGGCAGGACCGGCGGACGCGCGCTGGGTGTTTCTCAACGGGCGCGTCTACGTCATCAACACCAACCGAGGCGACACGCCGCGGAAGGGGCAAGACGACGAGCTTGCGCTCGCGTCGCCGATGCCGGCCAAGGTCGCGGCAGTGAAGGTATCGGTCGGCCAGCAGGTCTCACGCGGCGACGTGCTCATCATGCTCGAGGCGATGAAGATGGAGCTGCCGATCAGGGCGCCACGCGATGGCCGCGTCAAGAGCATTGCGTGTCAGGTCGGAGAATTGGTGCAACCAGGCACACCGCTCGTCGAACTCGAGCACGAACCGGGCGGCGAGAAGAGAGAAGCGTGAACGACAAGGTGCAGATCGTAGAAGTAGGTCCGCGGGACGGCCTGCAGAACGAAGCGGCGCGCGTGCCCGTCGCTGACAAGATCGCGTTCGTGAACCGCCTCGCCGCTGCCGGTCACACGCGCATCGAGGTCACCGCGTTCGTGAGTCCCCGGTGGGTGCCGCAGATGGCCGACGCCGCCGAGGTCTGCGCGGGCATCGAGCGGCGCCCCGGCGTCCGCTATTCAGCACTCGTCCCGAATCTCACGGGACTGACCCGCGCTCGTGACGCAGCCATCGACGAGATCGCGGTCTTCCCTTCCGCGTCGGAGACGTTCAGCCAGCGCAACCTCAATCAATCCGTTGACGAGGCGATGGCCGCCGCCGAGGAAGTGTGCACCGAGTCGCTCAGTCTCGGCATTCCGGTCCGGGCCTACCTCTCGACCAGCTTCGGATGTCCGTTCGAAGGCGACGTGTCACCCGCACGCGTGATCGAGTTGACGACCAAGCTGCTCGACTTCGGGGCGTATGAAATCTCGATTAGCGACACGATTGGCATCGCGCATCCCCGCCAGGTCACCGAACTGCTTCACGAGCTCGGCGCGCGCGTGCCGCTGGAGAACATCGCGCTGCATTTTCACGACACGCGTGGCACGGCGCTGGTCAACGTCTACGCCGCGCTCGAAGCCGGCGTCGCCACCTTCGACGCCTCCGCGGGCGGGCTCGGCGGCTGCCCATACGCGCCGGGCGCGACCGGAAACCTCGCCACCGAAGATCTGGTCTACATGCTCGATGGGCTTGGCGTTGCCACCGGCATCCGGCTCGATGGCATCATAGAGGCGTCGCGCGCGATTGAGCCGCTGGTCGGACACCCTCTACCCTCGCGTATGTATCGAGCGTCCGCATGAAAGTCACCACCACCACGACGACCGTCGTCCCTGAGCCGACGCCGGGCGATCTCGACGAGATCATCACCGGCCTCCAGACGGCGTGGAAGGCCTCGATCACGATCAGGCGGCAGTCCAAGGAGGACGTCGGCTACCGCGAGGTCATCCTGCTGCTCGACGGGGAGCACCTGGCGATCCTCTATCACGGCGACGCGATCACCCGGGAGATTCCGCCCGGCACGCATCGATTGAAGGCGCACAACACGCTGTTCTCCAAGACGATCGACTTCACGCTCAACGTCGGCGAGCATGCGAGCTTCACCGCCGAGAACCGCGCGGGCTGGGGTACCTATTCGATGCTCGCCTTCTTCATGGGGTTTATCGGAGCCGGACCGCTCTACCTCACGTTCACGCGCGACGCCCATGGAGCCTGAGGTCGCCACGCTCCTCACCGAGCTGATCGAAAAAGTCGGCCTGCTGCGACGCGACATGCAGCACCGGGGAGAGCTGGAACGCTACGAAGCCCGCATCGCGAGGATCGAGCAGAAGTTCTCAGCCCTCGCCGAGTTCATCTCCCGCACCAACCCCGATCTCGCGAAGGCACTCCGTACCGCCTGGCAGCAACCCGCCCGAAGCCTTGCGTTTCGCAACGCTGAGCACAAGAAACAAGAACCTTAACCACGAAGCACACGAAGGGCACGAAGAACACGAACCCGTTTTGTACGGTTCTTGATTCGAGGCCTTCGTGATCTTCGTGACCTTCGTGGTTATCGTCCGGGATCAGTGATCAGCGTTCCCAGGGCCCCGAGCCCACTTGAGGTATTGGCTTCGATCCCCTTGAACATCCGAAACCGTCCCTTGTACCCCGCATTCAGCGCGTCGATTGGCGTGGATGAGCGGCGTGATGTGCCGATCGAGCCGCAGCACCGCTTTCGCGGCGCGTTTGTAGCCCCATCCACGCTGGCTGTCGCCGGCAAGTGCCGCCATGTCGAGCAGCACACCAGCCACCTCGAGGTTGACATCACTCACGCCGCTTCTATTCTGCAATCGCTAGTCCTGAAGCATTATCATCAGAGGCTCATGCGGAGGCCCACAGGCCTCTGTCTACCTATGTTCTGGAGGATTCGATGGCAGCTTTTGTGCGGCACGCGGACGTGGAGTGGAATGGCGGACTCATGGATGGTAACGGCACCGCCAAGGCGGGCACCGGCGCGTTCAGCGTCCCGGTGACCTTTCCCAGCCGCATCAGCCCAGAGGGCGATGACAAGACCACGCCCGAGGAATTGCTCGCGGCCTCGCACGCCATCTGCTTCGCGATGGTGCTCACCAACACCATCGGCAAGCAGGGCGGCAAGACGCGCAAGGTGCGCGTCACGGCCACCGTCACCGCCGACAAGAGCGACGCCGGCCTGAAGGTCGTCTCGTCACACCTCAAGGCCACGGTCGAGGGTCTCGAAGGGATCGACAAGGCCAAGCTCACCGAGCTCGCCATCGGCGCCGAGAAGGGCTGCCCGATCTCGAATGCGATTCGCGGCAACGTGACCGTGAGCGTCGAAGCATCGGCCGTCTAAGGTGCGTTGGTGATGGGTGCGACGGTGCGACGGGTCGTTGTTGCCTTCATCGCAGTCACCGCGGTCACGGGTGTCGTGGGGGCGCAGACGTCTCCGTCTGCGTCCCCCGGCTTCAACGTCGCCTTCATCGATCGGTCGGTGAATGCCTGCACCGACTTCTACCAGTTCGCATGCGGCAACTGGATCAGTACGCATCCACTCCCCTCTGACAAGGCGCGCTACGGGCGGATGGCGGAGCTCGCCGACCGCAACGAGGTGATCGTTCACGACATCCTCGAGCGCGCGGCAGCGAAGACAACCGGCCGCACCGCCAGCGAGCAGAAGATCGGCGACTACTACGCCTCCTGCATGGACCAAGCGGCGATCGAGCGCAAGGGCGCGGCACCAGCCATGCCCCTGCTGCGCGAGGTTGACGCCATTACCGACCGCGCCTCGCTGCTCCGCGTCGCCGCGCGGTTCAATCACGACGGCTTCCCCGCCTTCATCCAGGTTGGCCCCGCCCCCGACGCGCGCAATTCCTCGATGTTCATCGCCACGATTGGGCAAGGGTCGCTCGGCCTGCCCGATCGCGATCTCTACCTGAAAGACGACGAACGGTCCCTGGGCCTGCGCAAGGAATACCTCGCGCACGTGCAGAAGATGTTCGAGCTGCCGGGATCAACGCCGGCCGCGGCGGCGGCGACCGCGCAAGCGGTGATCGACGCCGAGACCGCGGTGGCCCGTGCCTCCTACGATCGCGTGACCATCCGCGATCCGCGCAAGCGCGACAACCCGATGACGCTGGCGGAGCTCGCGCAACTGGCGCCGCTCGTCGACTTCCCCGCCTTCTTCCGTGAGGCCGGCGCACCCGCGGTGACACGCGTCAACGTGATCAACCCGCAGTACCTGCGCGACATCAACGCCGCCCTCTCGACGCTGCCGCTCGACACCTGGAAGGCGTACACCAAGTGGCGGGCCCTCAGCACGCTGGCACCGCTCCTGTCGTCGCCATTCGAGAACGAGAGATTTCGATTTGTCGGCAAGGTCCTGAACGGACAGCAGGACATGCGTCCCCGCTGGAAGCGCTGCGCCGCGGCCGTGGCTGGCTCTCCCGGCGACGACCAGTTGGGCGAGATCGTCGGTGAGGTCTTCGTCCGCGACTACTTCGGCGCCGATGCGAAGACGCGGATGGCCGAGCTGATCGCGGCGCTCGAACGATCGCTCGACCGCAACATCCGCGCGCTCGAGTGGATGGGCCCCGAGACGAAACAGCGCGCGCTCGAGAAGCTCACAGCGATCAACCACAAGATCGGCGCACCCGACACGTGGCGCGACTTCAGCGCCGTCCGCATCTCACGCGACGACTACGTCGCCAATGCGCACAGCGTGACGACCGACGATGCGCAGCGGCAGATGAAGTGGATCGGCCAGCCGATCGACAAGGGGCTGTGGTTGATGACGCCGCAGACCGTCAACGCGTACTACGCGCCGCCGCTGAACGAGATCGCCTTTCCCGCTGGCATACTGCAGCCGCCATTCTTCGATGTCACCAAGGACGAGGCGGTCAACTTCGGCGGCGCCGGCGCCGTCATCGGCCACGAGCTGTCACACGGCTTCGATGACCAGGGACGGAAGTTCGACGCCACCGGCAACCTGACCGACTGGTGGACGCCCGCCGACGACAAGGCGTTCCGCGACCGCGCCGCCTGCGTGTCCAAGCAGTACAGCGCGTATCCGGTGATCGGCGACACCAAGCTCAATGGCGACCTGACGCTCGGCGAGAACGTCGCCGACAACGCCGGCGTCCACATCGCCTACTACGCGCTGATGGAAGTGCTGGCGCAAAAGGGCCCGCAGCCCCTGATCGACGGCTTCACCCCGGACCAGCGGTTCTTCCTGTCATGGGCGCAGGCGTGGTGCGAAAACGCCACCGACGAAAACATCAGGCGCCGGGCGCAGGAAGACTTTCACTCGAACGGCAAATGGCGCGCGAACGGCGTGCTGCAGAATTCTGACGAGTTCCGCAAAGCTTTCGGCTGCCAGGCCGGAACACCGATGGCACCCGCCAACGCGTGCCGCGTCTGGTAGCATCACCCGCGGAGGACGTATGCGAAACGGACTGTTCCTTTCCCTGATCGCGGCGGCGTTCCTTGTCTCTATTCTTCCGGCCGGCGCCCAGGGCCGCGGCCAGGCGGTCACGCTGCCCGATGGCCCCGGCAAGGAGCTCGTGCAGATGAACTGCGCGAAATGCCACGGGCTGAACAACATCACCAATTCGTGGGGCAACACGCAGCAGGGATGGCACGACCTGTTCGCGTCGATGGTAGAGCTGCCGAAGGATCAGGCCGACGGGATCGCGTCGTACCTCGCCACGCACTTCCCGGTGAAGCCCGCTCCTGAAGGCAAGGTCATCGCCGGTCCCGCGAACGTCTCGTTCCAGGAATGGACGCTGCCGACGCTCGGCCAGCGCCCCCACGATCCACTCGCCGCCAGAGACGGATCGATCTGGTGGACCGGCATGTTCGCCAACGTGCTCGGCCGCCTCGATCCCAAGACCGGCCAGATGAAAGAGTTCCCGCTCACGACGCCGCGATCGGGCCCGCACGGTCTCGTCGAGGACAAGGACGGCCACATCTGGTACACCGCGAACCAGAGCACCCACATCGGCCGGCTCGATCCGAAGACCGGCACGGTCACCGAATACCAGTTGCCTGCGGGCGTGCGCGGCCCGCATACGCCGATCTTCGACCAGAAGGGCACGTTCTTCTTCACCAACCAGTCGGGTCATGTCGGGCGAATCAATCCGGCCACCGGCGAGATGAAAGTCGTGGCGACGCCGAGCACCGGCACCTATCCCTACGGCATCCAGGTCAATTCGAAGGGCATCCCGTGGTACGTCGACTTCCGCGGCAACCGTCTGGGCAGCGTCGATCCAGTGACGATGGCGATCAAGGAGTACACGCTGCCGAGTGCCGACGCCCGTCCCCGGCGCATCGCCCTGACGCCTGACGATGTCGTCTGGTACACCGACTTCGCGCGCGGCTACCTCGGGCGGTTCGATCCGGCGACCGGCGCGGTGAAGGAATGGCTGTCGCCTGGCGGTCCGCAGTCGGAGCCGTACGGAATCGCGTATGCGGATGGCGCGATCTGGTACAGCGATTCGGCGGTACGGCCGAATACGCTCGTGCGCTTCGATCCGAAGACGGAGACATTCCAGACGTGGGTTATTCCGGCGGGTGGTGGCGTGGTGCGCAACATGATGCGCACCAGCGACGGCCTGCACCTGGTGCTGGCCGAGAGCGCGTTGAACCGGGTGGCGCTCGTCGACATCCGCGCCACACCCGGTACAACCACGAGCTCGAAGTAACTAGCCCTTGATTTCTGACCCTTCGACCTGAAGGCTCAGATACCGCTCGTAGCCCATCTCCTTGATCTGGTGGAGCTGGGCTTCGAGCCAATCCACGTGCCCCTCTTCGTCCTTGAGGAGCTTCGAGAACAGCTCGCGCGACTGGTCGTCACCCTCGTCGCGGGCAATCTTGATCGACTTGTTGTACATCGCGACGGCGTTCACCTCGAGCTTGAAATCCGCCTCGAGCTGCGAGCGCACGTCGGTGCCGATGTTCAGCTCCATGTAATCCATCTTGGGCGTCGCATCGAGGAAGAGGATGCGCTCGATCAGCTCCTCGGCGTGCTTCATCTCGTCGATCGACGACTTCTTGATGAAGGCCCCGAAGCGGTGATAGCCCCAGCTGTGGCACATCTCCGCGTGCAGGAAATACTGGTTGATTGCCGTGAGCTCCTCTTTCAGAGCCTGGTTAAGCTGAGCAATGACTTTCTCGTTGCCTCGCATCCGCCGCCTCCATGTGTCGTGG
>CAMCNL010000039.1 GCA_945876205.1 Candidatus Sulfopaludibacter sp. SbA3
AATGCGGGCGCCGCCGTGCAGCTCGCCAATACCTATTTCGACGCTGAGCGTTACTCTGATGCCATCAAGTGGTACGTGCAGGCGCTCGAGGTGAAGCCGGATGATCCGGACGCGAGCACCGATCTCGGCGTCAGCTACTACTACACCTCGCAGACCGACCTGGCGCTGCAGCAGTTCGACAAGTCCCTCAAACTGAACCCAAAGCACACCAAGACGCTGCTGAACCAGGGGATCGTGCTGGCGTTCGGCAAGCGCGATCTCGCCGCGGCGGCAGAGGCATGGAAGAAGGTCGTCGATCTCGCACCCGAGAGCCCGGAGGGCCAGGCCGCACGCCGGGGCCTCGAGGGCATCGCGTCCGCATCCGGTCATACCGCAGAGACACCAGCCGCTCCCGCTCCAGGAAGTTAAGGCATGGTCCGCGTCCTGCTGATCGGCCTCCTGTTGATTCTGATCGCCCGCGCATTCTGGACGGTGGTCGACGGCATCATCGCCGGGGCGGGAGGACGGAGCCCCCGCGGACGTTCGCGGCCAGAGGCTGTGAAACTGTTGCGCGACCCTGTGTGCGGGACGTTTGTTGCGCCAGGCGCCGCGCTCTCGCTGACGTCGGCGGGGCGCATCCACTACTTCTGCTCTGAAGAGTGCCGCGCCAAGTTCCATTCATGAGCACCCGCGCCGAAGAACAGATTCGCGCCGACATCGTCGAGGCCGGCCGCCGCCTCTACGCGCGCTCGTATGTTGCGTCCAACGACGGGAACATCAGCGCGCGCCTTGACGACCAGCGGTTGATCACCACGCCGAAGAGCGTGTCCAAGGGCTTCATGACGCCGGACATGATGGTGATCGTCGACTACGAAGGCAAGAAGGTGGCGGGCGATCGCGACCCCTCCACTGAGTTGCCGATGCACCTCGAGATCTATCGCAACCGGCCGGACGCGAACGCCGTCGTCCACGCGCATCCTCCACTCGCCACCGGCTTCGCGGTGGCCGGCATTCCGCTGACGCGCGCGGTGCTGGCTGAGGTCATCACGACGCTCGGGAGCATCCCCATCGCCGCCTACGGAACGCCGTCCACCGACGAGTTGCCGGCGGCGGTGCGCAAGTACATCAAGGCGCACGACGGCATGCTGCTCGCGAACCACGGCGCCGTGACGTGCGGTCCGAACGTGATGGGCGCGTATTACAAGATGGAGACGATCGAGCATTTCGCCAAGATCAGCCTCGTGGCGCGGCTGCTCGGGGGCGAAAACCTGATCTCGAAGGACGAGGTGGAGCGGCTGCAGGGACTCCGCGGCTTCTACGGCATTCCGTCGCCGGCGCCGCTGTGTGCGGACCCGAGCGAGGTTGGCGGAGCCGCCGGAGGAGACCAGGTGCTGTGCCAGGTGCTCGAGGCGCCAGACTCGCCCGAACGGCTGGTTTCGGGCGTTTCCGACGTACTGCGGCAGGCAAGCAGGGACGGGGAAATTCGGCTAACATACGGCGAACTGACGACATTGATCGCAGACGCGGTCAAGAATCTAAGAGATTAAGAGGACAAGATGGGCGAGGCGTTAGGAATGGTCGAGACCAAGGGCCTGGTCGCCATGATCGAGGCGGCTGATGCCATGGTCAAGGCCGCGAAGGTCACGCTGGTCGGCTGGGAAAAGATCGGCGCCGGGTATGTCACCGCGATCGTGCGCGGCGATGTCGCGGCGGTGAAGGCCGCCACTGACGCGGGCGCCGCTGCCGCACGCCGCGTCGGCGAGCTCGTGTCGGTACACGTGATTCCGCGCCCGCACGCCAACCTCGAAGACGCGCTCCCCATCGGCAAGGCCACCGCGGGCGCCGGCAAGTCCTAGGTCCCGGAGTCCCCGATGATTCTCGCCCGTGTCGTCGGGACGGTCGTTGCCACGCGGAAAGACGCGCGGCTCGTCAGCAACAAGCTGCTGGTCGCACGCCCCATGGATCCCCACGGCAAAGCTGAAGGCAATTACCTCGTCGCCGTCGACACCGTCGATGCCGGCGTCGGCGAGACGGTGCTGATCGTCAGCGGCAGCTCCGCGCGGATGGCGTCGGGCCTCAAGGATTGCCCCGTCGACGCGGCCATCGTCGGGATCATCGATCACGTCGAGGTTGCCGCAGGGGACTGATGCAGCTGGCACGCGTGATCGGCGATGTCGTCGCCACAAGAAAAGACGACAACCTCTCCGGAATCACCCTGCTCGTGCTGCAGCCGATCGCGGCTGACGGCACCGACACCGGCCGTACACTCGTGGCGGTGGATTCCATGGGTGCCGGTCGTGGGGAAATCGTGTTCTTCGTCCGCGGCCGGGAAGCGAGCTTTCCGTTTCATCCCACCGAAGTGCCCACCGACGCCGGCGTCGTCGGCATCGTCGATCACTGGGACCTGGGGTGATCGCGAGATGATTCTCGCGCGCGTCGTCGGCACCGTCGTCGCCACACAGAAGCATCCGAAGTTCGAGGGCGCGAAGCTCCTGCTGGTGCAGCCGCTGACGCTCGACGACAAGCCGCGCGGGACGGCGCTCCTGGCCGTTGATTCGCTCGGAGCAGGCGTGGACGAGAAGGTTCTGATCGTCATGGAAGGCCGAGCCGCGGGTGAAGCGCTCGGCAAGAAGGGCGCGCCTGTCGATGCCGCCGTGATCGGAATCGTCGACACCGTGGACGTGCACGAATGACCGAACAGGAGCTCCGCTCGCTCGTCCGCGACGCGATCGCCCGTCACGTGGGCGCGACCCCAGGTGCATCGGTGCACGGTGCACCTGTGCACCCTGCACGGTTGCACCGTGCACCGGCGCACGATTTCAGCCACGGCCTGTTCGTCCTGCCAGCCGGCTTCGACAGTGAGGGTCCGTGCATCATCGAGCCCTCTGTCACGTGCAATCACTGTGGCTACTGCAAATCCTACGGGCACTAAACCGCCAGTCTTCGTTACCCGCAAGCTTCCCTCGTCCGTGATGGCCCGCCTCGAGGCGGAGTGTGAGGTCGAGCACTACGAGGGCCGCGGCGAGCTCCCGCACGACGAGCTGGTGCGGCGGGTTGCGGGCAAGCAGGCCCTCGTCTCGTTGATCACCGACAACGTCGATCGCGCGGTGATCGAAGCGGGCACCGGCCTGCGCCTTATCGCGAACGTCGCGGTTGGCTATAACAACGTCGACGCCGCGGCCGCGCGTGAGCGCGGCATCATCGTCACCAACACCCCTGACGTGCTCACCGGCGCGACCGCGGATCTCACCTGGGCGCTGATCCTCGGAATCACGCGGCGCCTCGGAGAAGGCGAGCGCATGATCCGGCGCAACGCCTGGCCGGGGTGGGCGTTCGATCAGCTACTGGGCATGGAGCTTCGCGGCAAGCAACTCGGCATCATTGGCTACGGCCGAATCGGCAAGGCCGTCGCCGCGCGCGCGAAACCGTTCGGCATGCGGATCGCTTACGTGGCACGCAACGACGACCGATCACCGGGCGCGATGCCGCTTGATCGCCTACTCGCGACCTCTGACGTCGTCTCGATTCACGTGCCGCTCACGCCCGAGACGCGTCACCTGATCGACCAGCCCGCGCTCGCGCGGATGAAGCGAAGCGCCTACCTGGTCAACGTCTCCAGAGGTCCGGTGGTGGACGAAGCGGCCCTCGTATGGGCGCTCAAGAATCGGATCATCTCCGGTGCCGCCCTCGACGTGTACGAAGACGAGCCCAAGGTGCATACCGAGCTCCTTCCGCTCGAAAACGTCCTGCTCGCACCGCATCTCGGCAGCGCGACGACAGAAACCCGCACCGGGATGGCGGACCTTGCGGTGAGTAACGTGCTGGCGGTTCTGGGTGGACAGGCACCGCTCACGCCCGTTCAATGAGCGTCCGCAGGCCGTCTCCACGCCTCGTCGAAAAGGTCATGCACGGCCTTGCGCGTGCGATCACTGGCCTCGAGCTGCCCGCAGTCGAGAAGATCTCGAACGAGCAGGCTGAGGACCCGTTTCAGATCCTCATCGCCACGATCCTGTCAGCCCGAACCCAGGACGCCACCACGCACGCGGCGTCGACGCGCCTGTTCACCGTTGCGCGTACGCCGCGAACGATGGCGAAGCTGAAGGAGAAAGAGATCGAACGCCTGATCTACCCGGTGAGCTTCTATAGGTACAAAGCCGGGTACGTGAAAGAGTGCTGCGAGATGCTCGTCAGCCGGTTTGGTGGACGGGTGCCGCAGGCGATGGAGGAACTGCTGCTGCTCCCAGGGGTGGGCCGCAAGACAGCGAACCTCGTGCTGATTCTCGGCTTCAAGAGCGCGCAGAACATCTGTGTCGATACGCACGTACACCGCATCTCGAACCGGCTCGGCTGGGTCGAGACAAGTCTGCCGGACGAGACGGAGCAGGCGCTCTACAAGGCGACGGATCCGCGGTGGTGGCCGTATATCAACCTGTATTTGGTTACCTGGGGACAGAACGTCTGCCGTCCCGTGTATCCTCGCTGCGGGGATTGCGTCATTGCCGCCGATTGCCAAAGAATTGGGGTTCGACGGAGGAGGTCAGCGTGACGACTCGACTGAGCGTGGCTTTGGCAGCGGCAGCGCTGCTGGTGGTATCGATCGGCAGCGGCGCGGCGGATCAGGCACCTGCGCGCGGCGCCGCGCGAGGTACGACGCCGGCGGCGGAACCGAGACCGGCCGCCGGTCCGATTCTGGTGATCGACACGGTGAAGGGCCAGATCCAGATCCAGCTGTTCCCGGCCGAAGCGCCGAAGACGGTCGAGCACATCACGGCGCTGGCGAAGCGCAACTTCTATAACGGCTTGCGCGTGCACCGCGTGGAGCCCGGATACGTCGTCCAGTTCGGCGACCCGCAGACCCGGGACATGACGAAGCGCGAGCGGTGGGGCACCGGCGGCAGCGGGAAGCCGATTGGCGCCGGCGAGCCGAGCGCGAAACACAAGCACGTCCTCGGCGCGGTGGCGATGGCTCATCCCGGCGATCCGAAGTTCGCTGACAGCCAGATGTACATCATGCTCGGCGCGGCGCCGAAGCTCGATGGTGGTTACACCGTGTTCGGCCAGGTGATTTCAGGCATGGACGTCGTGCGCCGGCTGGCGGTCACCGACGTGATCAAGAAGATCAGCGTGAAGGCCGGAGCATAGGCACGTGGCTGGTCGACTTGGTGTCGACCAAGTCGCGTATCTCCGGGTAACGTTCGACCAGCTCCGGCGGGTATTCACCCTCGATCGGTTGGCCGAGCTGGGCCTTCAGCATCACCGCGTTCACCACCGACTTCGCGGAGAAATGATTGTTCGTGTAGAGATAGGCCTTCTTCACGAGCTCCTTTGCCGCACCGGCGGTCTCCGCGAACGCCTTCAGCTCGTCGCCCGAGTACAGGTAGTTGTACCGATCTTCGCTCTTGTCGTGGCGCCACCACTGCGCCACGTTCCGGCCGTGCAGCCGCATGTAGTAGAAGCCGGTAATGTTCGGCAGGTAGTTCTGCCGGATCGAGAACTGGAACTTCGGCTCGTCGATCTGCACCCACGCGGCGTTGAAGCCGTTGAGCAGGGCGAGCGTGTCGCCAAACGCATCGCTCCAGCTGCTGTGCCGCAGCTCCACCGCCACGCCGTATTCGCCGAACACCCGCAGCAATTGCGACAGGTAGTCGCGTGACGCGGGGCTGTCCTTGAAGCTTGGTGGAAACTGCGCGAGGAGGGCACCCAGCTTGCCGGCCGACGCCAGCGGGTCGATACCGGCGCGGAAGTCATCGAGGTCGCTGCGGGTCACTTGCGCGAGCAGGTCGAGCAGCGGGCCCTCGGAGCCGGGCGCAGACTTCAGCGCTGCTTCCCGGAACATCTTCGGGTGCGTGAACTTCTGATAGAGCTTCAGCGAGAACTCGAAGCCTGGCGGCGTCCGTTCGGCCCAGCCGGCGGTCACTTCGGCCCGCGGCTGGCCATAGAACGTCGAGTTCACCTCGACCGTCTCGAAGTGCTCGGCGTAGAACCGGAGCTCGTCGAACCCCGCCGTGCCCGCCTTCTTGGATCGCGTGGCGGGGTAGAAGAGGCCGTTCCACTTGCCCTGACCGGTGGGGTAGTTCCAGCCCGAGGTCCCGACGCGAACGCTCACGAAAACCGCCCCGGCATGGTTGTGGTCGATAATAAAGGATTGCTGACGATCAACGAGATCTTCTACTCCATCCAGGGGGAATCGACCTACGCGGGCCGTCCGTGCGTGTTCGTGCGGCTGACTGCGTGCGATCTTCGTTGCTCGTGGTGCGATACGGCGTATGCGTTCCACGAGGGTAGCAAACGATCGCTGGACGATGTACTGGATGAGGTCGATCGGTACGGCTGTCCGCTCGTCGAGGTGACCGGGGGCGAGCCGCTCCTGCAGGAAGGCGTCTACGACCTGATGCAGTCGCTCGTCGACCGTGGGCGCACGGTGTTGCTTGAAACCGGTGGTCATCGCAGCACGGGCCGCGTACCTGAAACGGTCGTCACGATTCTCGACGTGAAGTGCCCCGGGAGCGGCGAAGCTGCGAAGAACGACTGGAGCAACCTCGAGCGGCTTCGGCCGCAGGATGAAGTGAAGTTCGTCGTGAAAGACCGCGAGGACTACGAGTACGCGCGGGACGTGATTGTGCGCCACGATCTCGGAACGCGCGCCGCGGCGATCCATCTTTCGCCGGTCCACGGCATGCTCAACCCGCGAACGCTGTCCGAATGGACGCTGGCCGACCACTTGCCCGTGCGCGTCCAGCTTCAGATTCACAAGTTCATCTGGGATCCGGCGACTCGTGGTGTCTGATGCGGTCGTGCTCCTGAGCGGCGGGCTCGATTCCTACACCGCCGCGGCCATGGCCAGGGCCGAGGGCTTTCGGCTGTGCGCGCTGACGATCCGCTACGGCCAGCGCCATAGTCGCGAGATCGAGGCGGCGAGGGCGGTGGCGGCGTGGCTGGGCGTCGCCCGTCACATCGAGCTCGACGTGAATCTCGCGGCGTTCGGCGGATCGTCGCTGACCTCCGAGACGCCGGTGCCAAAGGACCGACCTATCGACCCCACCGAAATCCCCTCGACGTACGTGCCCGCGCGTAACACAGTGTTCCTCGCGCTCGCGCTTGGCTGGGCAGAGGTCGTCGGGGCGAGCGACATCGTCATTGGCGTGAATGCCCTCGACTATTCGGGGTACCCCGATTGCCGCCCCGAGTTCATCGCGGCGTTCGAGCATCTGGCATCGCTGGCGACCGCAAAAGGTGTGCAGGGAACGCGGTTTCGTGTGCACGCACCACTTCAAGCGCTCAACAAGGCCGACATCATCCGCAAGGGCGTTGAGCTGGGCCTCGACTACGGCCTCACCCACAGCTGCTATGACCCCGACCCACGTGGGCGACCATGCCATCGGTGCGATAGCTGCACACTCCGTGCAGCCGGATTTGCACAGGCAGACATCCCGGATCCGGCGATGGCGCGATGACCATGCCGGATCCCTGTTAAGCTTCCGCCCGCATTCGATGCAGCGATTCTGGGCCCTTCCCCTTCGTCGGCAGCTGTTCCTCGCCATCCTCCTGCTGCTCGTCCCCGTGCTGGGTGCGGCGGTCTGGTCGGGCCTCTCGACGTACCGCGAGCGCCTTCAGGAGCTGGGTGATCAGACCCGGGTAGTCGCGCTGACCACGGGGGCCGCCATTGATCGCGAGTTGACCGGCTACGACCGGATGGCCCGCAACTTGTCGACCAATGCCGTGCTGCTGGGTTTCGATTCCGAGGGCGTGGCGGGGATGATTCGGCCCCAGCTGGACCAGCGCCCGTCTCTCATCGAGATCGTCATCGCCCGACGCGACGGCACGGTCGTGGCGCTCGAAACCCGCTCGGCGCAGATTTCAGAAGACTGGAGCGCCTTGGTGTCGCGAGTGTCCGGGAGCACGCAGCGAATGATGTCGCAGATGCAGGCGACCTCGTCTGGCGCGCATTACGTGACACTGGCGTACCCGATCACGGATTCCACCGGCGCCACCGTCGCCGCGCTGGTGTGCTACATCAATCCTCAGCGAATGCAGGACCTGTTCGGCGTGCTGCCCCTGCCGGCCGGTTCAGTGGTAGTGGTGACCGACGCGGAGCGCCGGGTCGTTGTCAGCAGCCTGGATCCGGACCGATACGTCGGGAAGGTAGAGGATCTCGGCCGGCCGTCCGCCGCGGACTCGGGTCCCCCGATCGAGCGTCTCGCCCTGGACGGCACACGCCGGATGTACGGTGAGGCGAAGACCAGCGGCGGGCCGTGGCTCGTCAGCGTGGGCATTCCTGTCTCCGTGGCACGCGACCGGGCCATGGCGCAGTGGACGCGCAGCTTCTCGATCCCTATGCTGGGTCTGCCTGGATGGCTGCTGGTGGCGCTGGTGTTTGCGCGCCGCCTGACCCGGTCGCTCGGACATCTGGAAACGGCCGCGCAGCGGATCGCCGCTGGAGACTTCAGCCCGATTGAACAAAGGCCGATGCCGACGCGCGAGTTCGAGGAGCTTCAGCGCGCCTTCGACCTGATGGTCCGCCGCTTCAACGAGTCGCGCACGGCGCTTGATGCCCAGATGGCCGAAGAACGCCGCATTCGCCAGGAGCTCCAGTCGCTGCAGCGCCAGGTGATCCGCCAGGAGCGGCTGACAGCGGTCGGCCAGCTGGTGTCCGGCGTGGCGCACGAGATCAACAACCCCCTGCAGGCCATCCTCGGTTTCGCGGAGCTCCTGCAGATGCAGTCAGACGTGCCCGAGAGCGTGAAGGGCGATCTCGTCCTGATCCAGAAGGAGAGCGCCCGCGCCTGCGGCATCATCCGCAACCTCGCACTGTTCGCGCGGCAGCAGACCGGAGAGGCGGCGCCCGTCCGCCTGACGGACGTCATCCAGTCGGTCGCGGAACTACGGCGCCGGCGCCTCGAGACTGAGGACATCGAGTTGCGGCTTGAAGACGCCTCCACCCAGCACGTGCTGGCGGTGCTCACCGAGCTTCAGCAGGTGGTCCTGAACTTTGTCGTCAATGCCGAGCAGTCGATCGTCAGCTCGGGCCGCCTGCCCGGTCGCATCACCATTCGCACCCGGGACGAGGCCGGCCGTGTGGTGCTCGAAGTCGAGGACACCGGTCCAGGCATCCCGACCGACGATGAGGCGAAACTGTTTCAGCCGTTCTTCACGACCAAGCCTGTCGGGCAGGGTACCGGCCTCGGCCTCTCGGTCAGCTACGGCATCATCGATTCGCTGGGTGGGCACATCGGCTACCGCAGCGCGCCCGCCGGGGGAGCCCTCTTCTACTTCGACCTGCCGGCCGCGTCGGTCGAATTCGGATGACCGAGCGGATCTACGACGGACGCGAACGCGGTGCTCAAGGAGCTGATCAACCGCTTCGGCGGCCGCGGCGGGGGTAAGGCCGACCTGGCCCAAGGCGGCGGGCTGACGGCCGCTCCCGAAGAGGTTGCGGCAGCCGCACCAGGCCAAAAACTGTAATTTGCACACAAGAAAGTGTGTCTTGATCTTTCTGTGCAACCGATCATATTCTCGGTCCGTGGGCGCTTCTCCCAGCCCCTTGGACTTGCCGATTCAAGTCTCTCTAACGGCTGCCGATTGTACCCCCCGCAACCAAATGACTATCGCTGTCTTGGCGCTTGCCACGGTCGTCGTTGCCTTCGCATGCTGGTTCGCCTCCGAGCTCCTGAAGCAGAACGGCAGAATCCTCGATCGGCTCGAATCCCTGGAAGGGGCGTTCGAGCGCCTGGCCCTGACGGTAGGAGCCGCAGGCAGAACCCGGGAGGATGGCCTTCAGGAGGGCGGGAATTCGCTCGCCAGAAGCCGACTGAAGCGCGATGGCCTGGCGCCGGGCACGGCTGCACCGGACTTTCGTCTCCCCCGGCTGGGTGGTGGCGAACTTTCGCTGGCGGAGTTCAGAGGACAGCGTGTCCTGCTCGTATTCTCAGATCCGCAGTGCGGCCCGTGTGACGTGCTCGCTCCGCGCCTCGAGCGGCGTAGTCGGGCCGAAGAGGCGCAGGTCGTCATGGTGAGCCGTGGCGATCCGGAGGTCAATCGGGCGAAGGTCGCCCAGCTTGGCCTCAGCTTTCCGGTTGGGTTGCAGAGTCACTGGGAAATCTCACAGGCGTACGGGATGTTCGCCACGCCAATTGCCTTCCTGATAGATGAGGACGGTATCGTTTCGGCGCCCGTCGCCAAGGGGCCGGACGCCATTCTGGCGTTGCTCTCTCGCGCGGAGTCCATCCTGAGCGACGTGTCCGCTCGACGGGTATCAACCGCTTCGGTTGGTGCCGAGGCGTAAACCGATAGAGAGGAAATAGTTATGGAACCTCGATTCGATTCGCTGGCAAAAGCGGTCTCTGGCGCCGTGTCGCGCCGGCAGGCGTTTTTGCGGCTTGGAAGCGGCCTGGGGGTCGGAGTGCTGGCGCTGTTCGGCCTCGGGTCCAAGGCTCAGGCTCAGGAACAGCCTCAGGAACAGCCCTGCGAGAAGGTCTGCGCCTTCTTTTGTCTGAACCTGGATCCTCCGCCGCGCGGGGCCGAGTTCGCAGAGTGCATCAGGGAATGCATGGAGGGGTGCCACCCATAGCGCCAAAGTGAGCTAGAACGGGGTAATTCGGACGGCCGGGGCAGGGTCCCGTGCGGGGCCCTGCCCGGCCATCTTCGGTCCACCTGCCAAGCGTGTCCATTATAGGACACGGTAATACAACCAAGGGCTCTGACCCAGCCGTTCGGCCACGTGTCGGAAATCCGGATCGGCGGCCAGAAACCCGTCACATGGGCGGAATCGGCACGCTTCCAATCAAAAACGTCCGTAGAGTCGCTCAATGACCGTGCGCGCCTGAGCGCGCCGGTCGGGCTGACGACACCCCGGACGCATTCCCGTCCAGATCACTGGCCTTTTCGATGGCCCGGCGCTTGCCCTTGAGTCTGACGCCATGTTCATTGCTCGTATTGCCGTTATCCTCCTGTCGGCTCTTGCCTTCGCCCCCTCAGAGGCGGCGGCGCAACCTGGGCTGCTCCGGAAAACCGACACGTCGGTTCGGAAGGCGCTTGGTCGGGGCGACACGTCATTCCGGGTCATCGTCCGCGCCCCGGCCGCATGCCGCGCGACGATTCGGCAATCGCTCAACGCGCATGGTGACACCATCCTCGGTGAGAACACCGCGATCGGCTCCCTGACCACCATCGTCCATGCCAGCGACGTGTCGGCGCTCGACTCGAACTCCTGCGTGTTGTCGGTCTCAGACGACGCGATTCTGGCGACGCACGCGGGCCCGACCGGGGGCGGTGGGGGCACCGCCGTCGCCAGTGCCCTGCGCGAAACGCTCGGCCTGCCCGTCACGGCCACCGGCGCGGGGGTTGGCATCGGGATCATCGACTCCGGAATCGTGTCCAACAACGACTTCGCGGGCCGCATCGTCGGCTTCTACAATTTCCTGAACGGGGGGAGCGCCTACGCGCTGGCAGGCGACGACTACGGGCATGGGACGCACGTCGCCGGACTGGCCGCCGGCAGCGGCGCGCTCTCGTCAGGGCAGTACCAGGGCGTGGCTCCCGGCGCGAAACTGATTGGCATGGTCGCGCTGGACAGGAACGGCCAGGGGCGCACCAGCGATGTGATCAACGCGATCACGTTTGCGACCGTCAACAAGCAGGCTCTCGGGATCGACGTGCTCAACCTCTCCCTCGGCCACCCGATCTACGAATCGGCCGCAACCGATCCGCTGGTCCAGGCCGTCGAGCTGGCCGTCCGCGCAGGCATCGTGGTGATCGCGTCCGCCGGGAACTTCGGCATCAACCAGCAGACGGGCCTGTCCGGCTACGGGGGAATCACGTCGCCCGGCAACGCCCCGTCGGCAATCACGGTAGGCGCCTTCAACACCAACGGCACCATTGGACGCGGCGACGACGTCGTCGCGCCGTACAGCTCGCGCGGGCCGTCGTGGTACGACGGCTATGCGAAGCCCGACCTCGTGGCACCCGGCCACCGTCTGGTTGCGGATACGGCTCGAACCACGACGCTCTACAAGAACTACACCTCGCTTCGTCTCAACTCTGACTACCTGAAGCTGAGCGGCACGAGCATGGCTGCGGCCGTGACGAGCGGCGTGGCTGCGCTCGTCATCCAGGCGAACCGCGCGGCCAACGGCTATCCGGCCCATCCCTCGCTGACGCCCAACGCCGTGAAGGCGATTCTCGAGTTCAGCGCCTTCCGCATGAAGGACAGCGCGGGGGTCGAGCTCGACCATCTGACGCAAGGCGTCGGCGCCCTCAACGCGGCGGGAGCGATCACCCTTGCGGCGGCGATCAATACTGCGGCACCGGTCGGCTCCTGGTGGTTGATGAACGGTGTCAATTACTCCACGACCATCGGTGGATCCACAATCGGCTGGGCGCAACAGATCGTCTGGGGCGACCAGATCGTCTGGGGTGACAACATCGTTTCCGCTAACCAGATCGTCTGGGGTGACCAGATCGTCTGGGGCGACCAGATTGTCTGGGGTGACCAGATTGTCTGGGGTGACCAGATCGTGTGGGGCGACCAGATCGTCTGGGGTGACCAGATCGTCTGGGGTGACAACCTCGTCAACTACTGGACGGACGTCACCCAGATCGTCTGGGGTGACATCTATTCGAGCGGCACCGTCTTGAGCAATAGCGATGTCTGGGCGGCCCTGACCTTCCCGTAGACAATTCAGTTCCTGCTGAACCCCGCCAGGCGCACCGCGATGGAATCCATCGCGGCCACGGCCTGGGCGCCGGTGCCTTCGAAGTTCTCCACCATGATTGCGAACGCGAGCGGTTCACCCGCTCGCGTTTTTACGTACCCCGCCAGCGCGCGGATGTTCGACATCGTGCCGGTCTTCGCGCGCACGTTGTTTTCCGCGGCGGTGCCCTTCATCCGTCCATTCAGCGTGCCGTCGCGGCCGGCGATCGGCAGCGCCGTCATCCAGGGCGACGTCCCGGAAGGATCGTGCATCCGGCGAAGCACCGCGACCAGCGTGTCGGGGGCGACCACGTCGCGGCGCGACAGTCCCGATCCATCGATCAACTGCCATCCTCCCCGCGCAATGCCCCATGTCTCGAGACGCTGCCCCATGCCCTCGAGCGCCGCATCGTTGGTGCGCGGCGGGCTCGAGGCATTCAGGCGGAACAAGGCTTCGCCATAGAGGTTGATGCTGTCGCCGATCATCGGCTGCGCAATCTCGGACAGCGGGTGCGACCGGTATGTGTAGATCGTCCGCGCGGACGAACGATCAGGCCGCGGCCACGCATCGTCCACATCGAACGCCTCTCCGGTGACTTCGACACCGTCTGCCAGCAGCCGGTGTCGCAGGACGCTCGCGAACCAGAACGTCGGATTGCCGGACGACACGTTCAACGTCGCCGCGGGGTCGCCCACCGGAATCGATCCGGCGAGCGTCAGGAATGGATCTCCCGGGCGCTGCTCCGGCCACATCAGTTGCATCGATCCACGCGGGCCGGTCACGATCCTGTTGTTGAGGGGGCGATACGCAGCCTGCGGATCGACGGTAATGGTGGTCGGACGTCCTTCGGATTCGCCTGGCGCAATCGTGACGGCCATCCGGTTCTCCGCGAAGTTGAGCGCTCCGTATAGCGACCCGAACGTGTATCCCAGGTCGTCCCACGCCCACGCCAGCCCGGGCCTCGGGTCCTCGAACGCATCATCGTCGCCGACGATGCGTCCGTTGATGCGGCGGATGCCCTGCGCCTTGATCGCCGCGACGATTACGCTGATGTCATCGCCCGCGCGTCCGCCAATCGCCGGGTCACCGGAGCCGACGACAACGAGGTCCCCATCGAGCACGCCATCGACAATCGGTCCGGTGGCCTGCAGCGTTGTTTCGTAGCGGTAGTCCCATCCCACCGCGTCGACCGCCGTCGCGAGTGTGACGAGCTTGGCGACCGATGCCGGCACCAGCAGGTTGCGAGGGTTCAGCTCGAAGAGACGATCACCCCGGTCGAGCGATTCGACGACGATCCCCCACGCGGCGCGCTGGACGCCGGGTCCCATCGTCGCCGCAGTGATGTCATGTTGCAGTTGTTGGAGGGAGGTGAGTGGAGGCGACGCAGGGGAGGAGGGTTGCGCCTTCGCGCAACCCTGTAATTCAAGGCACAGCAGGCAGATGAGAAATGCTGCTGGCCTCCGCATCTACTTCAAGGTATCTAGCGTCTTGATCATCTCGTCAAAGAGCATGGCGTCCAATCTGGCCGACGCAGGGTCGTCCGTCCGGCTGCCGAACACGTCGATGCCGCTGCGGCCGAAGTTGACCGTCTCCATCTTGTTCTCGTCGAAGCGCACCGTGACGGTGAGCGCCGGCATTTTCAGCGATGGACTCCGCACCGCCTCGAACGTGGTCGCGCGCAGGTTCGTCATCTTCGCGAGCAGATCGTCGATCTTGGCGTTATCCGCGGTCTTGCCCGCCGCGTCCTTCCAGATCTCTTTTCCGTCCGCGGCCTTCGTCTTCTCGAAGGCGAGCGTGTCGGTGCCGCGGCGGAACTCGACGCGGTTGGCCGAAAACGATCGCGCATCGAACATGTCCTTGCGGACGAATTCGTCGAGGTTCTTCGCGAAGTCCTGCGTAATCGTTTCCTCCACCGTGAAGATCATCGGGCGGGAGACGTCCTTGGCGTAGAGGCCGTCCTCGCCCTTCTTGCCGATGATGACGGTGGCCCGCGCGCTGCCGGTCATCACGGTGACGGTGAAGTCAGGCTTGTCGAGCCCGTAGGGCTTGAGGTCGCCCGCCTGCGGCTCGACGATCTTGTGCATCTGCAGCGACGAGATGCGCGTCAATTCGCCCTCGAGCGCCGCGTAGTCAGCGCGCGCGGCAACCGGCTTGACGATCTTCCACTCGGTGCTGCCCGACTTCGCGAACTGCCGGGTCTCGCCTGCGTGCGTAATCTCGAAGCCGTCCGCCTTGTCGCGCTCGAACTTCAGCACATCCTTGTCGCGAAGATCGAACGGCGTCCGGTTGAGGCCGGTGTCGTGGTACGACGGGATCAGGAATACGCGCTTTTCGCCCGGCTTCTTAGCGTAGAGATCGCCGCCCGATGGCGTCTTTTGTCCGACGAGCAGGTGCTGGAAGTCCTTCTGACCCTTGACGCGGAATCCGATGTCGACGCGGGCAGGATCAAGGCCGTACTGCTTCACGTCGCTGGGATTGTCGTCGACGACGCGCTCGACCTCGAGGCCGGCGATCGTGGTGGTCAATGTGGACAAGGCGACCGCGTCGGCATCGACTGCTTCAGGTTCGACGAGCTTCCACGTCTCGCCGGTCTTCTGCACCCGGGCCGTCTCGCCGCCTTCGCTCTTGAGTTGCACTTCCTCGATTTCCGCCGCGTCCAGCGCCGCGAAGGCCTTGTCCTTCGTCGTCGTGCCCGACGATGGCTTCTTCGAATCGACGAAGTAGATGTAGGCGACGAGGCCGCCCAGGACGATGAGCAGGAGGGCCGTGGATCTCAATCCGCGCATGGGCCTACCGCCTCCGCCACCAGGTATAAATGCCTGCGCCGAATACGAGCGCGGGCATCAGGAAGATCGACGTGAAGAACACCATCGTCTGCTGGCGCGCCGTCATCGTGATGCGGCGGTCACCAGCCTGCACGGGCCGAATCGAGATCAGGTTCTCCTGCTGGGCGAGCCAGTTGACCGAGTTCGCAAAGAGATTCGGATTGCCGGCCACGCCGCCGTAGGCGTTGGTCGGGAAATCCGAGTCGCCGAAGACGACCACGCGCGTCTCGGGCTTCGGTGCATCGGCCGCGGGAGCGGGCTGGCCCGGCGCAGGGGCTGCCGGCTCGGACGGTGCCGACACCGCGGCGCCGATCGTGACCGGTCCCGCCTTGTCGCCCTTCTCGGGCTCCATGGCGACGCCCTTTTCGCTCGTCAACGTGGCGAGATCTGATTCCGCCCAGCTCCGTGCACTCGTTTGCACCACCGGCTGTGCGACCCGGCCGTTGACGCCGCCCGAGACGGGTTCCACGGATCGGGCGAGCGGATACACGGTCAACGTCGCGAAGCGATCGGTAATGGGATGGGTGGGGTAGCCGGCCGCCACCGCGATGCTCGGTTCATTGGTCGCGCCGCTGATATCGACGACGACGTTGTTGCCAAGCTCGATCGCCCATTCCTTGAGCAGCGCCTGGATGTTCGGGAGGCCGGGTGCCGTCGACGTAATCGCGGGATCCATCAGCACCATCAGCTTGCCGGCCTTCGAGAGATAGCGCTTCAGAGCCTCGAGCTCCTCGGGCAGCAGGTCGCTCGTCGGTCCCGCGACGATCACCGCCGTCGCATCCGCGGGAACGTCCTGCTGCTGCGCGAGCACGAGCGTGTCGACCTTGAAGTTGTCGCGCTTGAGCGCATCGGCGACGGCGCTGTAGCCGTCGCGCTCGGTGCGCGTCGGGTCCTTCTCCCCGTGGCCCTGGAGGAAGTAGACGCTGCGTTCCTTTCCGGACACCGCCTTGATCAGGCCGTTGGTCAGGTCCTGCTCGCTGTCGGAGGTCACCCGCTCGCGGCGGCCCTTGTAGTCGATGACCACGGTGCCGTACTGCTGGATGTCGAACTCCTTGGCGACGATCGGCTTGGTGTCGGGGTCGATGTAGTCGACCGACACCTGCGTGGACTCGTAGCCGTAGGCGTCGAGCCGTCCGCGGAAGCGTTCGAGGTCGGTCTGCTTGTCGAACACGGTGAACTTCGCCGGCGAGTCCAGCCCCTGCAGCACCTTGACGGTCTGCTCGGACAGGCTGTTCTGCTTGTTCACCGTGAGGTCCCACCGCTTGTTCTGGCGGGCCGACAGGTAGTTGACCGCCACCATGATCGCCAGGACCGCGAGCACGCTCACGGTTGCGACCGCGCCGTAGCGAGCCTGCCGGCGGCGGAAGTAGTCGACGATCTCGCGCCACTGCCCGATGGTGTAGAGGATGACGAGGCCGAGACCCGTCCACGCCGCGTAGACCCCGTATTGATCCCACTCAGGCCTGATGAAGCGGATGGCGACCGCCGCGAAGACGAGCGCGGTGCCAACCCAACCGAGGATGCCGAGAATTCGCTGAAGCATGATTTATCCGCGCCAGCGTTCGCTGTCGACCGCACGCACCGTGAGGAAGAGGCTGAACGCAATGAACGAGAGGTAATACACGAGATGCTTGGTATCGATGATGCCCTTGGTGAAGTCGTTGAGGTGCTCGGTGATCGAGAGGTAGTTCAGCACGTTCTGCGACGTCGGTCCGGTAAACGACGAAATCCAGTTGATCACCCAGAACATCAGGAAGAGCGCGAAGGTGATCATTCCGGCGACGATCTGATTTTTGGTCAGGCTCGAGATGAAGAGCCCGAGTGACAGGAAGCAGGCGCCCATGAGCAGCAGGCCAAGATAGCCGGTCACAACCGGGCGCCATTCGGGGTTGCCAAAGGCAAACAGGAAGCCCAGATGAATCACCGTCACCGACAGCATGACCGCGTAGAGGACGAGGCCGCCGAGGAATTTCCCCATCACGATCTGGAAGTCTGTCAGTGGCGCCGTGAGGAGCAGCTCGATCGTGCCGGAGCGCTTCTCCTCCGAATAGGTCCTCATCGTCACCATCGGCAGCGTGAAGAGCAGGATGACGCTGACGTTGAGGAAGAGCGGCGAGATCAGCATCTCATTGACGTTGACCGTCTCGGGCCCGCCCTGGCCTATTCCGGCCTGCAGCGACATGCGATCGAAGTAATAGAGCAGGTTGACGAAGAACCAGCCGAAGAGAATCGCGGAAAACCCGATCACGATGTAGGCGATCGGCGACGCGAAGTACGACTTCAGTTCCTTGTGCGCGATCGCAAGGATGTTACTCATTGGCCAACTCCACCGCCGCCTCCGGCGCCGCCACGTCCTCGGTTGTCAGATGCAGGAAGACGTCTTCGAGACTCATGCGCAGCGGCCGCAGCTCCAGCAGGCCCCATCCGCGCGTGACAATCGTCGACGAGAGCTGACGACGGACGTCGCGTCCCATCTCGCTGTTGATTTCGAAGCCCGTTGCGGCACCGCTCGTGTCGGAGAGCGCGACGTGCGTGACGCCGGGAATCGCTTCGAGCGCCGTCTTCGCGTCGACGCCCATGGAATCGACCTGCACGTAGAGCGTTTCGGAGCCGCGCAGCCGCGACGTCAGGTTGTCGGGGGTGTCGACCGCGACGACCCGCCCCTTGTTGATGATGACGACACGCTGACAGGTCGCGCTGACCTCAGGAAGGATATGCGTGCTGAGGATGACCGTGTGGTCGCCGCGCAGTTCCTTGATCAACTGGCGCGTCTCGATGATCTGCTTGGGGTCGAGTCCGGCCGTCGGCTCGTCGAGGATCAGCACCTCGGGGTTGTGAAGCAGCGCCTGCGCGAGGCCGACGCGCTGCCGGTAGCCCTTCGACAGCTTGCCGCAGTGGCGCCTGGCCATGTCGGCGATGCGCGTGCGATCCATCACGTAGTCGACGCGGGTCTTTCGCTCAGAACGGGGGACACCCCTGATCTTCGAGACGAAGTTCAGGTAATCGCGGACCGTCATTTCGGGATACAGCGGGGGCGTCTCGGGCAGGTAGCCGGTGCGCCGCTTGGCCTCGAGGGGCTGCTCGAGGATGTCGTACCCGGCCACGATCGCCCGGCCCTCGGTTGGCGGCATGTACCCGGTCAGGACGCGCATCGTCGTCGTCTTGCCTGCGCCGTTTGGGCCGAGAAAGCCGAGGATCTCGCCCCGCTCGACCTTGAAACTCACATCGTTGACGGCGGTAAACGGCCCGTACCGCTTCGTCAGCTGCTGCACCTCGATCACGCAAACCCTCCGGTCCTCGTAAAGCGTAGACGGGCCATTGTTTATCGGCCCGTCCAACCCGCAATCCTAGCCGAATGACGCTAAGCGGAGCAATATCTCCGACGTTTCGTTGCGGCAAATGGTCTGGGCCCGGTACGCTGAGGGTTGTCCATGCCCGTTGCCGAGCCCGTCACCTGCGCCATGTGCGAACTGCACGCTGAAGCGGTCTTCCGCGTCGAGGGGATGGACTGCAACGAGGAAGTGGTCATTCTCGAGCGGCGGTTGAAGCCGCTGACCGGGGTCGAAGCCGTATCGGCCGACCTTATTGGCCAGCGTCTGCATGTGAAATACGACGCCGCGAAGCTCACCACGGCCGCGATGGTCGACGCCGTCGGCCAGACCGGCATGCGGATGTGGCTGGAGCACGAAGAGCCAACCAGCTCGGGCGGCAACGCGGCCTGGCGCTGGCGGCTGGTGGTTGCCGGCGCCGTCGCGGCGGCAGTAGGTGTCGTCCTGTCGCTGACCGGGCGTCCCGACATCGGAGCGATCTTCTATATCGCCGCCGCCCTCGCTGGCGGCATCTTCCCGGCGCGTCGCGCCGTGACGTCGCTCAGGTCCCGCTCGCTCGACATCAATACCCTCATGGTGATCGCGGTCGTCGGCGCGCTGGCGCTTGGCGACTGGCTCGAAGCGGCCAGCGTCGTCCTGCTGTTTGCGGTGGCGCAGTGGCTGGAGGTGCGGACGCTGGATCGGGCACGCCAGGCGATCAGGACGCTCATCGATCTGTCGCCGCGCGAGGCGCTCGTGATCGCAGGCGGGCGCGAGCAGCGTGTTCCG
>CAMCNL010000040.1 GCA_945876205.1 Candidatus Sulfopaludibacter sp. SbA3
GTTCGCGCCGCCGGCGCCAGCTACTGCATGGACGAAGTCGAGATCGTCCTCAACATCGAGGATGCGGGCTTCACCGCGAAGCGCCGCAACATGCACTACGAAGTGCTCGGCGACCCGATCTTCCGCGAGCGCGAGGTGCCGCGCATGATGTCGCTCGCGACGGCGCGCGAAGACGGCGACACCTCCGTTCCCGAGGAGCTCCGCAATTACCCGGCGCGCAGCCGCCAGGGCAAGCAGCTCCGGCTCGCCCAGTAAATTGATCCGTTACAAGGCCGATTGGGTTCTGCCGATCGTGGATGCGCCGATCCGCGGCGGATGGGTGGCGGTGAAGGGCGACCGCATCGCGGGCGTCGGATCCGAGCCCGCGCCGGACGCCATCGACCTTGGCCGCGCGGTCATCCTGCCGGCACTCGTCAACGCCCACACCCACCTCGAGCTCTCGTATCTGCGTGACCGTGTTCCGCCGTCGACGCGCTTCATCAACTGGATTCGGGTGCTGATGTCGGCACGGCGGCAATGTCCGGATGCGTCCGATCCGCGCATTCTCGATGCGGCGCGCGAAGGTATCAGCGAAGCACGGGCAAGCGGTACCGGACTCGTCGGCGATATCAGCAACACGCTGGTGACGGTGCCGCTGCTTCGCGAGGCGGGGTTGGCGGCCCACGTCTTCTACGAGCTGCTTGGGTTCAATACCCCGGACCCGGAGAAGCGTGTCCAGGATTCGCGGGCGCAGGCGCGGGAGATGGCGGCGGATGACTCCGTGCGCGTCAGCCTGGCGCCGCATGCCCCGTACTCGGTGTCGCCGGGATTGTTTTCCGCCATTCGCGCGGATCTCGAAGGCGAGACGACGCGCCTGTCGTCGGTCCACCTCGGCGAATCCCAGGACGAGGTCGAGTTTCTCAAGCACGGCGGCGGTGCCTGGCGCACGCTGCTCGAGGAGCTTGGTGTGTGGAACGAGGAGTGGACGCCGCCCGGCAGTTCGCCGGTCGCGTACCTCGCCGACCTCGGCTTTCTCGACTCGCGGGTCATCGTCGTCCATGGCGTGCAGTTCTCCGGCGACGATCTCGCGACGCTGCGGTCGCTTGGCGTGACGGTGGTCTCCTGCCCGCGCAGCAACAAGTACGTCGGCGTCGGCGATCCGCCGATCGAATCGTTTTACGCCATGGGCGTGAGCGTCGCGTTTGGCACCGACAGCCTGGCCAGCGTCCAGGATCTCAACATGTTTTCGGAGCTTGCCGCGGCGCGCCGGCTGGCGCCGCGGGTGTCGGCGCGCACGCTGCTCGAAAGCGCGACGCTGTGCGGGGCGAGCGCGCTGGGATTCGAACGCGAGTACGGCTCGATCGAAGCGGGGAAGCGGGCGTCGCTCATCGCCGTGCAGGTGCCGGCCGGTGTCAGCGATGTGGAAGAATACCTGCTCACCGGCATCGAACCCGGAGCGATTCGCTGGCTCGATCATGAGTAAGCTCGGAACCTATCTGTCATTCGTCCGCTTCAGCCATTCTGTCTTTGCGCTGCCCTTTGCGCTGACCGGCGCGCTGCTGGCGTGGCGCGATCATCCGTTCACCTGGATGCAGATCGTCTGGGTGATCGTCTGCATGGTCAGCGCGCGCAGCGCCGCGATGGGCTTCAACCGGCTGGTCGATGCCAGGCACGACGCGCTAAATCCGCGCACCTCGATGCGCGAACTGCCGCGCGGCGCGATGACCACGACCGAGGCCGCGGTGTTCGTGGCGATCTCGTCGGCCGTCTTCGTGTTCGCCGCATCGCGACTCAACACGCTGTGTTTCATGCTCTCGCCGGTGGCGCTGGCGATCATCTTCTGGTATTCGCTCGCCAAGCGCTACACCGCCTACACGCAGCTCTTCCTCGGCCTGGCGATGGCCGTGGCGCCGGTTGGTGGGTGGCTGGCTGCGGGTGGGGGAGCCGGCGTCGAGCCGTGGCTGCTCGGGCTCGCGATTGGCTTGTGGGTGGGTGGCTTCGACATTCTCTATGCGTGCCAGGACGTCGACTTTGACCGTGGCCACGGCCTGCGCTCCATCCCAACCCGCTTCGGCGTGCGCAACGCCATCGTCCTCTCGCGCGTGATGCACATCGCGACGATCGTCGCGATGGTGGCGCTGTGGAGCGCCGCCAACCTGCCGCCGCTCTACCTGGCCGGCGTGGCGTTCGTGGCCTGCCTGCTCGCCTATGAACAGTCGCTCGTGAGCGCCGACGATTTGTCACAGGTCAAGCGAGCGTTCGATCTCAACGGCTATGTCGGGATCGTCTATTTCGCAGCCACCGCCCTTTCGCTTTACCTGGGATGATGTCCTTAACCACGACGACCAGGAAGACCACGAAGTATCCAGCCGCGAAGCTCACGAAGTGGCAGCCACGAAGGCACGAAGGCCGTGTGGGCTTCATGTTCTTCGTGGCCTTCGTGGCTCTTTTTCTTCGTGAGCTTCGTGGCTAGCCCTCCGGACAAGACCCCGGATCGCATCGCCGGGATGTTCGACGCGATCGCGCCGCGGTATGACCTGCTCAATCGCGTCCTCAGCGCCGGGATCGACAAGCGCTGGCGCGCGCGGGCGATCCGGTCGCTGCAGTTGACGGGACGCGAAACCGGGCTCGATGTCTGCACCGGCACGGCGGACGTGGCGCTCGAAGCTCGTAGAGGCGGACCTTCAGGTCCGCCTGCCGCACGCGTCCTGGGCGTCGACTTCGCGGGAGCGATGCTGTCTCTCGGCAAGCGGAAAGTAGAGGCCGCCGGCGAGGCGGGCCGGATCGCCCTCGTCCGGGGCGACGCGATGAATCTGCCGGCTCGTGACGGGAGTGTGGATGCGGTGACCGTGTCCTTCGGCATTCGCAACGTCCAGCGTCCCGAGGTCGCGTGCGCCGAGATGGCTCGCACGCTGCGCCCGGGTGGCCGATTGGCGATTCTCGAGTTTGGCGTGCCGCGTATTCCCGGGCTGAGCGCGTTCTACCTGTGGTATTTCACGTACGTCCTGCCACGGGTTGGCCGAGCCGTCTCCGGGCACAACGCGGCCTATTCGTACCGGCCCGCGTCGGTCGGCACCTTCCCGCCGCCGCGTGAATTCATGAGTATTCTCACCGCAGCCGGATTTACCGATGTGCGAGCAGACCCGCTGACGTTCGGGATCGTCTATCTCTATACGGCGCGCAAGGCGTAGGGAAAGGTCGTAGTCCACCGTAAGTGCTTGTCAACGCGGATGTTATAATTTCACGCCCTTGATTCATTTCGATCTCGACGATCGCTACGAGGACGAGAACGTCGTCGGCAGCGCCATCACGCGGCGTGACGGCGTAGCTGCGGCGATTTTTGTGCACGCGGTGATCCTGGCGGCGTTCATCTTCTTGCCGCAGTTGGCGATGTTCCAGCCGACGCCCGAGGAACTGCAGCAGCGGCAGGCGGAGCTCGAGCGGCAGCAACAGGAGGAGGCGCGAAACCGGTTCGTGTTCGTCCAGCCGCGGGTTGATATGCGATCGATCCCGCCCCCTCCCGAACGATCGGAGCTGTCGGACCAGGATCGTCGATCGCAGGCGCCGCAGGTGGCGCCCAATCCGACCAACCCGCTGGCGTTCTCGCGTGGCGATTCGAGCGAGCGTGTCGAAGCCGCCGTCCCCGAGACGGCGCGAGGCGCCGAACCGGAACCACAGCCCGAACCGCCGCAGCCCGAACCCGAGAAGCAACAGGCGCGTGTCCTGCCGCCTGCCGACACGGGACTCCCACGTCGGCCAGACGCGGCGGCGCGTCCGCCCGCCACGGGACCGCTGGGCGAGGCGCTGCGGAACCTGCAGCAGTACGTGCGGAAGGAAACCTTCATCAACCCGCAGGGCGGTGCCACCAATCCGGGCGCGACGAGTCAATTTGATACGAAGGGTGTCGAGGTTGGACCGTGGCTGCGCCGGTTCGTCAGCCAAGTGCGCCGCAACTGGTTCGTGCCGCTCGCCGCCCAGACGATGAGCGGCCACGTGGTGCTCCAGTTCAACATCCACAAGGACGGCACGATCACGGACATCGCGGTGGTGCAGCCGTCGGGCATTCAATCGTTCAACATCGCCGCCTACAACGCCATCCAGGGATCGAGTCCCACCGAACCGCTGCCGCCCGAGTATCCATCCCCGGTGGCGTTCTTCACCGTGACGTTCTATTACAACGAAGACCCTGGGAACTGACGTGCCGACGCGAACGCAGCAGTTGGGACTCCTGATGCTGCTGGCTGCGTTCGCGATCTACGTGTTCTTCAGGGTGGGGTAAATTACTTCTTCACCAGCTCGACGTCGATCGAGATCTTGATCTCGTCGCCCACGACCACGCCGCCCCACGGATCCTTGCCCTGTCCTTCGGGCGTCACCGTCAGCGTGACTTCACGGGTGACGTCGCGGATCGTCAAGTCGCCGGTGACCTTCAGGTCATCCCCGGCGCTGCTGATGCGCGTGCTCTTGACCCGCATCGTCGGGACGCGTTCCACATCAAAGAAGTCCGCCGACCGCAGGTGCGCATCCCGCTGCGCCTCACGGGTGTCGATGCTCGCCACGTTGATGGTGACGTCGACGATGGCCTTGGCCGGATCGGCGGCATCCACCTGGACGGTACCGGAGACGTCGCCAAACCGCCCCTTGACGGTGGAAATCATGAGGTGGCGAACGGCGAACTCGACGTGGGAATGCGTCGGATCGATCTGCCAGGTTCCGGCAGCAAGGGCGGTGGCGGTGGCGGGGGCGGCGGCTGAAGTCATGGTCTCGTGTCCCTTTCTCTTTCGCGCCTCTCGGCGCGGTCATTGGGCTTATCTAACGGAATTAACTATATAAAAGTAAGTAACGCGGGTCAAGTAAGCTCATTCCGTGTAAAATGGGCCTATGTCGGACCATTCGCCGGGGTTGTGTCCTCGATACCACCAGGCAGTCGAGCTCGTCGGCCGTCGTTGGGCGGGCGCGATCGTCCAGGTGCTCCTGGCCGGTCCAGCCAGGTACAACGAGCTACGCGCGGCGATCCCCGACATCAACGATCGAATGCTGGCCGAGCGGCTCCGCGAGCTCGAAGCCGCTCAGATCCTGGTTCGCACCGTGCGTCCCGAGGCGCCGATTCGCGTGGAATACACCCTGACTGAGAAGGGCCGCGCGCTCGAGGTCGCCCTCACCGCCATCGGCCGTTGGGCTGAGCGTTGGATCGAGGCGCCCGCTGCTGCTCCGGCGAAGACGCCGGCACGGCCTCGTCGAGCACTGGCTGGGCGGCTGGCAGCAGGGAAGTCCACTCCCGCCACGTCACGCGCGAGCCGCCGCTAATCCCGAACCCGGAACCAGGCACTCGGAATGCGTCCGACCGTACTTGCCGTCCTCGGCCCCACTGCGTCCGGTAAGAGCGCGCTCAGCCTCGCACTGGCCGGGCGCTATGGCGGCGAGATCATCAACTGCGATTCCACCGCGGTTTATCGCGGCTTCGACATCGGCACCGACAAGCTGGCGCTCGAAGAGCGTCGCGGCATCCCACACCATCTCATCGACATCGCGGATCCGACCGAGGTCTACACGGCGGCGCAATTTGCGCACGACGCTGCGCGAGCCATTCGTGAGATGCATGGCCGCGGAAAGCTGCCGATCGTCGTCGGCGGGACGGGGCTCTACTATCGCGCGCTGACCCGTGGGCTCTTTCCCGGACCGGGCGCCGATGATGAGCTGCGGGCGCGACTGAACCGGATCGCGGAGAAACGGGGCGTGGAGTGCTTGCACCGGATGCTGCAGCGCGCCGATCCGGCATCTGCTGTCCGCATCATGCCGCGCGATCTGAAGCGGATCGTGCGAGCCCTCGAGGTCTACTTCACCACGGGAGAGCCGCTGACCGCACACTTCGCCCGGACGGTATCGCTGATCGCCGATTGCGACGTGATTGCGATCGCGCTCCGGCTTCCGCCCGAGCTCACCGCCGAGCGTGTGGCTCGCAGGGTCGACCAGCAGTTCGCCCGCGGCATCGTCTCCGAGGTGGAAGGCTTGCTCGCGCGCGGCGTACCGCCGGACGCTCGTCCGTTCGGCGGACTGGTGTACCGGCAGGTCATGGAGATGCTGCGCGGCGTCCGCGATGAGGCTGCGACGCGCGCACTGATCACGCAGGAGAATCGCCGTTACGCGCGGCGGCAGTTGATCTGGTTTCGCAAAGAGCCTAATCTAGTCTGGTTCGACGGTCCTGGCGAGCGCAGCGACACGCTGCATCGCGTCGAGGAAACGCTCGCCGCGCGCGGCCTTCGGCCGCGAGGAGACGCTAGCTGATGGCCCAGGTCACTGAACCACGTTCGCCCTCGGCCGCACAGCCGAACATCCAGGACGTCTTCCTCAACTACGCGCGCCGAGAAAAGATGTCCGTGAGCATCCACCTCCTCGACGGACGCCAGTTCGACGCGCGCATCAAGAACTTCGACCGCTTCGCGGTCATCGTCGAGGTCGACGGCGCCGACCACCTCGTGTTCAAGCACGCCATCTCCACCATCGCCACGCAACGCGCCGTCGCGAACTACTTCTCGTCGCACCATCCCTGACCACCTTTACTCGCGCCATCGTCATCGTGCTCGACAGCCTCGGCATCGGGGAGCTTCCCGACGCTGCGGCCTATGGCGACGAGGGCAGCAACACTCTGGGCAACATGGCGCGAGCGGTACGGCTGCTGGTGCCAGCGCTTCGCTCGCTCGGGCTCGATCGGCTTGCCTCGCTCGGGCCTGGCTCGGTGCCTCCCCGGGATGAACCGCGCCCCCGCTTTGCGTACGGCCGAATGGCCGAGGCGTCGCCCGGCAAGGATTCGGTCACCGGTCACTGGGAGATGATGGGGATCGTGCTCGAACGCCCGTTTCCGACGTTTGCCGCCGGATTTCCGCCGGAGCTCATTGCCGAGTTCGAGCGCCGCATCGGCCGCGGCACGCTCGGCAACGTCGTGGCGTCCGGCACCGAGATCATCGACCGCCTCGGCGCCGATCACCTGCGCACGGCCAAGCCGATTGTCTACACGTCCGCGGACAGCGTGTTTCAGATTGCCGCGCACGAAGACGTGATCCCGATCGCGGAGCAGTACCGCATCTGTGAGATGGCCTTCGACCTCGTCGGTCGTGGCTTGAACGTCGGGCGTGTAATCGCTCGTCCGTTCGTCGGTGCGCCCGGCTCGTTCAAGCGCACCTCCAACCGTCACGACTACGCGCTGGACCCGACGGGGGAGACGCTGCTCGACCGGCTGACGGCTGCCGGGACGCCGATCGTCTCGATCGGAAAGATCCACGACCTGTTCGCGGGACGCGGGACTGGCCGCTTTCTTCACACCTCGAGCGACGCTGAAGGCATGGATCGCCTGGAGGAAGCGCTGGCGGACACTCCCACGGGATTCATCTTCGCCAACCTCGTCGACTTCGACACCATCTACGGGCACCGCAACGACCTTCATGGCTACGCGGCCAATCTCGAACAGTTCGACGCCCGCCTCGCGCAACTGCTTCCGAAGCTCCTGCCGTCGGACCTGCTCGTCGTCACCGCCGATCATGGCAACGACCCGAGCACGCCGAGCACCGATCATTCGCGCGAATACGTGCCGGTGATGCTGTCGGGTGCCCAGGTGCGATCGGGCACTGACATCGGCACGCGGTCGACGTTCGCGGATCTTGGCCAGACGCTCGCGGAGATCTTCGGCGTCGGCCCGCTCGCGCACGGCACGAGCTTCCTGGGGGACATCCTTGTCGACCATTCGTGAGTCGCTCGAGCGCCGGGAGCGCGAGACGCTCGCGCCGCAGGCGGCCAAGAGCGCCGATTCCCGCGGCCGTCTTCGCCCCGAGGCCGAAGACGATGTGCGGCCGGCGTTTCAGCACGATCGCGACCGGATCATTCACAGCAAGGCGTTCAGGCGGCTGAAGCACAAGACGCAAGTGTTCTTTGCCCCGGCCGGTGACCACTACCGCACGCGGCTGACGCATACGCTCGAGGTCTCGCAGATCGCGCGGACCATCGCCAAGGTGCTCCAGTTGCACGAGGAGCTCACCGAATCGATCGCCCTGGGCCACGATCTCGGCCACACGCCCTTTGGCCACGCGGGCGAGCGCGTGCTCGACGGGATCATTCCGGGCGGCTTCAACCACTACGAGCAGAGCCTCCGCATCGTCGACGTGCTGGAAAACGAGGGGAAGGGCCTCAACCTGACGTGGGAGGTGCGCGACGGCATCGCGCATCACTCCAAAGGCAAGCTCGGATCTCCGGTGGGCGTGGATCCATCGAAGCGTGCCGCCACGCTCGAGGGGCAGATCATGCGCGTCGCGGACCTCATCGCCTACGTCAATCACGACATTGACGATGCGATCAGGGCCGGGATGCTGCGGGCGGGGGACCTGCCAGGCGGGCCCGTGGGGGTGCTGGGGGCGACTTCGTCGGCCCGAATCGCCAGGATGGTGAAGGACGTGGTGACCGAAACGCAGGCCGCCGGCCTTGCCGAGATCAAGATGAGCGAGCCCGTGCTGCAGGCGACGCTCGCCATGCGGAGCTACCTGTTTGATGCGGTCTACGAGAACGAAATCGCGACGGCCGAGTTCAAGAAGGCCACCGGCATCCTGGGTGGTCTCTGGGAGAAGGTCCGGGAGCGTCCGGC
Source organism: Candidatus Sulfopaludibacter sp. SbA3 (assembly GCA_945876205.1). GTDB lineage: Bacteria > Acidobacteriota > Vicinamibacteria > Vicinamibacterales > UBA2999 > CANNDT01. The sequence goes on from CAMCNL010000040.1 coordinate 8,609, forward strand.
CGAGTTTCTCGACGCCCATATCCTCGAAACCGAGGGTCTGGACGCCGCCGCCCGGGATTTTCTGGCCGGAATGACCGATCGGTTTGCCGTGACCCTCTACGAACGGCTCTTCATCCCCAAGCCATGGATCGGCCCGATCTCGTGGAATCAGCTATAATTAACGGTCTGCCTGTCGCATGATTTCGCGGCAGGGGCCGCGTCATGCAGCTTGAATTAACCCGGTATCGTCAGCCTCTCGGCAGTTTCGCCCGCACGTTCCAGCCGCAGGAGGTTGCCGACGAAGCCGACCCGTACCGGATCGTGGCGCCGGTCGTGTTGGAATTCGAGATCCACAAGGATAAGGACAAGTTCCGCCTCGTGGGCCGGGTGCAGACCCAACTGGAGCTGGCGTGCAGCAGGTGCCTCGAGCCCTTCGCGCTTGCGGTGGATGCGCCCTTTGACTTGCGATACCTGCCGGCCACCGAGGCATCGACCGAGGTTGACCGCGAGATCGAAGAGAACGATCTGGAGACAAGCTACTACCGGGACGACCAGATCGACTTGAACGAGCTGATGCGCGAACAGTTCTACCTGGTGCTGCCGATGAAGCCGCTGTGCCAGGAACAGTGCCGCGGCCTGTGCGTGCAGTGCGGAATCAACCTGAATGTGGCGTCGTGCGAGTGCGTGCCGGTCTGGGAGGATCCGCGGCTGGCGCCGCTCAAGGGCCTTGGCAAATCACGAGAGTCGTAGAGATTCGTAGAGAACAGAGTCGTAGAGAACATGCCTAATCCAAAACGCAGACACTCCAAGACCCGCACCGCGAAGCGGCGCACCCATGACTCGCTGACCCAGGTGGCCACCAGCCTGTGTCCCCAGTGCCACGAGCCGAAGGCCCCGCATCGCATCTGCCCGCACTGCGGCTATTACAACGCTCGTCAGGTCAGAGCGGTCGACGAGGAATAGTGCCGTCGTGCACGCTGCACCGTGCACCGTGCACTCATCATGATCCGCATTGCCGTTGACGCGATGGGTGGCGACCACGCACCTGCCGCGGCCGTCGATGGCGCCGTGGCGGCGGCGCGTCACCTGGCGGTTGAGATCGCGTTGGTCGGATCGACGCCTGCCCTCGAAGCGGCCCTTGCCCCCCATGCTGACTGGCGCCAACTCGGACTCTCGATCGTCGAGGCGCCCGACGTCGTCGGCATGGCCGATCCGCCGGCGGCCACGCTCCGGCGGCGGCCCCGAGCCTCGATTCGTGTGGCGGCCGATCTCGTCGCGCGACACGACGCGGCCGCGCTCTTCAGCGCCGGCAACACCGGCGCCACGGTGATGGCGTCCCACGCGGCATTCGGCATGATTCCCGGCGTCGATCGTCCCGCCCTCGCCACCATCATTCCGACGCGGCAACGCCCCGCGGTGCTCCTGGATTCAGGCGCCAACGTCGAGTGCCGGCCCCAGCACCTTCTTCAGTTCGCCATCATGGGCAGCGTCTACGCCCGGCTCGCGCTCGGCGTGGAGCGGCCACGCGTCGGCCTGCTGTCGATTGGCGAGGAAGAAACCAAGGGGAACGAGCTGACGCGCGATGCCCACCAGTTGCTGAAGACGGCGGCGCTCAACTTCATCGGCAATGTCGAGGGGCGCGAGATCTACAGCGGTTCGGCCGACGTGATCGTCTGCGACGGGTTCACCGGCAACGTGGTGCTCAAGACCAGCGAAGGCCTCGTCGACGCCGTCGAGGCGCTGCTGGGCGACGAGCTGCAGGGCACGTTTTCCAGCCAGGTCGGGTATCTCTTGTCGCGGCGTGCGTTTCGGCGCTTCCGGCGCCGGGTTGACTATTCGGAGTTCGGCGGCGCGCCGCTCCTCGGTGTCGCGGGCCTGGCCATCGTCGGACACGGCCGTTCGTCCACCAAGGCCGTGCGCAACGCTGTCGCGATGGCGCACCGCTTTGCCAGCAGTGACTTCATTCCACGCGTCGAGCAGGAAATCGCTGCCGCGTCGGTACCCCACCATTGATTGCATTTCTCTTCCCAGGCCAGGGTTCACAGAAGGTCGGCATGGGCAAGGACCTCGCGGACACCTTTCCCGAGGCCCGCGCCGTGTTCGACGAGGCCGACGTCGCGTTCGGCGGCGCGCTCGCACGTCTCTGTTTCGAAGGGCCCGACGATCAGCTGATGCTGACGGAGAACACCCAGCCGGCGATTCTGACGATGAGCACCGCGGCGTACCGCGTGCTGGCGTCGCGCGGCATCGAGCCGGCATTCGTCGCCGGTCACAGCCTTGGCGAGTACTCGGCGAACGTGGCGGCGGGGACGATGGCGTTTGCGGATGCGGTGCCGCTGGTGCGGCGGCGCGGGCGTTACATGCAGGAGGCCGTGCCGGTCGGCGAGGGGGCCATGGCGGCGATTCTCGGCCTGGCGCCGGAGCTCGTGCAGCAGGCGTGCGACGAGGCGGCCGAAGGGCAGGTCGTGAGCCCGGCCAACATCAACGCCCCTGGCCAGGTCGTGATTGCCGGAGCGACCGCGGCGGTGAAGCGTGCGTCGGAGCGGGCCAAGGCGCTCGGCGCGAAGCGGGCGATCCCGCTGCCGGTCAGCGCGCCCTTTCACTGCGCGATGATGAAGCCCGCCGAAGCGCGCCTGGCGCCGGAGCTGCGCGCGCTCGCCGCGCGCGATCCGCGGGTGCCGGTCGTCGCCAACGTGGACGCCGAGCCGAAGCGCGACGCGTCGGCCGCCATCGAGGCGCTGGTACGCCAGGTGTCCGCCCCGGTGCAATGGGAATCGGTCATTCGCCGCCTTGCGTCTGACGGCGTCACCACGTATGTTGAGGTGGGCCCGGGCCGGGTGTTGAGCGGCCTGGTCCAGAAGATCCACGCTGACGCACGCGTTTTCAACTTCGCCGCGTCGGGAGACCTTGGGCCGATCGAGGCGGCGTTACGCGCGTGACGGACTTCACAGGAAAAGTTGCGATCGTGACCGGGGCGTCGCGGGGCATCGGACGTGAGATTGCCGCGCAGCTCGCCGCCCGCGGTGCGCACGTCGTCGCCGCGGCGCGCAGCGACAACGCAGCGGCCACGGTCGAGGCGATCCAGGCGGCGGGAGGAAAGGCGGATCTCGGCTCGTGTGACGTGACCGATGAGGCCTCGGTCCACGCGCTGGTCGCGGGGACGCTGGAGCGGCACGGCCGGGTCGACATCCTGGTGAACAATGCGGGCATCGCGCGCGACCAGTTGATGCTGCGGATGAAGCGCGACGACTGGGACCAGGTCATCGCCACCAACCTGACGTCGGCCTTCACCTGCACGCAGGCGGTGGTCAAGCCGATGGTCAAGCAGCGAAGCGGGCGGATCATCTGCATCAGCTCGGTGGTCGGGCAGATGGGCAACGCCGGCCAGGCCAATTACGCGGCGTCGAAGGCCGGCCTGATTGGGTTCAGCAAGGCGCTGGCGCGGGAGCTGGCGTCGCGCAATATCACCGTGAACGTGGTGACGCCGGGGTTGATTGACACCGACATGACCAGGGCGATCACGGACAAGGCACAGGTCGACTGGGCGTCGCAGATCCCGCTCGGCCGGCTGGGTACGACCGCGGACGTCGCGGTAGCGGTTTGTTTTCTCGCCTCCGATGAGGCGTCGTATATTACAGGTCAGGTACTCGCCGTCAACGGCGGCATGTACATGTGAGGAGGCTGAATGGCGGTTGCAGATAAGGTCAAGAGCATCATCGTGGAACAGCTGGGCGTCGACGAGGAAGAAGTGACTCCGGATGCGTCGTTCGTGGACGACCTCGGGGCCGACTCGCTCGACACGGTGGAGCTCGTGATGGCGTTCGAAGAGGAATTCGGCATCGAGATCCCCGACGAGGACGCCGAGAAGATCACCCGCGTGAAGGAAGCGATCGATTACATCGACGCGCACGCGAAGAGCAAGAAGGGATAACCGGAGCCCCGGAGGCACTTTGAGTAGGCGAGTCGTCATCACCGGCATCGGCCTGGTGTCGTCGCTCGGGATCGGCACGAGCGCGAACTGGTCCGCCCTGCTGGCGGGCACGAGCGGGGTCGGCCCGATCACCAAGTTCGATGCGAGCGCGTTTGCCGCGCGGATAGCCGCGGAGGTGAAGGGGTTCGATCCCCTGCAGTTCGTCGAGAAGAAGGACGTCAAGAAGATGGACCTTTTCATCCAGTACGCGATTGCGGCGTCGCAATTCGCGATGGATGACTCGAAGCTGCAGATCACCGCGGAGAACGCGCCGAACGTCGGCGTGTTCATCGGGTCGGGCATCGGCGGGTTCATCACCATCGAGCGCGAGCACGAGTCGCTCCTGGGCGGCGGCCCGCGCAAGATCTCGCCCTTCTTCATTCCATCGGCCATCATCAACCTCGCCGCGGGGCAGGTGTCGATCCGGTTTGGGGCGAAGGGGCCGAACCTGGCGACCTGCACCGCCTGTTCGGCGTCGGCGCACGCCATCGGCGAATCGTTCGAGATCATCAAGCGCGGCGATGCCGACGCGATGATCGCCGGCGGCTCCGAGGCGGCGATCACCCCGATGAGCGTCGGCGGGTTCGCCTCGATGCGCGCCCTCTCGACGCGCAACGACGAGCCGGGGCGCGCCAGCCGGCCGTTCGACAAGGACCGCGAGGGTTTCATCATCGGCGAGGGCGCCGGCGTCGTGATCCTCGAAGAGCTCGAGCACGCGCAGCGCCGCGGCGCGCCGATCTATGCCGAGCTCGTCGGCTACGGCTCCTCGGCCGATGCGTACCACATGACCGCGCCCTCCGAGGATGGCGACGGCGCCCGCCGCGTGATGGCGATGGCGATCCGCAAGGCCGGTATCCGGCCGGACGAAGTCGACTACATCAACGCGCATGGCACCTCCACGCCGTTCAACGACAAGCTGGAGACACTGGCCATCAAGGGCGCCTTCGGCGACCACGCGCGCAAGCTCGCCATCTCCTCGACCAAGTCGATGACCGGCCACTTGCTCGGCGGCGCCGGCGGCCTCGAAGCCGGCATCAGCGCGCTCGCCGTCCACGAGCAAATCGTGCCGCCCACGATCAACCTCGACAACCCCGACCCGGAGTGCGATCTCGACTACGTGCCGCACACCAGCCGGCGGATGTCGATCAAGTACGCGCTGTCCAACTCCTTCGGGTTCGGTGGCACCAACGCCGCCCTTCTATTCAAGAAATACGAGGCGTGATCACCGCCACGGCACACCGAGGCACCGAGACACCGAGGAAAGGTATTTCTTGTTTTTCTCGGCGTCTCGGAGCCTCGGTGTGTCGGATCAGTGAAGGACGTTTCGCCTTATGAAGATTGCCGTCTGTATCAAGCAGGTTCCCACGCGCGAGTGGCAGCCTCGCCTCAACGAGGCGAAGACCTGGATCCGCGATCAGGACGTGCCCTACGAGATGAACGAGCCGGACGCCTACGCGCTCGAAGAGGCGCTGCGTCTGCGCGAACGGCATAGCGGGGAAGTGGTGGTCTGCTCGGCCGGTCCGGTTCGTCTGCAGCAGGTGATCCGCGAGGCGCTGGCGCGTGGCGCCGATCGCGCCATCCACGTCGAACACGATTCACTGGCATCTGCCGACGCCGTGATGATCGCGGACGCACTGGCGCCGGCGATGGCGGAGGAGAAGTTCGACCTGGTGTTGACCGGCCTGCAGTCCGACGACCAGGGAAACGGCCAGGTGGGTGTCATCCTCGCCGAGCGGCTCGACATGCCGCACTCGACGATCATCATGGAAGTGCAGGTGCAGGACGGCAGCAGCGTGCGCGTGAACCGCGAGCTCGAGGGCGGCTGGTTTCAGCGGCTCACCATCCCGCTGCCGGCGCTGCTGACGATTCAGAGCGGTATCAACCAGCTCCGCTACGCAACGCTGCGCGGCATCATGGCCGCCAAGAGCCGCGAGATCAAGCGGCTGCCGCTGCCTCCCGGTCTTCAGCCTTCGCAGCAGATCCTCTCGTTGGCGCTTCCGGCGCGGAGCAAGCAGACGCAGTTGATTACCGGATCGCCGGAGACTGCGGCCGCCGAGCTCGTGCGCCGGCTGCGCGAAGAGGCGAGGGTCCTGTGATCCTGGTGATCGCCGAACAGCGCGACGGCAAGCTGAATCGCGCCACGTGGGAAACGCTGGCCGCCGCGCAGTTGCTGGCCGGCAGCGCGCCCATCAAGATCGTCGTGCTCGGCTCCGCCCCGGGCGGCGTGCCCCAGGAGCTCGCCGCCGCCGGCGTGGGCGAGGTGCTCGTCGCCCAGGACGCCCTGCTCGCGCGCTATACCCCCGATGCCTACGTCATGGCGCTCGACGGCCTCATCAGGACGGCGATGCCGGACTACGTGATGCTGCCGCACACCTATCAGGCCCGTGACTTCGCGCCGATGCTGGCCGCACGACTTCGCAAGCCGCTGATCACCGACGTCACCGGCCTGACCGGTACGGGCTCCGATGCCAGGTTCATCCGGCCGATGTTCCAGGGGAAGCTCGCCGCCGAGGTGCGCCCCACCGGCGAGGCGCCCTGGTTTATCACCACTCAGATTGGCGCGTTCCGCGCCGATGCGGTGAAAAAGGGGAAGGCGACTTCGGTCTCGAATGTCGAGGTGAAGATCGACCGCGCGCGGATCCGCCAGCAGGTCGAAGCGCCGTACCAGGAGGCGAAGCAGGCCGTCGACCTGAGCCAGGCCGAGCGCATCGTCGCCGTCGGCCGTGGCATCAAGGCGGAAGAGCACATTCCGCTGGCGAAGAAGCTCGCGGAGGCGATGGGCGCCGAGCTGGCGGCGTCACGTCCGATTTGCGACAACGGCTGGATGCCGATGGAGCGCCAGGTCGGGAGCTCCGGCCAGACGGTGGCGCCAAAGCTGTACGTCGCGTTGGGTATCTCCGGCGCCATCCAGCACCTCGTCGGGATGAAGGGCTCGCGCACGATCGTCGCCATCAACAAGGACGCCGAGGCGCCCATCTTCGAGGTAGCCGATTACGGCATCGTCGGTGATCTCTTCGAGATCGTGCCGGCGCTGATTGCCGAACTCGAGAAAGAGTAGGTCCGTGGACCGCGAGGTACTCGACGTCGACGTGCTGATCGTCGGTGGCGGTCCCGCGGGGTTATCCGCGGCGCTTCGGCTGGCGCAACTTCAGAAAGGCCAAGGCGGCGAGCGGCTCTCGATCGCCGTGCTCGAGAAGGCGCGCGAGGCGGGTGCCCACATCCTCTCGGGCGCGATTCTCGACCTCTCGACCCTCCGCGACCTGATTCCCGATTACGCCGAGAAGGGCGCCCCGTTTGCCGCGGAGGTGCACCGCGATGCGGTGTACTTCTTCACCGAGAAATCACAGTTCTCGCTTCCGATCATCCCGCCGCCGCTGCGCAATCACGGCAACGTCATCATCTCGCTGAACGCGCTGGTCCGCTGGCTTTCGGCGCAGGTCGAGGCTGAAGGTGTCGATCTCTTCAGCGGCTTCGCGGCGCAGGAGATCCTGATGGACGGCGCACGCGTGATTGGCGTGCGCACGGGCGATCGGGGCATCGGCAAACGCGGGGAGCACAAGCCGAACTTCGAGGCGGGCGTCGACATCCGCGCGAAGGTGACGATCTTCTGCGACGGCGTGCGCGGCAACCTGACGAAGGAGCTGCTGCGGCGGCTGCAACTCGGCACGAACCGCGCTCCGGAAGTCTTTGCGCTCGGCATCAAGGAGCTGTGGGAGGTGCCCGCCGATCGGATGGCCGCGGGCAGCGTCTTTCACACCATGGGATACCCGCTTCGGCAGGACGAGTTCGGCGGCGGATTCGTCTACGCGATGCCCGAGGGCCGGCTCTCGGTTGGCCTCGTCGTCGGCCTCGACTACCAGGACCCGCTGTTCGATCCGCACATGGCGTTCAACCGCTTCAAGCAGCATCCCTTCATGCGGAAGCTGCTCGACGGCGGACAGATGGTGCGCTACGGCGCCAAGGCGCTGCCCGAGGGGGGATGGAACAGCATCCCGCAGCCGTACATGGATGGCGGGCTCATCGCCGGCGACGCCGGTGGCTTCCTGAACGCGCTGCGGCTCAAGGGCATTCACCTCGCGATGCGCACCGGGATGCTGGCGGCCGAGAGCGCGTTCGAGGCGATCCGCGCCGGCGATACGTCGGCCTCGAGCCTCAAGCGATACCAGGACAAGATCGACGCCAGCCCCGTGCGCGCGGAGCTCTATCCCGTTCGCAACGTCCACCAGGCGTTCAGCTACGGACTGTTCGCGGGGATGGTGTTCGCCGGTCTCTCGATCCTGACGAGGGGATGGTGGGTGAGAGACCTGCTCGGCCATCCGGGTCATGAGCGGATGGCGAAGCTGTCATCTGCTTCGAAAGACATCCCGCCATCGAGCAATGCGACCAGCATCGATCGCAAGCTGACGTTCGACAAGGTCACCAACGTCCACTTCTCGGGTACCGCGCACGGTGAGGATCAGCCGCCCCATCTGCTCGTGCACACCGACGTCTGCAGCTCGATCTGCGGCCCCGAGTACGGCCATCCGTGCCTGCGCTTCTGTCCGGCCAACGTGTATGAGATCGTGCACGACGCCGACGGTACGCCGCGGCTGCAGATCAACGCGAGCAACTGCGTCCACTGCAAGACGTGCGACATCATGGATCCCTACCAGGTCATCACCTGGGTTCCGCCCGAGGGCGGAGGCGGCCCGCAATACATTGGGATGTAAACCACGGAGAACACGAAGAGCACGAAATGCGTTTGCTTTGTGATCTTCTTGGCCTTCGTGGTTTATGACTGACGACTGGCGACAATCGCGTCGAAAACGGGCCGAGGTTGCGGCCATTGCGGGCCTCGGCTACCCGCTGATCAACGCGCTCGGGCAGACGCTGCGCTGGCGTGTTGAAGGGCGCGAGCACCTCGATGCGGTGGCCGCGTCACGCCGCCAGCCGATCATGGCGTTCTGGCACGGCCGCATTCTTCCCGGCACCTTCTACTTCCGCCGCCGCGGCATCATCGTCATCACCAGCGAAAACTTCGATGGCGAATGGATTGCGCGGATCATCGAGCGATTCGGTTACGGAACGGCGCGCGGGTCGACGTCGCGTGGGGGACTCAAGGCGCTGCTGCAACTGAAGCGTGACATGCAGGCAGGGAAGTCAGCGGCCTTCACGGTGGACGGCCCCCGCGGCCCCGCGCGCGTCGCGCAGCCCGGCGCCATCTGGCTGGCCAAAGCAACCGGCAACCCCGTGCTGCCGTTTTACGCCGAAGCGTCACGTCACTGGACGTTGAAGAGCTGGGATCAGACACAGATCCCGAAACCGTTCAGCACCGTATCGTTGGCGATCGGCGAACCGATCTACATCGCCGCGGACGCGAGCGACGCGCAGGTAGAGGAGGGGCGACTGCAGCTGGAGCGGAGCCTGCAGGCGCTCGAAGTTCGCGCGCTAGAGATGCTTCGGTGAACGAAAACGGCTCAACGACCCGAACGATCCGAACGATCCGAACGGACCGAACGATCTAAGGGACTTGCACTCCGTTCGCGTTGTGATAATGCCCGTGCACCGGGTCCCAGATGCGGACGCCGTCACCGGAGGCCGAGTCGCTCGAATACGCGACGATGCCGATCGCGATCGCGGCGACCACGGCGCCACCGACCAGGATCATCAGCATTCGGCCCTGAGAGGCGCTGTCGCGCTCGCCAGCCTCGTGGCACTTCTTGTATTTCTTTCCGCTGCCGCAGGGGCACAGATCGTTCCGGCCGGGCTTCGTCATCAATCCTCCTCTCGAGGGCTGTCACTGTAACATAGCGCCCATGAAGCTGGTCACCATCGGTCTCGCCCTGGTTCTGTCCGCCTCGGCTGCCAGCGCCGCGGAGTATCCGGCTCCAAAAGAAGGTGATTGGATCGTCCGGGATTTCCGCTTTCACACCGGCGAAGTCCTTCCCGAACTGCGCATGCACTACACGACGGTCGGCCTGCCTTCAGGTGAGCCGGTGCTGGTGCTGCATGGGACGACGGGCGCCGCGTCGACGCTGCTGACGGAGGCGTTTGCCGGCGAGCTCTTCGGCCCTGGGCAGGCGCTCGACGCATCGAAGTATTTCATCATCCTGCCCGACGCCATCGGCGCGGGCAAGTCGTCGAAGCCGTCCGATGGCCTGCGCACGCGCTTTCCACGCTACAACTACGCCGACATGATCCAGGCGCAGTACCGGCTGCTGACCGAGCATCTCGGCGTGCGGCACCTGCGGCTCGTGATTGGGAACTCGATGGGCGGGATGCTGACGTGGGAGTGGGGCGGGACGTATCCCGACTTCATGGACGCCCTGGTGCCGATGGCCGCTCTGCCCACGGCGATGTCGGGGCGCAACTGGATGCTGCGCCGGATGGTGATCGACGCGATTCGCAGCGATCCCGAGTGGAACGGCGGCAACTACGCGACCCAGCCACGTCTGTGGAAATCCGCCTTCGTCTATTTCGGGCTCGCCACCAACGGTGGGACGCGCGCGATCTACAAGGCGGCGCCGACGCGCGAGAAAGCTGACGCATACCTGGATCAACGGCTGGCCGAATCGACACCGCTCGATGCCAACGATGTGCTCTACGCCTACGACGGCGCGCGCGATTACAACCCGGCGCCAGGCCTGGCGAAGATTCGCGCGCGCGTGCTCGCGATCGATGCGGCCGACGATGAGCGGAACCCGATCGAGCTGGGCATCCTCGAGCGCGAGACCCAGAAGATCGCCGGCGCCCGCTCCGTCTGGATCCCGGCGAGCGAGGAGACGCGCGGTCACGGCACCACCGGATCGGCCAAGTGGTGGAAGGATCACCTCGCAGAACTGCTGGGGGGGAAGTAAGCCGCCGTTCTCCGTTCCTGGTTCCGGGTTCCGGGTTCGTGTTCAGGTTCGGTTCGGGGTTCGGGGTTCGGGGTTCAGGGTTCGAAGTTCAAGGTTCGGGGTTC
>CAMCNL010000041.1 GCA_945876205.1 Candidatus Sulfopaludibacter sp. SbA3
TAGCGCGTGGCCTTCAGGCCACGCGGGCGGACTATCATCGTGACGTGAACGTCACGATCGTCGGCGCGGGGATCGTCGGCTACGCGGTAGCCTACGAGCTGGCCTCGCGCGGCATCTCCATCCGCATCGTCGATCCGCGTGGCGCGGGACTTGGCGCCACGCACGCAACGGCAGGCATCCTCGCTCCCCACATTGAAGGGCATTCCGAAGAATTCCTGAAGCTCGGCGTATCCGGGCTCGCGTGCTACGACGCCTTCATCGAGCGCGTTCGGGCCGACTCGGGCCATTCGATCGAGTACCGGCGCACCGGCACCCTTCAGGTAGCGCGGACGCTTCTCGAAGCGGCAGAGCTCGAACGGGCGGCGCGCCGCCTGGCGGCTTCGGCCGTCGCTCACTCCCTGCTCGATCCCGCGAGCGTCGCGTCGATCGAACCTGCGCTCGCGCACGACGTGTCGGCAGGCTTGCTCGTGCCCGAGCACGGCTATGTCGTCGCCGCCGAATTGCTCTCGGCGCTTGCCGAGGCGGTGCAACGCACTGGCGGCACGCGGTCGCTCGGCGCCGTGCAGCAGATCGAGGAGATCGGGCGCGGCCTGCGTGTCACGACGTCGAATGAAGCCTTTGTCACGGAGGCGGTCGTCATCGCCGCGGGAAGCTGGTCGGGACAGGTCGCGTCACCTCCTGTGCCCGTGAAGCCGATTCGCGGGCAGCTGTTGCAGGTGCGTTTCCCGCAGCCGCCGATTTCGCGCGTCGTGTGGGGAAGCGCCTGCTATCTCGTGCCGTGGAACGACGGCTCCGTTCTCGTTGGCGCGACGGTTGAAGACGTCGGTTTCGATGAGCGCTCGACGGCAGGTGGGATAAGCCATCTGTTGGCATGCGCGGCGGAACTTCTCCCGGCAATAGCGTCAGCGAGCTTCGAAGATGTGCGCGTCGGGCTGCGTCCGCTCATGCCGGACGAGTTGCCGGTAATTGGCGCTTCATCCACAATGCGCGGGGTGTATTACGCAACCGGCCATTATCGCAACGGCGTGCTGCTGGCGCCGCTGACCGCATTGGCGATCGCGGATGTGCTGGTCGACGGGCGCGTGCGGCCCGAGGTGGCGCACGTGGCACCGGGGCGTCTCGGACTGTAGGACGAGGACAAGGCGTGAGGCTCAAGAAGCACTACACGTCGCGCGAAGTGGCCGGGCTGACCGGCCTGACGGCCCGGCAGCTGCAGTGGTGGGACGCTCGCCGCCTGTTCATGCCGGCGATAGCCTCGCACCGTACGGAGGCGGGCGGCTTCACCGAGCGCCGCTACACCACGCTCGACGTGCTCGAGCTCCAGGTGCTCGCCGATCTCCGCCGGCGGGGGTTCTCCATTCCCCGGCTTCGCCGTCTGCTGGCGGCGCTTCACGACGTATTCGGCATTCGCCTGTACGAGACGATTGGCGACGACGGTCCGATGACGCTGTTTATCAGCGGAGATCAGTTGTACGCGCGCGATCGCGGCGGGCGGCTCTTCAACATGGACGAGCCGTCGCAGCCGATGCTGATGGTGGGGGAGGAGCTTCCGATGCGCCCGCTGGTTGCGCGGGAGCGAAAGCGCCGTACTACAGGATCGGAAAAACTTTCTCGAGGCCGTCGGCCGGCCGAGCGATGACGTGAACGCCGATCAGCTCGCCAACCCGGCGGGCGGCGGCGGCGCCGGCATCGGTCGCCGCCTTGACGGATCCGACATCGCCGCGAATCAGCGCGGTGACCAGCCCCGCATCGACCTTCTGCCAGCTCACGAGCGTGACGTTCGCGGTCTTCAGCATCGCGTCGGCAGCCTCGATCATCCCGATCAGGCCGCGGGTTTCGATCATGCCGAGCGCGTCGCCGATGTCAGCCTTCTCGTTCGCCATGGATTCCTTCTTTTTCGCCGCGGCCATCTTACCACCCTACCATCCCTGCCGCTGGCGCAAGGACGTGATGTGCGCGACGTGGTGACGCGAGTGCCAGGCATACTGCTGGAGCAGCCAGTCGAGGGTCAGGAGGCCCTCGGGGTACTCCGGGTGGCTGAACGCGCGGGCGTACTGCTCCAGCGTCATCGCCCGGAATAGCGTGACCCAGCGGGCGTGGAGGGCGTCCAGCAGCAGGAGCGACGGCTCGATTGGCATCCGCGCGTCCGCCAGCCCAGCCCAGGTCTTTTCGTCGTACGGCTTGATCGTCGGCGCATCCTCGGTCAGCGCCAGCTTCAGACGCACGTAGGCATTCAGGTGGCTGTCGGGCACGTGGTGCACGACCTGGCGCAGCGTCCAGCCACCGTCGCGGTACGGCGTGTCGAGCTGCGCGTCGTTGAGGCCCGCCACGGCATCCCGCATCTGTCGTGGCAGGGTGGCCAGGTCGTCGATCGCGGCGCGCCGCACCTCGTCGCTGGGCGTCACCGGCGAAAAGCGTCCCGCCGGATATCGCAGCTCGTCGATCATGAGCCCCATTACAATTCAACGGCCGACTTGATGCCACTAGTTCTCGCCGAGGGCGATCTCCTCGAACAGATCCTCGACTCCACGTATCCAGTCTGGAACGAAGGACTGACCCGCGCCGCGTACGGCCGGTGGAACACCGCCCAGATGCGGACGCCGTGGGGTCTCGCGCATCTGCACCGGTTCGCGCTCGTCGATGACGCGGGCCGCCTGCTCGCCAGCGCCAAGCGCTACCGCTACGACATGCGGCTCGATGGCACAGACGGCTGGATGTGCGGCCTTGGCGCGGTGTTCACGCCTCCAGAACAGCGAGGCCGCGGGCACGCAAGCGAGCTCATTCGACAGCTCCTGGACCAGGAGCGCGCCGCCGGAGCGGTCATGGCCACGCTGTTTTCTGAAATCGGCGAGGCCTACTATCGTCGCCTTGGATTCGAGCCGGTGCCGCTCGAGGAGGTGAAGGTCGAGCTGATTCGAAAAGGCGGGACGCCGGCGATGCTGGTTCGCGCGGGAGCCGAGCGCGATCTTCCCGACATCGCGGCGATGAACGCGGTGCGTTCGGCGTCCGCGCGCTTTGCGCTGCGCCGCGACCCGGCCCAGATGTATTACGCGTTGAGCAAGAAGCGCTTGTTTTCGGGCCTGGCTCCCACGGGACTGCGGCCGACGGAGTTCTTCGTCGCCGAAGAGGGATCGTCGGCCGTCGCCTACGTCGTGATCACCGTCTCGGGCGACAACTGGACGATCGAGGAAGCGGGGGATCGGGATCCGGCGGCGGCGCGGCTTGGCGCGATGCTCCAGGTGCTGGTCGCGCGCGAGCCCAGCCTCCGCGTGCCGGTGATGCGGGCGTGGTGGCCGGCGGGTTTTCCGGTGCCGCCGCAGCTACGCATCACGGAGCGCGCCCCGGCTGCGGACGTGTTCATGGTGCGGCCGCTGGCGGAAACCGGGGCGCCGCTCCGCTCCGAGGACGTCTTCTACTGGCGGAGCGACTACTTTTAGGTAGCTGGGTAGCTGGGTGGCTGGGCTAGGGATCGATGCGGCGGATTTCGTCGTAGGCTTTGTGCAGCCACGTCTTGACCCGCTGACGCTCGAGCAGACCCAGCACGGATCCATCCTTGCCGCCGCGCATGGTGGCCGCCCAGAAGCTCGAGCTCTGGGCGTCGATTTTCTGCATCGTGACGTCCTGCAACCGTCGCAGCGTGACCACCGACGCTCCCAGTTGCTTCGCTCGTTCGAGCGCTCCGGACGATTCGAGGATGGTGAAGTCGGAACCGCGAATCTCGTTGAGCACGACGACAAGCGGCAGGCGGCCACCGAACTGGTTCAGGAGCTTATCGAGCAGGTCGACGGAATCCCGCCCCGCATCCATCACGTGCCAGTAGGTCACCGACACACCCAGCTCGCCGCTGATATCGAGCAGCGCCGAGTCCTCCATCCACTGCGTGAGAAACGCATGCGTCTGAGCCGCAAGGTCCACGAGGATCCGCCGCTCGGGAACTTCGGCCGCGGCTTCAACGATGCGGTCGAGCCCCTCGTAGCGATCGATGACAACCGGCGCGGCAAAGCCCGAGTAGAAGCGAAGCAGCGAGCCGTGCGACTTGTCGGTGTCGAAGCCGAGGAATGGGATGTGACGGTCGATGAATTACTGGGCGAGGACACGTGCGACGACGGACTTGCCGACACCGCCCTTTTCGCCGCCGATGAAGTGAAGCCGCGTCATGTGGTGAGTATGTTGGCACACTCCCACCACCGGCTTGTGCGGAAACATCAGCGCGTGATCAGTTTGAGATCGACCGCCTTCGACTCGCCGTCGCCGAGCGACAGCGTGGACGCCTTGGCCTTCATCTCTGTAAGAAAGTCCGGGTCGTTGGCTTCGCCCTCTTCGAGGTAATCGACCGCCACCGCGAGGTAGCGCGCGTTGGCCGGTAGCGAGCGAATCTTGAACATCCCCTGCTGATCGGGCCGCGCGGAACGGATGTACCGCGACGGTCCTACCCACTTCGTTTCATCGTCGGGAAAGATCACGACCGTGTAATCGAGCACGGCATCCGCCGTGGCCGTGGCCACCTTGCCGTTCACTTCGGTGATCTTGTCGGTGAGGATGATCTGGGCGTCCTTGAAGTCCTGGGTGGATTTGAAGTCGATCGGCGTGTCCGAGACATCCACGCCGCCGACCATCACCGCCTTGAGCATCCAGTTCTGCGGCAGTCCGTTCACACGAATCACGCGCAAGCCAAAGAGGTTGCTCAGGACGAAGGTGCCGTCTGCGTCCGCCCGTGCGGGACGCGCAAAGGCAGGCTGCGGTTGCATCGCCTGCGTCGTGACCTGGATTCCGTTTGTCGGGATCTTCGTCCCCGCGCCCTGCGCGGCGACGATCGCGCCCGAAACGGTGGCGCCCTTGCCGGTCACGAGCGTGATGCCGGTGATGTCCTCGTTGCCGACGGACAAAGGCACGGTGGCAAGCTCGACATCCGGCACGGGCCCGGCGCCACCGCCACCGAATCGGCCTCCGCCACCGGGTCCGCCAGATGTGGCGGTCAATGTGTACGAACCGGGCGCGACGTTCGGAATCGTAAAGCTACCGTCGCCGGCAACCCTGCTCTGGCCGCCGCCGGCGAATGGACCGCCGAGGCCGCCACCCGCTTGATCCGACGGGCTCAGGATCAGCATGCCGCCCGAGAGTGCGCCGCCATCGGAACCGATGACCGTGCCCGACACACGAACCGTGCGCACGGGCAGCAGCGCGAAGCTGACGTTCCCCTGTTCCTGTCCGAGTGACACGGTAACCTTCTGCGCCTCGGTTACGCTGCCCGTACCCGGGAAGTATGTCGGGGCGTAGCTGGTGGCATCGGCTGGGTCGTCGACCGGCAACGCCCGCACCGTCGCGCTGACGTAGTAGTCGCCTGGCATCAGGCCAAATACGCGGAAGGCGCCCGTGTCGTCGCTCTGATCGCCGCCGCCGGCGGGCGTGAGACGACGAATGCCTTGCACCATCTGGTAGCGCATCACCTGGACGCGCGCGCCCGCGACCGCATCGCCGAATTCATCGAACACGTGACCTGTGATGGCGGCGCCGCGAGGCAGCGAGAAATCGGCGCGGTCGATGACCTGCTTGTCGGCGAGCTCGATCGGGCGGCCCGCCTCGAACGGACGGCGCTGGCCGTAGCGCAGCGTGACGAATCCCGCCTTCGAGGCAGCGAGATCCCAGCGGCCGGCTGGAAGGTCCCTGAACTCAAACCGTCCCTGCGCGTCGGTGGTGGTGAGGCGGCCGCGTCCGCCGCCGGAGGTGGCGCGCACTTGCGCCCGGCGGATCGGCGTGCCGGTGTCGACGGTGAGAATTCGCCCGCGGATTACCGCCGTGCCTGTCGGCGCGGCCTGCTGGTCGCGCGCGACGCCGCCCTGCCGTCCGCCGCGCACCCCGCCTTCTACGCCGCCGCCCCCGGGTCCCGGGGGTGCACCCTGTTGGGGTGCTTGCGCCGCCGCCGCGGTTGCGCAGGCCATCAGCACGGCGAGTGAAAGAAGAAACGGCTTCATACCCTACTCATTAGACGACGACTTCGGCCCAGGGTTGTTAATACCTGGTTAAACGCTGCCGTGCGCCTTCAGGACCGTTTGCGCCGCCAGCCGGCCGCTGGTCGCCGTCAGAAAACCACCCGGATGCGTGCCAGCGCCGCAGAGATAGAGGCCGCGAATGGGGCTGTCGTATCGCGCATACCCAAGCAGCGGGCGCGCGGCGAACAACTGGTCGAGCGCGAGCTCGCCGTGGAAGATGTGGCCGCCATGAAACCCGTATTCGGTCTCGAGATCGGCCGGCGTCAGCACCTGCGCCGCGATGACGAGCGCGGACGTCCCCGGCGCGAACCGGTCGAGCGTGCGCAGCACCGCATCCAGAAGCGTCTGCTTCGCCGCGTCCCACTCGACGCCGCGCAACCTGTGCGGCGCGTAGTGCGCGTACACAGACATGACGTGCCCGCCGCCCGGTGCCAGGCCGGGATCAAGGATCGATGGGATCGCGACGTCGAGCCATGGATCGACCGGCACCTCGCCATACTTGGCGCGGTCGAACGCCCGCTCCATGTCGTCCAGCGTCGGGCCGATGTGAATGCGGCCGGCCAGCCACTCAGGTGACGTGGCGCCGCGGAACGCCGGCAGCGCCGAGAGCGCAAGGTTTACTTTGGCCACCGTTCCCGCGGCGCGGTAGTGCTGCATCTTCGATCTGAAATCTGGACCGAGATCCGTTGGTGTTACGAGCGTCAGGAAGGTCGACTTCGGATCGATCGCCGACATCACAACGGTTGCCGGTAGCTCGCGACCGTCCACGAGGACGCCCGCCACCTGGTTGTTGCCAATGAGGATGCGCTCCACTCGCGCATTCGTTCGGATGTCGGCTCCAGCCGCGCGCGCGGCAGCCGCCATTGCGTTGGTCAAGGCGCCGGGACCTCCGCGGACTTGTGACGCCCCGTCCGCAAGCTGCTGGTGCGCGTGCCGCAACAACAGCACGAGGCCGCTGCCCGCGGATCGTGGGCCAAACATGGTTCCGGACAGCGCCGGCGCCGACAGCGCTGCGCGCAGGAGATCGGTCTCGAACCACTCGCTCATGAGATCCGCGACCGGCATCGGCGCCCACCGAAGCAAACGGTACGCGTCGCGTGTGCCGAGGCTGCGAATGCGTCGGCCAAGCTTCAGCAGGTTCCACAGATCGCCGGTGCCAGGTCGATCGATATCGGGCGGTGGTTGCGTGAGCATGCCGCCAAGCGCGCCTGCGATGCGCGCGAGCGTGGATCGGTAGGTGGGGTAGGCCTCGGCGTCCCTCGGGCTCCGTTGCCGCAACGCGTCGCGCGTCCGCAATCGATCGGCCGACAGCACGATCGGGAATCCGTTGTCGCCAGGCGCGAATACCTCGACCGGCGGCGTGAGGAACTCGACGCCATGTGTGGCGAGGTCCATGTCGCGGGCGATGTCGGCGTGCACGCAGGTGTGATGCGTTAACGTCGGACACCTGAAGCCCGGGTGAACCTCTCCGGTGATCGCGCCGCCGCCGACGATGCCGCGCGCTTCGAGCACGATCGGCTTCCGTCCGGCCTTGGCAAGGTAGTACGCCGCGGCAAGACCGTTGTGGCCTCCACCGATGATGACGACGGTACTCATGCGCGGGTGTCCGCGAGGATCTTCATGGCGGCGTTGCGTCCAGGCGCACCCATGATGCCGCCGCCTGGATGCGTGGCCGAGCCGCACATGTAGAGGCTGTTGACCGGCGTCGTGTATTGCGCCCATCCCGGCGCCGGCCTCAGGAAGAACAACTGCTCGAGTGTCAGCTCTCCCTGGAAGATGTTGCCTTCGGATAGGCCCCACTCGCGCTCGAGATCGAGCGGCGTGACGACCTGGCGGTGCAGGATGATGTCGCGGATGTTCGGCGCGTACTCGGCGATCGTGTTGACGACCGTATCGCCGAAGGCGTCTTTCCTGTCGTCCCAGGTGCCGTCGCTCAGGTGATACGGCGCGTACTGCACGAAGCACGACATCACGTGCTTGCCCGGTGGTGCGACGCTCGGGTCGGTGAGCGACGGAATCACGATGTCGATGTACGGATGCGGTGAAAACTGTCCGTACTTCGCCGCGTCGTATGCCCGCTCCATGTAGTCAACGCTCGGCGAGATGGAAATCGCGCCGCGCAGGTGGGGGCCTGGGCCGGGCATCGCCGTGAAGTCAGGCAGCGCATCGAGCGCGAGGTTCACCTTTCCGGAGGAGCCGCGAAACTTGTATCGGCGCACGTCCTCGAGGAATCCGCCGGGCAGCGTCCCTTCGTCGATGAAGTGCAGGAAGGTCAGTCGCGGGTCGACGCTCGACGCGACAACATCCGCAATGATTTCGTCGCCGTTCTTCAGGACGACGCCGCGCGCCGTGTTGCCGCGAACGAGAATCCTCGCGACTTCGGCTTCGGAACGGATCTCCACGCCCGCCTGACGTGCCGCTCCTGCGATCGCGTTCGCGATCGCGCCGGTGCCGCCGCGCGACAATCCCCACGACCGAAAGGCGCCGTCGATCTCGCCCATGTAGTGGTGAAGCAGCACGTACGCGGTGCCCGGCGATCGCACGCCCAGGAACGTCCCGATGATTCCCGATGCCGCCATCGTCGCCTTGAGCACGTCGGTCTCGAACCACTGGTCCAGGAAGTCGACCGCGCTCATCGTCATCAACTGCAGCTGGTTGTACTGGTCCTGTCGCGAGAGACCGCGAAACCGCTGCACCAGCCAGAGCAGCTTTCGAAGTTCGCGCGGATCGAGCGACATCGGATCCGGCGGCAGCACGTTGAGGATCGGTTTGACGAACCGTCCCATGTCGACCATCGCGCGGCCGTACTCGTCGTAGGCCTCGGCGTCGACGCGCGAATGGCGCGCGATCTCGCGGCGGGTCCTGGCGTGGTCGTTGACGCGCCAGAGGTAATCGCCGTCAGCCATCGGCGTGAAGGTGCCATCGAGGGGGAGGATCTCGAGACCGTGAGAGGGGAGGTCGAGCTCGCGGATGATTTCCGGGCGGAGGAGCGAGACGACGTAGGAGCAGACCGAGAACTTGAAACCCTTGAACACTTCTTCAGTCACCGCCGCGCCGCCGAGCACGTGACGGCGCTCGAGCACGAGCACCTTCCGCCCCGCCCGCGCGAGATACGCGGCCGCCGTCAGCCCATTGTGGCCGCCGCCGATCACGATGACGTCGTACTTCACCGGGGGGAATTCTAACGCCTGGGTCGTGCGATCGTGGCTGCGTGTCGGTGCGATCAGAACTTCGCTGAAACCGAGCGCGATCGCACCGACGATTGTAAGATCGCCGCGTGCCGATCGGGACGCCCTTTCACGCGCGCACGTTCGCGCTCTGCGAATCGCTGAATTACCGCGAGTGGTCGGGCTACCACGCGGTCAGCGCCTACGAGATCCACCACGAGCACGAATACAACGCCATCCGCAACGCGGCCGGGCTCATCGATGTGTCGCCGCTCTTCAAGTACCACCTCAGCGGCCCGGACGCGACGCGGCTCGTCAATCGCGTCATCACCCGCGACGCCGGTCGCATGCAGGTCGGACAGGTGTATTACACGCCCTGGTGCGACGAGCGGGGAAAGGTCATCGACGATGGGACGGTGGCGAGGCTAGGCCAGGACGCTTATCGCTGGACGGCGGCCGATCCGACGCTGCGGTGGCTGCGTCAGAACGCGGACGGCATGCGCGTCGAGATCGAAGACGTCTCGGAGCGGATCGCGGCGCTTGCGCTGCAGGGACCGACGTCGGCAGCCGTGCTGCGGGCCGCGTCGGACGCCGACATCGATGCGCTTCGGTACTTCCGCGTGACGAGCGGGCGGATAGACGGCGTGACCGTTGATATCTCCCGAACGGGGTACACCGGCGATCTCGGCTACGAGATCTGGATGCCTGCGGAATCAGCCCTCGTCGTGTGGGACGCGCTCGTCCGCGCGGGCGGTCCCTACGATCTCAAGCCGGTCGGGATGCTCGCACTCGATGTGGCGCGAGTGGAAGCAGGGCTATTGCTCATCGACGTAGAGTTTCACGGCAGCCGAAAGGCGATGATCGAATCGCAGAAATACACACCATTCGAAATCGGGCTCGGGCGGCTGGTGGCGACCGACAAGGGTCCGTTCATCGGACGCGACGCGCTCATCGAGGAACAGCGCAGGGGTGCGGCTCGGATGATTGTCGGCCTCGAAGTGGATTGGCCCCAGGTCGAGGCGCTGCACGAGCGCTACGGCCTCGCTCCCGTTGCTCCGGCGGCCGCGTCACGCGTCGCAGTCCCGGTGCGGAACGACGGACGCCAGGTCGGCCGCGCGACGACGACCGCGTGGTCGCCGACACTGAAGCGGTTGATCGCCCTCGCGACAATCGATTCGCCTCACTACGCCATCGGCACTCGCGTGGAGATCGAAGTGACGGTCGAAGGTGCCCGCCATTTTGTCGGCGCAACGGTCGTGAAGACGCCGTTCTTCAATCCGCCGCGAAAGACAGCGACACCGCCGGGCCGCGCCGGCTGAAGCCGGGTCGCGCAGGCTGAAGCCCGCGCTCTACAGGCGATAGGTAACGTGCGATCAACAGGCGGATGTCGCGCGTGGGCTTTAGCCCACGCGTCGCGCGATGATCGTCGATGCGCAGGTAGCTGCCGTAGGTCACCGCGGGGTGTGTCGGCGGATCACTCATGGCTGACGCCTGACTCGACATCGAGCCCGACCGCGCGCATCAAGGCGAGCGCGTTGCTGCGCGTCACCGGGCCCGGTTTCATGCGGTAATCGAAGTGCAGATCTCCGCCCTCGAAGTGATCCTCGAAATGGACGTTGGCGGCGCGCGGCGCGAGCTCGTTCGCGACAGCGGTGAGGGCGAGGTCATGCGTGGTGATCAGTCCAATCGCCCCGCGATTGAGCAGGCTTTGAAGTACGCCCGACGCACCGAGCAGACGGTCGTGCGAGTTGGTGCCGTGAAACAGCTCGTCGAGGAGGAAGAGCAGCGGCACCGGCCCGCGGGCGACGTCGGTCAACTCGCGCAGGCGGGTGATCTCGGCGTAAAACCGCGACCGTCCTTCCTGCAGCGAATCCTGGATGCGCAGTGTTGCGCCGACGACAAACGGCGTGAGGCGAAGCGACGCGGCGCACACCGGTGCTCCGGCGAACGCGAGCACCGCGTTGATCCCGACGGTGCGCAGGAGCGTGCTCTTGCCCGACATGTTCGAGCCGCTGATGACCAGCAGCCGAACCTCGCCGGACAGGTGGACGTCGTTGCGAATCATCTGCCCGCGGGCGATGAGCGGATGCCCGAGGCCAACGCCGTCGAAGCAACCTCGACGATCCGGCAGGGGAGCGTCGAGGATCTCGGGAAACGACGCGTCGGGATGCTCATACCGAAAGGCGGAGAGCGAGCCAAGCGCCTCGAATTCGCCCACCGTCCGCAGCCACGCGCCAACGTGCGACCCATACCGGCGGCGCCACTGCTCGATCGCCCACGCGACGTGCGTGCCCCACAGCACGGCCGCGCCAAAGGGGGCGAAGAACTGGTTGTGCTGCCAGTCGTGCAGCTCGACGAGCCGTCGCAGCTTGCCGATGGCGCGCGAGGCGGGCACGCCGGCGGTGTCGAGTCCCTGGCGCAGCGCCGCGAGGCGCGCGGATGAAAACCGCTCGCGCTCGAGACGCTCGAGCACGTGCGCCAGCACGTCGAGATCGCGCGCCGGCCCCTCGGCAGCATGGAGCGCCTGTTGAATCCGGCGCCGTTGGGGCACAAAGAACAGGACCTCCGCGACGACCAGCGCGATGAAGGGGCCCGAGTTGCCGGTCAGGCTCCAGAAGACCGCCGTGGCGATGGCGTTGGCGGTGAGCAGCACCGCGACGCCGCGAAGCCACTGGTGAGGAAGCACGGGCGCTCCCTCGGCCCATCGCACCAGCGCGTCGCTGTCGACGCTGGCGGCGACGTCCACCCCGGCGAGCGCGAGCGCCTCGCGCAGATCGAGCGCGGGCGTCAGTTCCTCGATCGCCCGCTGCCGCGCGCGAATCTCATCCGCGGGTGAGGCGGTCTTCAGCCACGACGCGAGGGTTTCCTCGCCGGCCCTGGTCCTGGCCAGAGAGAGCAGTTCGAACAGGGATCCGCGGCCGAACAGGTCCAGGTCGTTGGCGTACAGATGGCGATCGTCGCGAAAGCGATCGCCCGGCTCACCCGTGCCGCTCCACCGATCCTCGATTCGCGCCAGCCCTCGTTCGTAGAAGGCGATCGCCCGCGCCGCGGCGTCCCGGGCCCGGATGACGCGGTCGTGGCGCTGCATCAGCACGGCGAAGCCGACGACGGGGAGCGCCAGCAGCCAGAAAGACGTCGTGCCGCGCCAGCCGAGGACGGCGAGCGCCGCGCCGGCGGCGAAGACGATCAGCCGGGCGGCGCTATAACGGGCGTCGAGGGTGTTGAGCGACTGCAGGGCGGCGCGGCGCTGGTCGAGCCGTGCGCGGTACTCGTCGCCCGGAACGGGGGGCACAGCGGTCATTCTGTCAGGCTCGTGACTCCCGCGCTTTCGCGGGTCTGGCGCTGGAGTCAATTATGTTACAGTACAAAACTTAATACGTGCCACTACATAAGTGGATCGCCGGGGCGACCGCCGCCGCGATTGCCAGTTCGATCGAACAGGGTCTGCACCGGGGGCGAACCGCGCCTGGCGACCCCCTGCCGACCGTACGTGAGCTCGCTGACGGCCTCGAGGTCAGTCCTGCCACCGTGGCCGCGGCGTACAAAGTCCTGCGGCACCGGGGGCTGATCTCCGGCCACGGCCGGCGCGGCACCCTGGTCGCTCGCCGGCCCCCCACGCCGCACTCCGCGCGGCATGAGCCATCGCCGACCGGCGCAATCGATCTCACCACCGGCAACCCCGATCCTTCCCTGCTTCCGCCCCTCGCGCCGGCGCTGGCCGCCATCGATCCGGAGCCGCGCCTCTACGGCACCCCGCAGCACGTCCGCGCGTTCACCACCTTCGCGGCTGGCGAATTCGAGGCCGACGGCATCGACGCGCGCTTCGTGACGGTCGTCAGCGGCGCGCTCGACGGCATCGAGCGGATCCTTCGCGAGCACCTGCGCCCAGGGGATCACGTGGCGGTCGAAGATCCGGCCTTTCCTGGCCTCCTCGATCTGTTGAAGGTCTCCGCCTTCATCGTCGTTCCCTTCGGGCTGGACGACCAGGGACCGCTGCCCGAGGATGTTGAGGCCGCGCTGCGCCGCAAGTGCCACGCGATCGTCATCACGCCCCGAGCGCAGAACCCGACCGGCGGCGTCATCTCGGAACGCCGCGGGCGCGAGCTCCAGCGGATCCTTCGCGCCTTCCCCGGCGTCGTCCTGGTCGAAAACGATTACGCGGGACCCATCAGCGGCGTTCCTTCGATGACGTTGAGCGCGGCGGCGGAGCGTTGGGCCGTCGTCCGCTCGACGTCGAAGTTTCTTGGTCCCGATCTGCGCGTGGCAGTGATGGCCGGCGACGAAGTCACGATCTCACGCGTGCAGGGCCGCCAGGCGCTCGGCGCCCGGTGGGTGAGCGGCATTCTTCAGCAGCTCGCGCTGGCGCTGTGGTCGGATCCGTCGAGCGGACGACGCCTGGCGCGGGCCGCGGACGTATATGCCCAGCGCCGGACCACGCTCCTCGACGGGCTCGCGGCTCGTGGTGTCGAGGCGCGGGGCCGCAGCGGGCTGAACATCTGGGTGCCTGTGCGCGAGGAGTCGGTCGTCACGCAGGCACTGGCTGCGCGCGGATGGGCCGTGGCCGCGGGGGAGCGCTTTCGCATCGCCAGTCCTCCGGGCATCCGCGTGACGATCGCCACGCTCTCGTCGCCGGAGGCCGAGCGATTCGCCGACGCGCTCGCCGATGCGATGCGTCCTTCGTCTAGGGGAGCTGCGTGAGCGACCGGCGCTTCGCGCCCTTGAGCAGCGGCTCGTTGAGAAACCGCATCAGCGGCACGATCGTCTCGAACACGTTCAACAGCTTCGGGTAGAACTTTGGACTGAGCGCAAACTCCGCTTCGTACTCGCAGCCCGCGAGAAACTGCCTGTAGCGGAGGTAGTCGGCCGCCGGATGATCCTTCAGATATCCACGCGGCACTCGCGACAGCCGCTCTCCCCCGAGCTCACCGACCGCCCGGCGGAACGCGGCACCGGTGACGATGCGGTGAAGCTGTCGATGACGCGAGGCAATGTGCTCGCGTATCAATTGCAGGTCGGATGACGAGGGCATGTACAAGCCGCCGCCGATCCACACCCAGGCCGGAGCAATCTCGAGAACGAGACCCGACCCTTCGCCCTTGGGGAACTGCCGCGAAGGAAAGTGCGCGGCGACGTGCGTCTTGAGCGGTGTCTTGTCTCCGCTGAACCGCGTGTCACGGTAGATCCGGTAGAGCGACGCGCGCGGCTCAGACACCAGCTCCGGAGCGAACCGCGGGAAGTCGGCCGACAATCGGGCGAGCAGCTCGATCATCGGCCCACGGACGTGCTCCTCGTACTCGGGCTTGCGAGCCCTGAACCACTCGCGATCGTTGTTGCGTTTGAGCGCCCGCAGAAACGCGAGCGTCTTCCTCGTAAACGGAGACGTCACGCCGATCGTGCGGCCTAGGTCGTGGCCTGCTGCTGTTGCTGTTGCGCGGCGCGGGCGGCGAATCGCTCCTGCATGGCGCGCGTCATGTGCGGCACCTGGCCGATGAGCCGAAGCATGAGCATGAGCTGCCCGCGATGGTGCATCTCGTGCTCTTTCATGCTCATGATCATTTCGAAGCGGCTCTTGGTCGCTGGCATCATCCCCGGCGGCTGGGTGAACGGCTCCGCGAGAAAATCATCGCCGACCGTCTCCATCCACCTGGCGGTCTCTTCGCCCCGCTCCTTCAGCATCGCAATGAGCTCGGCCTTGGTCCGCGGCTTCTGTTCCTCGGCCATCATCTTGCCGACCAGTTCGGGAAAATTAAAGCCCTCGAACGACGTCTTCTTCTCCTTGTGGAGGCCGGAGAACGAATCAGCCAGCGCGATGTGCGTCAGCAGTTGACGGAACGTCCGTGTGCCGGGTGCCGGCGCGAAGTCGAGTTTCGATTCAGGGATCTCGTCGGCGATCTTCACCGTATTCTCCCGCACGGTGCGATACGCTCTGGCGAGATCCTTGGCTCCGTAACACAGCATGTTCTTCTCCTGACGTGTGGCAACGAGTGAATCTGGAATAATACAACGCTCGATGACGTCCGTTCTTTCGGCCAGCACTCGTGCCGCGCTCGTCGCTGATCTGCAGGCGCTCCTCGGCGATCGCTGCACGACCAATCCGACGCAGCTCGAGCATCACAGCCACGGCGAGTCGTGGCACGCGTCGGGTGAGCCTGATGCGGTGGTATTTCCGCTCACCACTGATGAGGTCAGCGCCGTGCTCATCGCGGCGGCGCGCCATCGTTCTCCGGTCGTCCCGTTCGGCATCGGCTCGGCGCTCGAAGGACATGTGAACGCCATCAGGGGCGGGGTCTCGATCGACTTGTCGCGCATGAATCGCGTCCTGCGCGTCAGCGTCGACGACCTCGACGCCACCGTTGAGGCCGGCGTCACCCATCGCCAGTTGAACAAGGCGCTCGCAAACACCGGAACCGTCTTCTGGGTGGATCCCGGCGCCGATGCGACGCTCGGCGGCATGGCGGCAACCCGCGCATCGGGCACGACCGCCGTGCGATACGGAACGATGCGCGAAGCGGTGCTCGGTCTCACCGTCGTGCTCGCCGACGGCCGCGTTGTCCGCACCGGTGGCCGGGCGCGCAAGTCCTCGTCAGGCTACGACCTCACGAGATTATTCGTCGGCTCCGAGGGCACGCTTGGCGTGATCACCGAAGTCACCGTCCGCCTGCATGGCCTCCCCGAAGCGGTCTCCGCCGCGGTCTGCGGCTTTGCGACGATGGAAGGCGCGGTGAAGACGGTGATGACGGCGATCCAGCTCGGGATCCCCGTGGCCCGCATCGAGCTGCTCGACGAAGTGCAGATCGAAGCGGTGAATCGCTATTCGCACCTGAACTACCCCTCCGTGCCGACGCTGTTCTTCGAGTTTCACGGCACGAGTGCCGCGAACCTTGCCGAGCACGTGCACAGCGTCGAAGACCTCGCCGCCGAGAACGGCGGCGCCGGGTTTCAGTGGGCGACCACCACCGAGGATCGCGCCAGGCTGTGGCATGCACGCCACAACGCGTTCTACGCGGCGGTGGCGCTGCGTCCCGGCGGCAAGGCATGGACGACGGATGTGTGCGTGCCGATTTCGCGGCTTGCCGAGTGCATCCTCGAGACGCGGGAAGACGTGCAGCGATCGACGCTTGTCGCGCCGCTGGTCGGCCACGTCGGCGACGGCAACTTTCATCTGATCTTCGTCATCAATCCCGACAACGCCAGCGAGCTGGCGCAGGTGAAAGAGATCAACGGCCGTCTCGTGCATCGTGCGCTCGCGATGGGCGGCACCTGCTCGGGTGAGCACGGAGTCGGGATGGGCAAGATGGAATACCTTGCGGAGGAGCATGGTTCCGAGGCGATAGACGTCATGAAGTCGATCAAGCGCGCACTGGATCCGGATAACCGCATGAACCCTGGGAAAATTTTTGGCTAAATCTCGAGAGTCCGATCCCTCGCTTTTCGATATCGTCGACAACGGCGATTCGTCATCGGGCGGCGTCCCCCCTCCGCCTCCCGGAGGTTTTCAGGAATCGGTCGCGTTGCACGAGGCGGCGCAGAGCCGCTACCTGAACTACGCGCTCTCGGTCATCACCTCGCGTGCGCTGCCAGATGTACGCGACGGCCTCAAGCCGGTGCAGCGCCGCATCCTCTACACGATGTGGCAGCAGAACCTGACGGCCGACGTCAAGCACCGGAAGTGCGCGAAGGTGGTCGGCGACGTGATGGGCAGCTACCACCCGCATGGCGACGCGGCGCTCTACGAGACGCTCGTCCGCATGGCGCAACCGTTCTCGCTGCGTTATCCGCTGGTCGACGGCTCCGGCAACTTCGGCTCGCTCGACGGCGACAGCGCCGCGGCGATGCGCTACACGGAGTGCCGGCTGGCGCGCATCTCGGACGAGATGCTCACCGAGATCGACCAGAAGACCGTTCACTTCCGCCCGAACTACGACGGCACGAAAACCGAACCGGTGGTGCTGCCGGCACGGATTCCGAACCTCCTGATCAACGGGACCACCGGCATTGCCGTCGGCATGGCCACCAACGTGCCGCCGCACAACCTGGGCGAGATCTGCACCGCGCTCGACAAGCTCCTCGACAATCCGGATCTGAGCAGCGTGCAGCTCTGTCGCTACGTGAAGGGACCGGACTTTCCCACGGGCGGGCAGATCCTCAACTCGGCCGACGAGCTGAAGGATATCTACAGGACGGGTTCGGGCACGGTACGTCTTCGCGCCACCTGGGAAGAGGGGCCGTCCTCGCGCGGCGGCCAGAAGATCTTCATCACCAGCATTCCCTACATGGTGAACAAGTCGGTGCTGGTCGAGCGCATCGCCGACGTCGTGCTCTCGCGCAAGCTGCCGCCTCTCCTTGACGTGAGAGACGTCTCGACCGACGACGTGCGCATCGAGCTGGAGCTCAAGAAGGACGCCGATCCGCAGTTGGTGATGGCCTACCTCTTCAAGAACACGCCGCTCCAGTCGAACTTCATCGTCAACCTGACCTGCCTGATCCCGACGGAGAACGCCGAGGTCGGCCGGCCCGAGCGCCTCGACCTCAAGGCGATCCTCTGGCACTTCCTGCACTTCCGTCTCGAGGTCGTCACCAACCGGCTGGAGCACGAGCTCGCGTCGCTGCAGAAGCGGATTCACATCCTCGAAGGCTTCGAGAAGGTCTTCGACGCGCTCGACGAGATCATCAAGATCATCCGGAAGTCCGACGGCAAGGCCGATTCGGCCGAGAAGATCATGAAGCGCTTCGAGCTCGACGCCGACCAGACGGACGCGATCCTCGAACTAAAGCTCTACCGGTTGGCGCGCCTCGAGATTCTGGTCATCCAGAACGAGCTCGCCGAGAAGCGCAAGCGCGCCCGGCAGATCTCGGGCCTGCTCAAGGACGAGGAAGGCCGCTGGAAGATCGTTCGCAACGAGCTTCACGAGATCCAGGAAAAGTACGCCGGCAAGATCGACAAGCGCCGCACGCTGATCGAGACCGCCGAGGACGTCGCCTTTACCGAAGACGACTTCATCGTCGAAGAAGACAACGTCGTCATCGTCTCGCGTGATGGCTGGATCAAGCGGCAGAAAGAAGTGCGCGATCTGTCGACGACGCGGTTGCGCGAAGGCGACTCGGTGCTCACCGTCCTGCCGGGCAGCACGCGGGCGACCGCGGTCTTCTTCACCAATTTCGGCGTGGCCTACACCTCGCGTCTGATCGACGTGCCTGCATCCACGGGGTACGGCGAGCCGATCCAGAAACTGTTCAAGCTGCGCGACGGCGAGAAGGTCATCGCCGCGTTCAGTCTCGACTCCCGCGTCATCGGCAACATCGTCACCAAGAAGGAAGGCGTCGCGCCGCCGGTACATGCGCTGGCCGTGACGAGCGACGGCTACAGCCTGCGGTTCAGCCTCGAGTCATTCGTCGAGGCCAGCACGCGCTCAGGACGACGGTATGCGCGGCCATCGCAGGGCGCGGAAGTGGTTGGCGTTGCGAAGCTGACAGGCGATGAGACCGTGATCGCGGCGACGCAGGAGGCGCGCGCCATCCTCTGCGCGGCTGAAGAAGTGAACTACCTGTCGGGACCCGGCAAGGGCGTGATCCTGATCAAGCTGAGCGGCAAGGAAGACCGCGTGCTGGGTTTCATCGCGTCGAAGGGCGACCGCGATCTGCTGCGGGTGGAAACGAGCCGGGGCAGCGAACAGACCATCAGCACCACGAAATACGAGATTACCGGCCGAGGTGGCAAAGGACGCGAATTACTTCAGCGCGGCCAGTTCACGCGCATTATTCCCAATGAAGTCGAGAATCCCCAGCCGTTGAGCGAGTCGTAGACGTATACTGTAGCGACCTACGATTTACCTCTCCTCCCTCCCGGAGTAACCAAGTCCGCGCCACCAGGCGCGTCGAAAGATTCATGAGCCTCACAGACACACGCACTACCCGGATCGCCGTCTTCATCGATTTCGACAACGTCGAGATCGGCGTGAAGAGCACCATCGGCGGCCAGTTCGACATCGGCCTCGTTCTCGAGGCCATCAAGGAACGCGGCGAGATCGTCACCAAGATTGCCTACAGCGACTGGAAGC